>JASHOI010000680.1 GCA_030041195.1 Streptosporangiaceae bacterium | reverse complement strand
GACAGCAAGAGTACCCGAGATATTGACGACTGGCTTAGGGCTTTGCGCGGCTATGAGCGGGTTATCTTGGAAACCAACATCGATAACGGCACGCTGCGAGCGGATGTACAACCCGTTGCAGCACGTAAGCATTTACGAAAGGCTGAGACTCAGCCTTCGATTCCTTACGTGTCCGCCGATCATCAGGCTCTTACTGGCAGGCTTTATGCACTAAACCTCCGCACCGGTTCATTCAGCATCGAGGATGACGCAGGCCACTCCATTCGGCTTTCCGTGCCCGAAGATATGCGTAGCGAAGCAGCACAACTGGCCGACAGGAGAGTACGTGCTGTGGGCAATGCCTCGTTGGACGACAGGCATCGCCTTGTCACATTCGATGTTACTGCGTTTTCTGAGTTGCCAAGCGTAGTTGATCAGGCTGCCTTCTTTGAGCGGCACGATCTGGCCCCACCTCCAAGAGCAATCGCCAATGCAGAACTCGCACAAGGTGTTATTCCAGAGCTTTCGGATGACGAGATTGATGCATTCGTTGCTGCACTGAGAGAGCAGTAAGGAGTGTCTGAGGAGCCGGGCACCCCTGCAAGTCCTGACCTTGCAGTTATCGATACCATGATTGCATCTGCGATCCTAGTAGGACCTCGCAAGGACTGGGCGGTCGATCTGCTTAGCCGCTACGATACATACCTTTGTGGAAAATCTTTCGTGCTCTCCTTTGTCACTGTGTCTGAACTGCGATATGGAAGTCTAAAGGGTGGTTGGGCGCCGAGAAGAGTAGCTCACATGGAGGAATGGCTTCGAGCTGTGGCTGCCATAGTGATGCCCGAGGAGCGCATCCTGGCGGCATTTGCCCTGCATGCCGAGGCGCTGCTGCAAGACCTCGGCCGGGAGCGTGAGGACTTCTGGGGCAGCCAGGTCGCTGTTGTGGACGCTCTGCTCAAGGAGGCCAGCGACAAGGTCGCACAAGCGGGTCGAGGTCAGGATCGCGGCGGCGGGAGCGTGGCTTGACCAGCGGCAGGCCACCGAAGGCGATGGTGTCATCGACATGCTCCGGGCGCTCGGCAAGACCGTGCCGCTGACCACGAGCCAGCATTTCCGCACCTGCCCGGTCTGCGGTCGGTTCCTATGGCATCGCAACCGGAGAGCACACCGTGGAATGGGTGGCTTTGGATTTCGACAAGGAGACCGGCGAGGTTACTAACGCTGAACCCGAGGTCTGGTTCTCGGCGCACTCATTCCAGTGCCGGATATGCGGCCTGCGGTTGGATTCCGAGGCCGAGATTGACAAGGCGTTCGATCCTGTCTGGGAAATCGAGGACGCCAACTGGCGCGACTACGAGCCCGACTTGGGTGATGACGCAGACGCCGCCTATGAGCGCTGGAGCGAAGAACGGGAGGGAGTCTAGATGGCTACAACCTGGGGCGCTCTGGCGCAGCCGGAGGTGCGTCCGCACAGGGTCAGCAGACTCGTCAGCTCCCCAGCCGGAGCTGTCCGTGAGGCGCCCGGCACAGTAATCCCCTTTCGTCTCGTCCTTGCCCACGGACATCCAAGCCCAGGTAACGTTCTGGGACCCAACGTACCTGCATGCTCAGACGCTCCGTTCAGGACCAGCTGCCGGGAGCGACGCGGCAGATAGCGAGCACCTTCTCGATGCTAAGTTCGATAGTCACTTTCAGGGTTGAGCCCGCTATTGGCACTTAGCACACCTTCCGTGGTTGCTGCAGACCGAGCGCTATGCGCGAGCAGTGGTAAAGCCACACGAACACCTGCCGCTTGTAGCACCCGATGAAGCTCAGCGTGGGCCTTCGCTGTCACTCGGTCACCGGATCAGCGAGCGGGGCCCGAAGTCGAGCTGGCCCTCGGCGCTAGGTTCGCCGTCAGCGACCCCACAGTGCGGCGGACCGCATTGCTCCACACAGAACCGGGTGCAAACGTCCGGCACGCCCTAGATACGCCACCATCACACCGCGGCGCTCCAGCAGACCCCCGAGCGTCACGACCGACAGCCCGCCTCGCCCTCACGAAGTGCAAAGCGACAGTGAGTCAGACTGTTTTGCCCACGAGAAGGGATCTCATCCCCTAGGTTGTTACCCCATATTCAACCCATCACTCTGATTAGGGGTCGGTGATCCATGTCAACATTGGCGGTCCATACAGGATGGCAGTTCGACCTGCGCATAAGCACAGGAAGAAACTCCTCGCAAGCCGCCACCGAAGAAGCGCCTGTCACGATCGCGACTCTTCCGGCAGTGGAAACAACGCGCCGCAGGTGGTTCGGGCGCGCTCTAGCGTCGTTTGCAGTACCGATAGGAGTAGAGCTTCTCAAGTTGTGGCTTCGAGTTCGCGGATTCACCATTTGAGGCTCGGGTACCGGACTGGTGCGCCGACTGATGACGGTCGGTGCATCAGCCATGCGCAGCGTCGAAAGTTGGTTCGATATTTGGAAATGCCGTGCAGCGCGGCGCCCCGCCCACACGGTGATCCGGTCATGGAAATTACCTTTCTCTCAGCAGTTTGCCGAGGCGATGCAGGGTCACCTATAGACAGAGTCAATCTGCGCTTCGAGACCTCACTACAAGGCACGCAGAGCGCGGGCAGTTGCAACGAGACTGGATAGTGTTCTCCGCCGAGTGTGGCCGACAGGCCAGGGAAGCTCTCACCAAGGCCGCCGAGATCCTGGCTGACGATATCCCGGCCGACCGCCAGACGCGGAACTGGCCCACGCCTGGGCAGAAGTAGGCCAGGGATGGGCCACTCTGTCTCAGGCCGAAGCCACACGCAGCGTTGCGGCTGCCGCGTTCTCAATAGACCAGAAAGGTGTAAACACCAAACCAGGACCTATCTAATTGCCCTTTGCGCATCCTCCCGTTTGGGAGCTAGCATCACAGGATGGATTTCCGGGACTTTCAGGTGCAGCCAAATCCGCCGTTGGGTGGTGTGCCGCTGGAGCCCATGTCCAGCATCAATGGCCTCACCGACGCGGTCGTGCGGAACGGCATCGGGCCTGCCGCATACCCGTCTGACGGCACCGAGCTTGACCGCCAGCGTGCGTACTACTGGGTCGGAGCGCCGCAGCAGGTGCAGCAGCCGGTCATTCCCCCCGGGGGCCACGTTACTGCTGGGGCTATCACTGCGTTGCCATCAGAGATGTACCCTCCGCCGCAGGTGCCTGATGCCGGGGCTGCCCGCAACGTGCTGCCGGAACACGCGGGCATCAGTCCGCTGATAGTCCCCAGCAAGACATTGAATCCCCAGGACCCGGCACTAAGGCCCCAGGGGCAGCCACCTTCCGGGATACCAGTCGCGAGGCCGCGCCCGGCTTCGAAGGATGGCGAACTCGGCTTCGGCTGCGGTCTGCTCATCTACATTGTGGTGATTGCTGGGCTGCTCCTCGTTGTCTTCCACTGATTCAGCCACTCATCCGGTAGTTGGGGTCAAGACTCAAGTGGGCTGTGCCCAAGATCCTCCAGCCGCGAGTAGATGCGGCCGGGGCCGGTGTCCTCCTGGGCTAGGGGGCTGTCGTTCGTCGGTTGCGATGTCCAGCGGCAGATAGCTGGTAGCCAGCTGCACTGCGATCCACTCGTGCTGCGCAGCGCACACTGCGGCGTACATCTTGCGCGACCGGACTGTTGACCCGGACCTTGCCATCGGTCTACAGGAACCCGGCCACGATCTCTGGCGAGATGTCCACGGCCACACGCACGTCCGACCGAGCCAGCAGGCCCTGACGCTCTCCCGCAGCAAGCTGCTCGAGTCCGGCAGCCGGGGCCGCTTCTAGCAGCGACCGCGCTGATGTGTCCGGCAGCCGCCCAAAGGGGCCCGATCCTGGCGATACCCGGGCCGCGGCGGTAGACCTCTGTCAGTAACGCCAGGCCCCGGCACAACACCCGGTACAGCAGGCCTAGCTCGGCACCGCTTCCCCGCGCTGGCCCGGTGAATGTATCGGCCCCACTGTCGCGGAAGCCGAGCATGAATGCCAGGTCCTGCAGTGCCGGAAGCATTCCGCAGAGCGAGGCGCCCCGCGCGGCAAGGCCAGCGACGGGTTTGGATGCATCAGGAAGCGCAGCATCCAGTCGGCCGCTGTCCCGATCGTGCCCGCGTCGGCGGCCTCGCGGGGCACACCATGGATCAGCAGCGGACCGATGTCGGCGCGGTATGCGGCCTGGGCGTCCTTCAGGCCGGGAGTAAGCCGGTCGTCGAAAAACCGCCGGATCGGAGAATCCTTCAGCGCCAGCTCATACGTTAACGGTCCTTGGATCACGTATCTCGTCATGCCGCTGAGGATGCACCAACTGACCGGCATTCCGACTGCGGGCCACCGTCATCGTGGGCGGTGAACCGGGGCTCACCTGGGTCGAGCGGCACTTCGGTTTCGCCGTCGCGCACGCCTATGCGGGACACGAGGACCACGGCCGCGGGGGACGTGCCATGGCTACCTACGTCCGCGCCGGTCTCCCGGAAATCGCAACAGCGCTCGCCGCCCTCACAGGCGAGCCTCACCCCCTGGCCATCAAGACATCCTCGCCCAGGTTCCCCGTTCCGGCCGCGCCTGACCAATTCCGCAGAAGCCACGTTTGATACGTGCCCGGGCCAGTTCATGCAGCAAAACCGCCTGCGCGGCCATGGCCGACTCCCGCCGGTCACACGCCGATCCGCTGGACGAGCTGTTCTCGGTGGTAGACGGGGTCGCCGAGGAGAAGCTCGCCAGACTTCGCGCGCTTAAAGTAGAGGTGCGCGTCGTGTTCCCAGGTGAAGCCGATCCCGCCGTGGATCTGTATGTTCTGCCCAGCCGTCCGGAAGAAGGCCTCGGAGCAGTAGGCCTTGGCCAGGCTCGCGACGGCGGGCAGCTCGGCGGAATCATCGGCCGCCGCCCAGGCCGCGAAGTACGCGGCGGACCGGGCTGACTCGACATCGAGCAGCATGTCGGCGCACTTGTGCTTGATTGCCTGGAACGAGCCGATCGGCCGACCGAACTGGAACCGGGTCTTGGCGTACTCGACGCTCATGTCCAGGCAGCGCTGGGCGCCGCCGACCTGTTCGGCTGCGAGCGCGATAACGGCCAGGTCGAGGGTCCGGGCGAGGGCTTCAGCGGCTGGCCCAGGCGGGCTGAGCAGTCGGGCTTCGACGTCGTCGAATTCGAGCCTGGCTAGCTTGCGGGTCATGTCGAGGGCTGGCAGCGGAGTCCGGCCGAGACCGGGCGCAGCGGCATCGACGGTGAAGAGCGCGAGTTCACTGTCCAGCTGGCCCGCGACGATTATGAGGTCGGCGAGCGCTCCGTCGAGGACGAAGGACTTGTGCCCGCGCAGCTGGTAGTTGTCTCCGGCCGGGCGCGCCTGGAGGCTGATGGCCGTGGGCTCGAAACGGCCGTCGTCTTCGGCGACGGCGAGCGTGGCGATGATTTCGCCTGCGGCGATGGCGGGCAGGAGTTCTTGTTTGCGTTCCGGCGTGGCCGAGGTAAGGATGGCGCTGGCGGCCAGGGCCGCACTGGCTAGGTAGGGCCCGCAGTACAGTGCCCGTCCCATCTCCTCGCAGACGATCGCCAGCTCGGCGAAGCTCCCGCCGGTCCCGCCGTACTCGACGGGAATGGTGAGCCCGGTGAGACCGAGGCTGCCGGCGAGCTGCGCCCAGACGGCGGGATCGTATCCGAGCCTGGTCTGCATGAGCCGTCTAATCTCGGTCATCGGTGACGTCGCGGTGAGGAAGTCCCGGACTGACTGGCGCAGGAGGTTCTGCTCGTCGGTCACGGCAAACAGCATGACGACCTCTATTCTGCCGAGTCGAGCAGGTCCCGGACCTGGCCGATGGGGCGGGCCGGATCGGGGCCGGCGGGCCGGAGGTTAAGTACCGTGACGCCGGCCTGGCGATAGGCGGACAGGCGCTCGCGCACCAGCCCGGGCGGGCCCACGATGGTGGTTCCCTCGATCAGCTCGGCGGGGACAGCGCGGGCGGCTTCGTCGCGCTGGCCGGACAGATACAGATCCTGGATCTGGCGGGCTGGTCCTTCCAGCCCGTACCGGCAGGCGAGGTCGTTGTAGAAGTTCATGTCGCGCGCGCCCATCCCGCCGATGTATAGCGCTAGCTGGGGCCGGGTTGAGTCGCGGATCTGCTGGGCCTGGTCGGTGTCGTCGGTGATGGCGACGGTCACGCTGGCGACGATTTCCAGTGGCGGGAGTGACGGGTCGCGCGCGGCCAGGCCGCGGGCCAGGGGCTCGCCCCAGACCTGGCCGGCGCGCTCGGGCCAGAAGAAGATCGGGATCCAGCCGTCGGCGATGCGGGCGGCGCTGGCGACGTTCCTCGGACCGGTCCCAGCGACGTAAACGGGGATGGCCGGGCGGACGGGGTGGTCGATGAGCTTGAGGGGTTTGCCGAGGCCGAGGCCCTGGCCTGGTGGCAGCGGGATCTGATAGTGCCGTCCGTCGTGGGACAGCGGCTCGCGTCGCCAAACTGTACGGCAGATGCTGATGACCTCTTCGACCCGGCCGACGGGAGCGTCGAAGGGCACGCCGTGGAAGCCCTCGATGACCTGTGGTCCGGATGCGCCGATGCCCAGCACACACCGTCCGTCGGACAGGGCGTCGACGCCGGCGGCGGACATGGCAAGCAGCGCTGGGCTGCGCGAGTAGAACGGCAGGATAGACGAGCCGATCTGCACGCGGTCGGTGACTGCGGCGAGGAAGCCCATGAGGCTGACCGCATCAAAGCCGTAGAGCTCGGCGACCCAGATGATGTCGACGCCGGCGTTTTCTAGTTCCTGTGCACGCTGGCGGATCGCAGCCGGTTCGGACTTGCCGATGCTTGCGCTTAGTCGCATCTGTGTCTCCGGCGTCACGCGGGCCCGGCCTGCGGCGGCTGGGTGTGCTTGGACAGCTGCCACTGTGGGGGACGGCGCTGGAGGAATGCCTCGACACCCTCGCGCGCGTCGGGCTGCTGGCCTGCCCAGCGGAACAGCACGCGCTCGCGCTCGAGCGCGGCCTTGCGGTCGGTTTCCTCCAGGAACTGGCGGGCGACGTGCTTGGTGATCGCTGCGGAGGCAGGTGCCACGTTGGCGGCGATGTCCCTCGCCAGCTCGGTGGCGGTGGCGAGCACGTTCTGGGCGGGCACGGCCCGGGACACAAGGCCGACCTCGGCCGCCTCCCGGCCGCTGAAGATGCGTCCGGTCAGTAGCAGGTCCATTGCCGTGGCGTAGCCAATCATCCGGGGCAGATACCAGAGCAGGTCGGCGTCGGGGATGACGCCGCGCCGGTTGAAGACAAAGCCGATCTTCGCGTCCTCGGCGGCGATGCGGATGTCACAGGCCACTGCCATGGTGATGCCTGCGCCAACCGCGTGCCCGTTGATTGCTGCGATCACCGGCGTGTCCAGCTCGGCGGCCTCCCTGGCTGGCCCTGGGTACCGCTCGTCCCAGGCCGTGGGGTTGCGCGACCCGTCGAACGTCTCCCCTTTCGGGGCCAGGGCGGCCCCGGCGCAGAACGCCCGGCCTGCGCCGGTCAGCACGATGGCGCGGACCTCATCGCTGTCATCGAGAGCGGCGTATGCGGTGCGCAGCTCGCGGTGCATCTGCCAGTCCCAGGCGTTGAGCTGCTCGGGGCGGTTGAGGGTGATGGTGGCGACCGCTTGGTCGACCTGGACGATGATGGTCTCGTAGTCAAGCAGTGCGACGGTCATGGTGCTCCTCTGCTCGCTGATGCTGGCTTATGGCCCGAAAGACCATGAGGATTCAAACGGGGCGCTGGCGGGGCGGCGGTTTGTTGCGCGGCGGCCGTTCCTGGGACGACTGGCCCTCCCGTGACGGCGCCGGTCGCGTTCAGTTCCTCGACCTCGGCTTCGGGTAGGCCAAGGACTTCGCGCAGGACGTAGTCGTTGTGCTGGCCGAAGAGCGGAGCGGGGTGGGTTATTCCGCCGGGTGTACGGGCCAGGTCGTAGGCCAGGCTCGGGTAGGCGTGGGTACCGGCCGCCGGGTGCGTCAGCTTGCGGATGAAGCCGCTGCGGAGGAGCTCTAGGTCAGCGGCCACGTCCGACCCGTTGTTGACCGGCGCGGCCGGCACGCCGACGCGCTGCAGGCGGGTGGCCAGGTCATGCTTGCCGAACTGCCGGGTCCAGGCGCTGATGGTCTCGCCAAGATTCCGCCGGGCCCGCTGTCGGCCGGCCAGCGTGGCGTAGCGCGCGGAGCCGGCCAGGTCGCCGCGGCCCATCTCCCGGCACAGGGCCTGCCAGTGCTGGGTCGTGACCACGGCGATCGCGATCCACTCGTCGGTGCCGCGGCAAGGGTAGGCGTCATGCGGCGCCGCGTACCCGACTGTGTTGCCGTCGGGCCGCCACGAATCGCCCGCGTCGGCCTGCTGGAGGACCTGCTCGCCGATCCAGTGCAGCCCGGCTTCGGTCTGCGGCACCTCGACCCGGCAGCCGCGCCCCGTGATGTCCCGGCGGTGCAGCGCGGTCAGCGTGGCCGCGACCGCGGTCAGGCCCCCGATCGGGTCGAGGTAGGCGGGTCCGGTCAGCACCGGCGAGCCGTCGCCATAGCCCATCAGGGTGGCCATGCCGGAGGCGGCTTCCATTGTCTTGCCCATGCCCTGGTGTGAGCTGTCCGGGCCGCCAGGGCCGAACGCCGGCATCTCGACGACGATGATCCCCCGGTTGACGGCGCTGAGATCGGGGTAGCCGATGCCGAGGCGGTCCAGGACGCCCGGGGTGAAGTTGGAGATCAGGATGTCGGACTTCGCAGCCAGCCGGAGCATGACGTCGCGAGCGCCTGGCTGCTTGAGGTCGAGTCCGAAGGACAGCTTCCCCTGGCCCTGGGTGTTGAACAGCACGGACCGGTTCCACGGCTGGCGGCCCGGCTGCCCGTTGGGGTAAAACCGGGCGGCGCCGTCCTCGATCGCGCCACGCCAGGAGTCCATGTGGCTGGGGGCGTCGATCTTGATGACCTCGGCGCCGAGGTGGGCCAGTCCCCGCGCGGCGAGCGGGCCTGCCCAGGCTGTGGTCAGGTCGAGGACGCGCAGGCCGGTCAGGCTGCTGCCACCCGGCGTGGCTGCCGTGGGAACCTGGCTGGCATCTTCGGCCGGACGTGCCCGCCGCCATCGCTGCGTGATGACGCGAACCTGACGGCTCGCGGCGCCGCCGCGGCGCAGCGGCGGGCTCGACTGCACCCCGCAGTAAGGCGTGTCACCGACCGCGAATGGCGCCGCTAGCGCTGATTCCGTCCGCCCGTCCGGTCTGCTGGCCTGCCGCAGCAGCCGCCTGGCCTGCCACTGGGGCGAGGTGATGAGGCCGCTCAGGGGGACGATTACCTCGGCGCTGATCCTGCCTCGCTGCAGCGCGGCGACCAGGTCGGCTGCCCTCATCTCCGCGGCCTGGGCCCGCATCTGGTCCACGACGACGTCCCAGTGCTTCAGCCGGGAGGCCTGCGTAGCGAGCCGGGGGTCGGTGAGCAGGTGCTCCAGGCCGAAGGCAGCGCATAGCTGTTCCCAGTGCCGGATGGCGAATAGCACCATCCAGTGATCGCGGCAGCGCAGCAGCGCGAGGAAGCCGGGATACTGGCGGCGGCTCTCGTAGCTTCGGTTGTAGCTGTACTGGCTGACCAGGTTCTGCGCGATCGCCGCGTTGGCGCCGAAGACCGAGGCGGAGACGGTCTGGCCGAGTCCGGACCGGCGGCGCTCGTGCAAGGCGGCCAGGATGCTGACGAAGGCCGTGGTCCCGCAGGCGTAATAGCCGCGATAACCCGTTCCGTAGAGCGGCTGGCGGTCTGGCCAGCCAGTCATGTACATCGCCCCGGCCAGCGCCTGGTGGATCATCTCGTTGCCCTGCCAGCCCGCATACGGCCCGGTCGCGGGGAACTCGCTGATCACGCACTCGACCGTGGTGGCCGTGATCGCCCCAGGCAGGGGCGATGTCTCGTCCCGGATGATGACGTCGGCCAGGCTGGCCAGCTCCCTGAGCTGGTCGTTAGCCTCCGTCACTACGACGGCTGACTTGCCCTGGTTGAGGTGCCGGAAGGCAGATGACCGCAGCGACGCTGACCCGCCGGCGGCGACCGGGAACAGGTGCCGGGTCGGCGAGCCGGCCGGCGGTTCGGCCAGGATGCAGTCGGCCCCGTAGGCGGCGAGCAGCTTGCCGCAGTACTGCCCCGCGACCCCGCTGCTGAGGTCAAGGACGCGCAGGCGGCTCAGCGCTGCCTGGCCCGCACTTTCCGTCATGTCTCGGGCCGTGGCTCGCGGGGCAGCCCCAGCACCCGCTCCGCCAGGATGTTGCGCTGAATCTCTGCGGTGCCGCCCCAGATGGTGTCGGACCTGGTGGTGAGGAAGGCCTGCTGCCAGTCGCTCAGCTTGTAGTCGTCATCGACGATCAGCGACTGCGGGCCCAGCAGGTTCATGGCGCGGGCGGCCATCCGCTGCTGGGATTCTGACCAGAGCACCTTCTGCAGAGATCCGTTGCCCGCGGTGCCCGGGCTACGTCCACGGCTGAGCGCGGTCATCAGCTGCAGGTTCTGGAAACGGAGGATTTGTGTGCAGGTGTACGCCTCGGCGAGCTGCTGGCGGACGATCGGATCGGAGGTGATGCCGCGCTGGCGGGCCTGCTCGACAAGCTGCCAGAACCGGTCCTCGAACGTGGCCTGCCGGGCCGCGGCCCGTCCGCCTCGCTCGTTGCCGAGCGTGGTCATCGCGACGCGCCAGCCGTTGTTCAGGCCGCCGATCACGTTGAACATGGGTGCCCTGGCGCCGGTCAGGAACGTCTCGGCGAAGTGAGACTGGCCGGTCAGCTGGCGGATCGGCCGGAATTCCACGCCGTTCGCGCTGCCGTCGGCCTGCCTGAGGGGGATGAGAGCGTAGGAAATCCCGGCGTGCCGAGGCTGCGAGGGATCGGTCCGGCACAGGCAGAAGAGCATCGTGGCGTCCCAGTACCAGGATGTCCACACCTTCTGTCCGGTGACGACGAGCGCGTCCCCGTCCACCTCGCCCTTGGTGATCAGGCCGGCCAGGTCCGAGCCTGCTCCCGGCTCGGAGAATCCCTGGCAGTACTTGTCGGTGCCGGAGATGATTCGCGGCAGGAAGTAGGCGCGCTGCTCGTCGGTGCCATGCACGATGATCGACGGGCCGACCAGCCCCTCACCCATCCCTCTAGTCATCCGGGGCACCCTGGCTCTGGCGAACTCCTCTTGCATGACCGCGATCTGCACCGCCGACCAGCCTCGGCCGCCGTACTGCTCCGGCCAGCCGACGCAGATCAGGCGCGCGTCGGCGAGCTGGTCGCTCCAGTCGCTTAGGTCTGCGGCTAGCTGTCCTTCGGGCCGCCGCGGCGCGGTGACCCCCAGCAGGCGGTCCGGTACGTTCCGACTCAGCCAGTGCCGCACCTCGGCTCTGACCTGGTCCGCCTCCTCGCCATAGTCGATCTCAGGGGCATGCAATGTTGTCATCGGGGGTCGGCCTTCCTGTGGCGCCGGGCTACGCGGACTCCCGCCTGGGTCTGAGTCACGTTATGATCCCGGCGGTCTCCGGAGCGGGCTCGGTGGAATTGTCCACGACGAGCCGGGCCCGCAGCGCGTCGCCGATGCGGTACACGCACAGCACGACGATCGCGATCAGCGCTCCAGGCGGGATGACCTGGCCGGGTGAACTGAGGATGTACTGGTACGCCAGGGCCAGGTCGCCGCCCCAACTGGGCGCGGGCGGCTGCACGCCGAGACCCAGGAAGCTCAGGCCGCCCTCGATGATGAAGGCCAGCCCGGCGAAGATCGTCGCCTGCACGACGACCGGCCCGAGCACGGCCGGGACCACGTGCCGCAGCAGGATGACCCGGCGGTTACAGCCAGACAGGCGCGCCGCCAGGACGAACTCGCGCTGCCTGACCTCCATCGCCCCGACTCGGGTCAGCCGCGCGAAGACCGGTGCGAAGACAACGCCGACCGACGTCATCGATGTGTACAGATTGGGACCGAGGACGCCGGTAATGACGACGGCGAGCACCAGGGCCGGGAACGCGAGCAGGGCATCGGCCAGTCGCATCAGGATGGCTCCGGTCCAGCGCGGCCAGTACCCGGCGGCCAGACCCCAGGGGACGCCGAGCACGAGCCCCACCCCCAGGCTGATGGCCACGCCGAGGAAGGCCGAGCGGCCACCATAGATCAGGCGGCTCAGCACGTCCCGCCCGTAGTAGTCGGTGCCTAGCAGGTGGGCCAGGCTGGGTCCGGCCTTGGTGTGGCTCAGGTTCTGGGCCAGCGGATTGTCCGGGGCGATGACCGGTGCTAGCAGCGCCGCGAGGAGCAAGAGGGCGAGCACGGTGATGCTGATGACCAGTCCGACCGGGAGCGGCCACCGATGCCGACGGCTGGCCGTCGGTCCAGGTGCAGCGGGGGGCGGCGGGACCGCGGGCTGGGGCTCGTGCAGGATGGCGGCCATCACTGCTCCGTAACTGCGGGACTGACCATCGCGGCGGTCAGGTCGACCAGGAGGTTGATGACCACGACCAGCGCGACGTAGACCATAGTGACGCCCTCGACGAAGGTGTAGTCCCGCACGCCGATCGCGTTGATCAGCGCGTTGCCCATGCCCGGCAGCACGAAGACTTCCTCGATGATGAGGGTGGCGCCGAACATGCCGATGATGACGAGCCCGTAGACGTTGACGATGGTCGGCAGCGCGGGGCGCAGCGCGTAACGCCAGACGACCTGCCGCTCGGGCAGGCCCATGGCCCTGGCGGTGCGGACGGAGCCGCTGGCCAGGGAGTCGACCATCGCCGCGCGCACCTGCCGGACGACGACAGCGCTACCGCCCAGGCCCATGGACAGCGCCGGCAGGATCATGTGCTGCAGGTTGCCCGCGGGGTCCTGGGTGAAGGGCACGAAGCCGAGCTCGGGGAGCAGGCGCGCGGCGATGCCGAAGATGGCGATCAGGATGATGGCCAGGAAGAAGTCGGGGATGGCCAGGCCACCGCCGGACACCGTGCTGAGAACCCGGTCCAGGCGGGAGCCGGCATGCTGCGCCGCCAGTACGCCGACCGGGATGGCGACGACCACGGTGAAAAGCAGAGCGAGGAAGACGAGTTCGGCACTGACCGGGAAGCTCTGCGCCACCATGTGCGTGACCGGCTCCTGGGTCTGCAGGGACTGGCCCAGGTTGCCGCGCACCGCCTGGCCAAACCAGTGCAGGTACTGGCTCACCAGCGGCTGATCGAGGCCAAGCTCGTGATTGAGCGAGGCGATCGCCGCGGGCGAGGCGTGGATGCCGAGTATGCCGATGGCGGGGCCACCCGGCACCAGCCTGATCAGCACGAAGATGAAAATGCTGGCCAGGATGAGTGTCGGGATCGCCAGCAGGACACGGCGCAGGGCCAGCCGCCGCAGCGAATCCGATCCGATTCGCCACGACCGGCCAGGTGGTCCGAGGCTTGACCCTGCCGGCACCGGGCCGGCGGCGACCGCGACCACGCGGTCCGCCTCCGGCCCGGCGGGTGAGCCCTCTGCCACGGTCATGAGCTCACCGAGAGGTAGTCCAGGTCGGGCTCGTTGATGAGCGCGGTGGCCTGCATGGCGCCGGACACCTTGCTGCTGTAGATCTCCGGGAACGGGTTGTACCAGAGCGGGATCCACAGCGCATTCGCCTTGATCACCGCGTCCATGCTCCGCTCGAGGGCGAGGGTGCCTGAGGTGGAGTAGGTGCTGTTGAACTTGGCCAGATCCGACTCGATGGTGGCGTTGGCGACGTGGCCTGGATTAGCGGAGGCTGTCTGCGAGAACAGTCCGTAGTACGTGGCCAGCGGCGTTACCGTGCCGTCCCAGCCGACGCTGAACATCGGGCCGCCTTTGGCCAGGCCGAACTGCTGCAGGGCCTGGGCCGCCTGGTCCTGATCGAAGTTGACGGTGATGCCGACCTGCTTCCACTCCGCGGCCGCGATGACCGCGTCCTCCTCGAAGGGCGGTGACGCGATGGACAGGGCGCCGTTGATCGTGATGCCATGCGGGTAGCCTGCCTGGGCCAGCAGCTGCTTGGCCTTGGCCGGGTCGTAAGGCCAGGCTTTGGCCATGGTCGAGTCGTAGTAAGGACTGTCGGGCGGGTAGACGGAGTAAGCCGGGGCGGTGACCACGTTGTCGGAAGCGGCCTTAGACAGGGCGGTCCGGTTGAGCGCGTACTCCAGGGCGAGCCGCACCTTCACGTTGTTCATCGGCGCCACGTTCAGGTTAATGAACATCGCCGTTACGGCGAGCGCCCCGGTGTTGATGTGGACGTGCAGGCTGCTGTCCCCTTTGAGGGACGGAACGATGGATGGGTCTACAGCGAAGGCGTAGTCCACTGTGCCGCTCGTCAGCGCACTGGCAAGCGACGTCTGGTCGGTAATGATCTGAATGTTGATCTTGCCGACCTTGCCGACCGGCTGTCCGGCCGCCTTATAGCCCGCCCAACGGGTGAAGTCGACCGAGCTGTTGGGCACATAGCCGGTCAGCGTGAACGGGCCCGCTCCAACCGGGTGCGCGCCCAGGCTCTTGACGCCGTATTTCTTAATGGCCTTGGGCGAGATGAGCATGCCGAGCTCCTGCGACAGCTCGGCCGGCAGCGAGGAAGTCTGGGCCGTCAGATGGAACTCGAGCGTGTCAGCTCCCGCCACTGTCATGCTCTTGAGCGTCGGCAGGGTCTGGACCTTCTCGGCCAGGCAGTAGTTGATGCTGTCCATCGCCGCCTGCGCCGTCACTGGCGTGCCGTCCTGGAACTTGTAACCCGGCTTGATATGCACGACAAACGTGAGTTTGTTGGCCCCGGTGAAGCCCCAAGACGAGGCGAGCCCTGGCACCAGCTCGTTGGTCGAGGGCACCGCGTAGATCAGCGGCACATACAGCAGGTCGAGGAACGGGATCGAGGCGCCGCCGCCGTTCGCGCATGGGTCGAACGAGTTCGGCCCCTGAGGCGTGGCGGCAGTCAGCGTCGCCCCGCTCTCCGAGGTGCTCTTGGTAGAGGACGGCGAGGATCCGCTGCAGGCCGCGAGGAGCAGCGCCAGCGGGACGGTGACCAGCAAAGCCGTGCGCAGGAACGGGCGCCGCGACGCTGACGATGCGGTCGTACCTGGCGACGATCCGAATCTGCGCCGCCGGCATGATGGGGTTCTCAACACGTTTCGCTCCTGTCTGTCCCGTCCCCGACCGCCCGCGGGTTATCTGCGCGCAGACGGTCCGGCCGGGTCGCGATCACCATGAGCAGGCTCAGCTGCTCGTGGCTGCGGGCCGGGCTGGGTGATCTCTGGCTGCTCGCCAGGCGATCGGGCTGCGGTCTGGCCCGCGTCCGGGGCCAGCCGCGAGTGCGAGTCGGCGGCAATCTCCTGCCAGCGATGACAGGCAACTTCGTGCGCAGATCCCCCGGCGCTGTCTCCCAGTTCTGGTACCTGAGCAGCGCACACGTCGATGGCGAACGCGCAACGGGTGCGGAAGCGGCAGCCGGTGGGCGGGTTCCGCAGGTCAGGCGGCTCGCCCTGGAGAACCATGGGGCGACCGGCGTCGCCCACCTGCGGCACCGAGCCGATTAGTGCCTTCGTATAGGGGTGCCGCGGCTGGCTGAACACCTCCGCAGCCGGTCCGATCTCGACCAGCCGGGCCGCGTACATGACACCGACCCGGTCGGCGAGCTGGCCGAGCGCGGCGATGTCGTGCGACACCATGACGTAGGTAAGCCCGTGTTGCCCCTGGATGGTGCGCAGCAGCCGCAGCACGCTGGCCTGCAGCGAGACATCCTGGGCCGACAACGGCTCGTCCAGCAGGACCACGGACGGGCGCGCGGCCACGGCCCGCGCGATCGTCACGCGCTGCCGCTGCCCGCCGGATAGCTGGTGTGGCTTGCGGTCCGCGACCTCCGCGCCCAACCCGACCTCGAGCAGCAGCGCGAGCGCGCTCTCCCGGAGCTGGCCGGGTAGCGCCAGCCGGGTGGGTGCCAGCGGCTCAGCGATGCTCTTCCAGACTGGCTGCCGCGGGTCGAGGGCCAGATCGGGATCCTGAAAGACCATCTGGACCCGCCGGCCGCCGGTCTCGCCCGACACGATCTCCACCTGGCCGGCCGAGGGCGGAACCAGTCCGGCCATCGCCTTGAGCAGTGTGGACTTGCCCGAGCCCGACTCGCCGATCACTGCGACTGTCTCGCCGGCCTGTACCTGGAAGCTTACGTCGTCGACGGCGGTCAGCGCCCGGTGGCCGTTGCCGTAGCTGATCCGCAGCTGCCGGACCTGGACGGCCGTTGCCGACTGACCGGATCGCGGCACGGCTGGCCTGGTGGTCACGACTGACCCCCTCCCAGCCTTAGCTCGTCGCGGCGCAGGCACCGGGTCTGGCCCTCGCCGGCCGGGTTCAGCTCGGGTGCGGTGGTCGCGCAGGCAGGCTCGGCGAACGGGCAGCGTGGATGGAAGCGGCAGCCTTGCGGTGGCCTGGCCGGGCTGGCGGGCAAGCCCGCGAGCTCGGCATGTGCCGCCGTCCCGTCGGCGCCGAGCCGCAGGCGCCCTGCTTCCAGCAGAGCCCACGTGTACGGGTGGCTCGGCGCGCTCAGGACGCCGGCCGTGGTGTCGGCGTTGACGACCTGACCGCAGTACATCGTGACGACCCGGTCGCAGACCTGGGTGACGACGGCGAGATTGTGGGTGATCAGGAGCACCGAGAGGCCGCGCTCGTCGGCAATCGAGCGCAGCAGTGTGATGATCTGAGCCTGCACGGTAACGTCCAGCGCGGTCGTCGGCTCGTCGGCGATCAGCAGGCTCGGCCCGCAGGAGAGCGCCATGGCAATCATCACCCGTTGGCACATGCCGCCGGACAGCTCGTGTGGGTAGGCACCGAAGCACTGCCGCGGGCTGGGCAGGCCGACCTGGCTCAGCAGCGACAGCGCCGCCGTGACCGCCTCGCGCCGGCTGACCGGCAGGTGCGCGCGCATGACGTCGACAATCTGACGGCCGACCGGCAGGGCCGCGTTGAGCGAGGACCGCGGCTCCTGGAAGATCACGCTGACCTGGGCGCCTCGCATCTGGCGCAGCACGTCTGGCCTGGCGGATGTCATGTCGGTGCCGGCGACCTCGACCCGGCCCGACAGCGTGGCGCCCCGCGGCAGCAGGCCGAGAATGCTCAGCCCGGTCAAAGTCTTGCCGCTGCCGCTCTCGCCCACCAGGCCGACCATCTCGCCGCGGCCGACACTCAGGCTGACGTCACTCAGCAGGGTGACACCGCCGATGGCCAACCGCAGCCCGTCCACGCTGAGCACGGGGTCCTGAGGTCGCAGGCTGGCGCCGATGGCCGGCTCAGCCGCCAGCGCGGGATCCTGGCCGGCGGGTCGCGCCATCATCACGCGCCGCCTAGCTCGCCTTGCTCGAACGCTGCCAGCGCGCCCTTGATGCCCAGCTCGCGAATGGCCCGCTTGGTCGGCGCACCAGTCCGCGCGAAGTGGTGCAGCGCGTCCGTCTCGATACCCGTCGTCGCCATCTGCCAGAATCCCTGCAGGTCCGCGACTCTGTTCAGGGCGGCCTTCTGCCCAGCCAGCACCGCCAGCGGCGAGCGGGAGATGCGCAGGGCGAGTGCCGTCACATCGGCGTCAAGCTGATCGGGGGCGCTGCACGTATTTGCCCAGCCCCAGCTCACCGCGGTCGGGCCGTCGATGGCCGAGCCGATGTCATAGGCGAGCTGCCTGGCCCGCCGCACCCCGACTGACAGGGCCAGCAGCGGCGGCGTAAGACCCGCGCCCATGGGCAGCCTGGGCAGGCCTATCTCGACATCGGAGCTAACCGCGATCAGGTCGCAGACTGCCGCCAGCTGAGTCCCCGCGCCGATGCAGTACCCGTGGACGCTGGCGATCACCGGCCGTGGC
The DNA here is from genome assembly GCA_030041195.1 of Streptosporangiaceae bacterium. The sequence goes on along the minus strand of JASHOI010000680.1, from coordinate 2,883 downwards.
AGCGACCAGATGCGCTCGAGCGTGGCGAAGGTCCGTTGCATCCGCTCAAGGACCGACATCACATCATCCGGCCCGCGATCGCGACCCAGCTCGTGCCCGGCGCAGAAGCCGCGCCCGGCACCGGACAGGATCACGACCTTCACGGCGCGATTCGCGGCGACGGACGCGAGCACCGAATCGATCTCGTCCAGCACGTGGGGGTTCAGCGAATTGCCCTTGCCAGGACGGTCCAGCGTGATCCGGCACAGCGGGCCTTCGTCACGCACCCGGAGCGTGTCGTAGCCCGCCTGCGCTTGGCCGGTCTCGCGCCCGAGGCCGTTGACCCGCTGCGACGCCGCAGGTGAACTCCTGTGTCCGGTCACGTACCGCTCCACATTCCAGGGCTGAGGTAGCCTGTCGGACGTATCCGGCTGAAGCGTTAAATAGGCTACTGAGTAGACGATATAAGCGGCTCCGAACGGGGGTCAACCCCTTCATACGGAGATCACCAGCGACCGCGGGAAGCCGGAAAGCTAACCGCGGGAGGCGGGGCTCTCGATCGTCCAGCGGGCTATGGCGCCGAGGTGCTTACGCATCCGCCGCAGTGCACGCGGCACGTCCCTGGTCACGATGGCCTGCACGATCGCCTGATGCGCACGTCGTACGGCCTCGGGCGGCTCCGTTACGCGATGCGGGTCGCCCGAGTGCAGCCGCTCAGCTGTGAGCTGCATTGCGATCGACTGGAGCAAACCGAGAGTGAGGTTTCCGCTGAGCTCGGCGATGACCGCGTGCAGGTCATGCGAGACAGCGGGAAAGTCCTCATCGGGCCAGGTGCGCTCTTGCTCGAGTACGCCTTCCAGCCGCAGCACGCCGCCCGGAGTGAGCCGCTCGATGGCGAGCTTGACAGTCGCTTCCTCAAGCTGGGCCCGCAGGTCCCGTATGCAGGCGGTGTTGATGCCCTGGTAGGTCAGGTACAGCGAGACCGCGCGGACGATCGCCCGGCCGTCGGGAGCCGCGATGACCATCCCGCCGGCCGCGCCCCGCTGCATCCGCACCACGGAGTGGTTCTCCAGGATCCGGGCCGCCTCGCGGAACTGCGCACGGCCTATGCCGTAGCGCTCCATGAGGTCGGCCTCGAATCCTAGGCTCTCCCCGACCGGCCAGCCGCGGTCGATGATCTCGCGCCGGATCCGGGCGACGACCAGGTCCGTCGGACGCTGAGGCCGGGCCGGGCCGCTCTCCGGGACTGCGGACGAGCCGTGCACGGTCACGCGACTGCGGGTCACCTGGCGGAGGAACGCCATGTCAGCCTGCATCTGGCCCGCGGCCTGGTCGGCGTCGCCGGTGCCCAGGGCGGCCGCGATCGCCGCGTGCCTTTTCCGGTTCGCCAGCTGGCCTTGTCCGGCAGGCGGTGGCGTGGGCTCCCCGAGCCGGTCGCTCAGGCTGGCGATCGCGGCGATGAACAACGACAGAGCGGCGTTCCCAGTTAGGCCCGCGACCATCTCATGGAACCGCCTGGCCTCCGGAGCCGCGCAGTCCGGCCAGCGCTCCGCGGCCTGCCGCGCCTCGCTCAGTTGCGCGGCGGCGAGGCTGGCGGCGGCTGCGGTGGCAGCTGAGAAGGACTCGAGCACTGCGCGGGCCTCGAGCAGGTCGTCCATATCGGCCCGGGCATACTCCAGGAAGATCGCCAGCGACTCGGTCACCGCGGACAGGTCCGGGGCCACGACGACCAGGCCACCGCCCCGGCCGCGCCGCGGCCGGACGATCTGATGATGCTCGGCCAGCCGGACCGCTTCTCGGATAACCGCGCGGCCCACTCCGTAGCGCGCGATGAGCTGCTCCTCCGAGCCGACCAGCCTGCCGACGGGCCACCCGGCCTTGAGGATGTCGGTCTCGATCGCGGAGGCGATGCGCTCGGCGAGCTTCGGATCACGGGCGCCAGGAAGAGGACTCAGCGCGGTCCGCCCGGTGACGAGAGTGCCGGTGTGCTCGGTCGGCGCCGCCAGGACACTCCCGCGCGGCCATCCGTCGGTCATGGCCCGGCCAGCCGACCGCGCGGGCCGCTGCCGGGCCACCGCGCGTCGCGGCCTCGGGAGCGGGCGCCAGTGAACATGCGTCTATGGTGCCAAATTTCTGGCCGCCGAATTACCGCTGGCCTGACATAACTCGGTTATCGGACAGGCCGCGCGCCGGGTTAAGGCGACCCGGCGGCTCGATGCCACACTCCGCCGACGGCTGCTCCGCGCTTGACGCCCGTCGGCCATTAGTGATCCTTTACCGTATTCTGTATACGGGATATGGTGTACCCAAGCTGGTCGCCTTCGCTATCGCGGCGGGCTGCTCGTCACCCGGCCGAGGCCGCGGCATCATCGCCGAGCACCGGCCGGGCCAGGATGTCCACCTATGCACCGGCCCGCTGTACCACAGCGTGATCAACAACATGTCCCTGCATGGGCCCCTCACTACCGGCGCCGCGGTCGTCATCATGCCGAGATTCGACATTGAGCAAGGCCCTGGCGCTGATCGAGCAGCACCGGGTCACGCATACGCACATGGTGCCGACGATGTTGCACCGGCTGCTGCAACTGCCGGAACCGCGCTGGCGGTACTGCTCGCGGAGCAGCCGCTTGTAGATCTTTCCGTTGTCCTGCCGGGGCAGCTCGGGGGTGAAGTCCACCGACTTCGGGCACTTGTAGTGGGCAAGCCGGTTCTGGGTCACGACTTTGGCAGGCCCAGCCCATGAGTCGACCTGAGGTGGTCAGGCCGGCGCTTGCCTTCTGGTCAAATGCCGATCCGCGCCACGAGCTGCTCGCGGTGATAGGCCGGGTCGCCGAGCAGCAACTCGGAGGATGCGGCGCGCTTGAAGTAGAGGTGGGCATCATGTTCCCAGGTGAAGCCGATGCC
>JASHOI010000679.1 GCA_030041195.1 Streptosporangiaceae bacterium | reverse complement strand
CACCCACAACGCGCGCGAGCTCCTGGTCCAGACCGAGCAGGCCATCGCCAGGATCGACGCAGGTACCTACGGCACCTGCGAATCGTGCGGTGAGCCGATCGGCAAGGCGCGGCTGCAGGCATTTCCGCGCGCAGTACTGTGTGTGTCCTGCAAGCAGCGCGAGGAGCGCCGCTGACCGGCTCCGCGGCCGGCGGGCCCGACCGGCCGCCAGAGCAGCCCGGCGCACCGGGGTCGGCGGTGCCGAGGCTGACAAGCCCGCAGCCCGACGGTCCCGGGACGGATCCGGCGCCGCCGGACCGTCCGGCCGAGGAGCCGCCGATGGACCCGCCACGGATCGATGCTTCGCGGCTGGATGCGCTGCGGCTGGATACCCCACGGCGGAGAACCTCCAAGCTGCGCGTTGTGCTCGGCGTCGCGTTCCTGGTCCTCGTCCTGGACATCGTCTCGAAGGTGATCGTGGTCGCCACGCTGTCTGGCCGGGACTGCCTGAACGGCAACGTGGTGCCGTCCCCACCGCCGATCCGGCTGCTCGGCGGGGTGCTGACGCTCTGCGAGTCACGCAATCCGGGGGCCGCCTTCGGCATCGGCGGGGCGTCGACGACGATCGTGTTCACCGCGATCGCCGTTGGCGTGATCATTTTCATCGTCCGCACGTCGCGCCAGATACGCAGCCTGCCCTGGGCGATAGCGCTGGGTCTGCTTCTCGGCGGGGCGACGGGTAATCTGACCGACCGGATCTTCCGCTCTCCCGGGCCGCTGCGCGGATGGGTGGTGGACTGGATCCAGCTGCCGCACTGGCCGGTGTTCAACCTCGCCGACTCGGCGATCACCTGCGGCGCCGTGCTCATGGTCCTGCTTGCGGCGCAGGGACGCCGGCTGGACGGGACCCGGCATACCTCGGGCGGCGGCGGATGACCTCATCCGGCCAGCGGCGGGTGCCCGTTCCCGAAGGGCTGGATGGCGAGCGCCTGGACTCCGCACTGGCCCGTTTGTTCGGGCTGTCCCGGGCCAAGGCGGCCGAGCTGATCGGCGACGGGTCGGTGCTCGTCAACGGCCGGCCGGCGGCCAAGTCAGACCGGGTGCCCGCGGGGGAGTGGCTGGACGTGACGCTGCCCCCGCCCACCTCCCCGTTCACTGCCGCGCAGCCGCGTCCGGAGCCGGTGCCCGGCCTGGTTGTCGTCTACGAGGACGACGACATCATTGTCGTGGACAAGCCGCCGGGCGTTGCCGCTCATCCCACGCCGGGCTGGACCGGACCGACCGTGCTGCAGGGCCTGCTCGCCGCCGGCCACACGATCGCCACCAGCGGCGCGGCCGAGCGCCAGGGCATCGTGCATCGGCTCGACGCCACCACGTCGGGGCTGATGGTGCTGGCCAAGAGCGAGCGCGCGTACAGCGCGCTGAAGCGGGCGTTCCGGGACCGCGAGGTGGACAAGATCTACCACGCCCTGGTTCAGGGCCACCCCGATCCGCTGCGCGGCACGGTGGACGCGCCGATCGGCAGGCACCCGTCCGGCGACGGCAGGTTCGCGGTCGTCGCCGGAGGACGCCCGTCGGTCACGCACTACGACACGCTCGAGGCCTTCCGGGCGGCGAGCCTGGTCGAGATCGCGCTGGAGACCGGGCGCACCCACCAGATCCGGGTGCACATGGCCGCGATCAGGCACCCCTGCGTCGGCGACCGGCTGTACGGCGCCGACCCGGTGCTGGCCGCGCGGCTCGGCCTGAACCGGCAATGGCTGCACGCGGTCCGCCTGGGATTCGCCCATCCCGGTGACGGCCACCGGGTCGAGTTCACCAGCGACTACCCGCCGGACCTGCGCCACGCGCTTGACGTGCTTCGCGACGAGTCGTGATCCGGCCACCCGGTTACCCCGCTTCGACGCGTGCCTCCAGGCCCGCCTGGCGCAGCTGGCCCAGGGTCCAGCCCCGGCCCGCCGGGTCGAGCGGGCGGGTAGCGGTCCCGAAGATCTCCGCGGCCCGCCGGTATGACATCCGGGCCCGGCCGGTGAACGGGCAGACGTCCGCCGGCGCGGCACGGGCCGGCGCCTTCCGCTCGGTCAGGAACACCGGGCCCTGGCTCCGGCCGGCGAGCAGCAGCCGGAGCAGCTCGCCGGTGTTGTCCCGCCAGTGGATCCAGGTGCGCTGCGGCGTGCCGACCGGCGCCGCGCCGTGCGGCAGGTCCAGGCGCCCGGCGTCCAGGCCGAGCACCTGGTCCACGTGTGCGGCGGAGTCGTAAAGCACCCGCCAGAACGCGTGCTCGCGCAGCGTGGCCCGCACCCGGAACAGCTCGGCCACCTGGTCGCCGGTCAGCGCGGGCACCGGCGGGGCCTGGCCGGGCAGGTGCCGCAGCCCGGCGGTCGGATCCCCGCTGATCCACCCCTGGTCCTGCCACCAGCCGACCGCGCTGCGCAGTGCGGACAGCTCCCGGTTGACCGTGCGCGGGTCGGCCCGCGCCCCGCGGTCGGCCAGCGCCGCGGCCAGCCTCGGACCGGCGTCCGCGCCGTCCAGCAGCGAGAGCGGCACGACCGGCGGTGCTGCCCCGCGGCGCTGCGCGCGAGCCGGCGGCCGCCGCCCGACCAGCGCCCAGGCCCAGCCGGTGAGCGAGATTCGGTAGACCCGGCGGGACGCCGCGCCCAGCGAGGCCCCGGCGAGGTAGCGCTCCACCGCCACCGCATACTCCACCGGCACGGGCGGCCGCAGCGGTCCCGGCGAGGTCGCCGCCCGCTGCACGATCACGGCCTCACGGCGTGGGCACACGGCATGCCTCCGTTCGGGCTCCCGCGCGGCTGGCGCGGCCGGCGCTGTCCACGAGCGCTTTCAGCATAACGCGCGCCGCCGTCCACATTTACTGCGGTAAATATTCGCAGTAAATAATGAGCCAAGGGTGGTCAGAATCATTTCGAGTTGCACTAATAGAATGCATTCTGGCATCGTGAGATGCATGCCAGAATCATTGAAACCGCCCGTTGTTAATCGCAGTAAATTCGCTGTGGCGCGCCGTGGCGAGGACGTCGGCCATTACCATGGCGAGGCCGTTCCCGACCCATACCGGTGGCTGGAACGCGGCGCCGACCCCGATACGACGGCCTGGGTCATCTCGCAGAACGAGCTCACCCAGGCGTGGCTGGCCGCGGTGCCGACCAGGGCGGCGATCCGCTCCCGGCTCGGCGAGCGATGGAATTACGCCAGGTTCGGGGTCCCGTTCGAGCGCGGCGGGCGCTGGTTCCAGACCCGCAACTCGGGCCTGCAGGCCCAGCCGGTCCTCTACGTGATGGACGCGCCGCAGGACGAGGGCTGCGTGCTCATCGACCCCAACGTCCTCAGCGACGAGGGCACGGTCGCGCTGGGCGCGATCAGCGTCAGCCCGGACGGCTCCAGGGTGGCCTACGCCACGTCCGTGTCCGGGTCTGACTGGCTGACCTGGCACGTGCGGGACGTGGCGTCCGGCGCGGACCATGCCGATGTTCTCGAGTGGTCCAAGTCCACAGACGCCGAGTGGGTGCGGGACGGCTCGGGCTTCTATTACGCCGCGTGGGAGCCGCCGCGGCCCGGCGGCGAATACCAGGACGCGAACGCCGGGAAGCGGGTCTTCTTCCACCGCGCCGGCACCGCGCAGCGTGACGACGAGCTGGTCTTCGCCCCGGCCGGCGCGGCCATTTTTCCGGACATCGCGGTGACCCCCGGTGGCCGCTACCTGACCGTGTCCCTCAGCCGCGGCATCGGCCCCGGGGCCGAACTGCAGGTCCTCGACCTTGACCGCCCGGAGGCGGGCTGGCGGGTCCTGGTGCCGGACACCGGCGACCTGGCCGAGGTGATCGCCAGCCGGGGCACCACGTTCTACGTGCTCACTGACGACGGCGCGGACCGGCGCCGGGTCGTCGCCGTCGACATCGAGCATCCCGGCCGGGCGCACCGGCGCGAGGTGCTGCCCGAGGCCGGCGACACGCTGCTCGAGGCCCATTTCTTCGGCGGCCGGCTCGTCTGCCACTACCTGCGCGAAGGCTGCTCGCTGCTGCGGGTGTTCGAGCTCGACGGCAGGTTCGTGCGCGACATCCCGGTGCCGGCGATGAGCACCCTTGGCGGCAATCAGCTCCAGCATGAGCAGATCGAGGGGAGGCCGGGCAGCGACATCGTCCACTTCGAGGTGGTGTCGTTCACCGCGCCGGCCGCTCTGTACCGGCATGATCTGGGCTCCGGCGAGACCACCCTGGTGCACGCGCCGGACGGCGCGCTGGACCAGCGCGAGTTCGTCACCGAGCGCGTCGGCGTCACCTCGGCCGACGGGACCGTGCTGCCGATGTTCCTCACCCGCCGGCGCGACCTGGCCCGCAGCGGCGACGTTCCGGTGCTGCTGTACGGGTACGGGGGCGTCGGGGTCTGCACCACCCCCTCGTTCTCGCCCACCTGGGCGGTCTGGCTGGAACGCGGCGGTATGCTCGCCGTCGCCTGCCTGCGCGGCGGCGGCGAGTACGGCCGGGCCTGGCACGACGGGGGCAGGCGCGGCGCCAAGCAGAACACCTTCGACGACTTCTGCGCCTGCGCTCGCTGGCTGGCCGGCTCGGGCTGGTCGAAGGCGGCCCGCATCGCGATCAACGGCGGCTCCAACGGCGGCCTGCTGGTGGGCGCCTGCCTGACCCAGCACCCGGAGCTGTTCGGCGCGGCGATCGCGGACGCGGGGGTGTTCGACATGCTCCGCTTCGACCGGTTCACGGTCGGCTGGATATGGCGGAGCGAATACGGGAACCCGGACGACGCGGAGGAATACCGGTGGCTGCGCGGGTACTCGCCGCTGCACAATGTGCGCCCCGCGGTTTACCCTCCGACGCTGCTCACGGCCGGAGATCACGACGACCGCGTGGTGCCCGCGCACTCGTACAAGTTCGCCGCCGCGCTGCAGGCGGCGCAGCGCGGCGACGCGCCGATCCTGCTCCGGGTGGAGACCTCGGCCGGGCACAGCTCCGCGGCGAAGCCGACCGCCAAGGCCCTCGCCGAGGCCGCTGACCGGCTCACGTTCCTCGACGGCGCGCTCGGTCGGCCGCCAGCAGCCATGGATGTACCAAAAGGCCGCATCTAACGTGTCGGCTGGTACATCGACTGACCCGGGCTAGCCGAGCGCGCGGCGGAAGCGGTCGCCGAGGTCGGCCAGGCGCCCGGCGGGCTCGTTCGCGAACACCAGCCGCAGGTAGTCCGCGCCGCTGGGGCCCCAGCCGTCCATCGGGGTGGCGGCCACCTTGCCCCGGTCGAACAGCAGCCGGGACACCTCCGCCGGGGTGAGCCCGAGCGGCCCGGTGCCGATCAGCAGCGACCAGCCGCCGTGCGGGCGGATCACCGGGTAGCCGGCCAGCTGGTCCAGGACGACCGCGGATCGTTGCTGCCAGGTCGCGGTCGCGGCCGCCACGTCGGCGTCGGCGCCGGGATCGGCGAGCGCCGCTGCGACCGCGGCCTGCGCGATCCCCACCTGGCAGACCACGTTGGTCAGGCCGACCAGGTTGATGTCGGCGAGCACCGCCGCCGGGCCGACCACCCAGCCGACCCGCCAGCCGATCATGCGCAGCTCCTTGGACGCGGAACCGACCGTGATCGTGCGGCCGGCCAGGCCCGGGTGCGCGGCCGGGTGGCTCGGCGGGCGCCCGTCGAACCGGATCCGCTCCATGGCCGCGTCGTAGATGAGCCAGGCCGGGTGGCGTTCGAGCGCGGCGGCCAGCGCGGACCAGTGGCTGTCGCCGAGGACCAGGCCGGTTGGCATCGACGGCCCCATCATCAGCACGGCGGCCGTCGCCGGGCCGACGGCGGCGGCCAGCCGCTCGGGGTCCACCGACCAGCCCCCGTCCCCCGGCACCGCAGCGGCGGGCACGAAGCGGGGAACGCCGCCGGCCAGCCGCACCCGGTTGACGAGGCCGGCGTAGACCGGATCGGTGAGCACTACCTCCTGGCCGGGCTCGACGGTAGCCAGCAAGGCGTTGAGAATGCCGTTCAGGCCGCCCGCCACGATCACGCACTCGTCGCCCGGGTCGTACCGGCGGCCGGCCAGCCGGCCCACGTGAGCCGCGGCCGCCTCGCGCAGCGCCCGGTGCCCCTGGAACGGCAGGTAACTGTTGGCCGCGTCGTCGCCGGCGGCCGCGCGGGTCAGCTCCACGGCCACCGACGGCGGCCGCAGGTCGGTGTCCAGGTTCTCCAGCCGCAGGATGTCCGGGTCGGCCGCGGCGTCGGCGGCGTCACCGATCACGTCCACGCCGATGCCCGGAATATCGCGGAGCCGTGAGACCGTCATCCGCCGACCACCCTCCGCTGACCACAATCCACCCTGGCGTAACGTTCAAGCGATACTTGCATATCACTATGATGGTACGAATGGAGAGCGCGCAAGCGGCCGGGCGCAACATCCGGCGGCTGAGGACGGCGGCGGGGCTGTCCCTGGCCGACCTGGCGGCCGCCGCGGACGTCAGCAAGACCACCCTGCACGGCCTCGAGCAGGGCGAGGGGAACCCGACGCTGAGCACGCTGTGGGCGCTGGCCACCGCGCTCGGCGTGTCGCTCGGCGAACTGCTGGAGCCGCCCGCCCCGCCGGTCGCCGTGGTCCGGGCGGACGAAGGGCCCAGGGCCGACGGCGACGCGGTGCACGCGCGGCTGCTGCACCGGATCGCGCTGCGCGGGACCGTCGAGGTCTTCGCGATCGAGGTGGACGCCGCCGGCCAGGCCTCGCAGCCGCATCTCCCCGGCGTGGCGGAGTGCCTGATCGTGACCGGCGGCGCGATCCGCACCGGGCCGAGCGACGCGCCGGTGGACCTGGCCCAGGGAGATTCGGTGCATTTCGGCGCGGCGAGCCCGCATCTGTACCGCGGCCTCGGCGGCCGGGCCAGCGCCGTCCTGCTGATGCTGCATCCGTCGGTGGCATAGGTGGCGAGCCATGGCAGAGGCGTCATACACGGCGCGCCGTAGCACGCGCGCCATCGAAGAGAGCGATAGGCTCGAAGAGCCGGACCGGAGCGCGCGCCGGCGGCGGCCCGATCGGCCGTTGCCGCTGGTGCGGCGTGGCGGTCACTTCCCCCGGCCCTTCGCTGGCGCCCTGCTTGGGCGTCCTGACGCATGCCCGAAGGAGGCAGTACTTTCATGACGGCATCGTCGGCGGGCAGGGCACACGAAGACGGCTTCGTTCACCTGCACGTGCACTCCGAGTACTCGATGCTCGACGGCGCGGCACGGCTGAAGGACCTGTTCGCCGAGTGCGAGCGCGGGGGCATGTCGGCGATCGCCATCACCGACCACGGCAACGTCTACGGCGCCTACGACTTCTGGACCAAGGCCCGCGCGGCCGGCATCAAGCCGATCATCGGCATCGAGGCGTACGTCGCGCCGGAGCACCGCGGCCACAAGCAGCCGGTCCGCTGGGGAACCCCGGCGCAGAAGGACGACGACGTGTCCGGCGCGGGCGCCTACACGCACATGACGCTGCTCGCCGAGAGCACCGAGGGTATGCACAACCTGTTCCGGCTGGCGTCGCTGTCGTCGCTCGAGGGTTACTTCCGCAAGCCGCGGATGGACCGTGAGCTGCTGGCCCAGTACGCCAAGGGGCTCATCGCCACCACCGGCTGCCCCAGCGGCGAGGTGCAGACCAGGCTTCGGCTCGGCCAGGACCGCCAGGCGATCGAGGCGGCGGCCGCCTACCGGGACATCTTCGGTCCGGACAACTACTTCGTCGAGCTCATGCACCACGACCTGGATATCGAGCTGCGGTCCAGGGAGAAGCTGCGCCGGATCGCGAAGGACCTCTCGCTGCCGTTCCTGGCAACCAACGACCTGCACTACGCGCGCGAGGACGATGCAACCGCCCACGAGGCCCTGCTTTGCGTGCAGACGGGCACGAACCTCGCCGACCCGAACCGGTTCAGGCTCGAGGGCGGCGGCTACTACGTGAAGACCCCGCAGCAGATGCGCGGGCTGAGCGCGGACGAGGGCTGGCAGGCCGGGTGCGACAACACGCTGCTGATCGCCGAGCGCGCGAACGTCGAGTTCACCAAGTCGAACCTGATGCCGAAGTTCCCGCTGCCCGAGGGCGAGACCGAGTCGAGCTGGTTCCGCAAGGAAGTCTGGCGTGGGATGGATCGCCGCTACCCGGACTCCTGCGACGAGCAGCGCCGCAGTCAGGCCGAGTACGAGATCGGCGTCATCGAGACCATGGGGTTCTGCTCGTACTTCCTCGTGGTCGCCGACTTCATCATGTGGGCCAAGCGCAACGGGATCCGGGTCGGGCCGTGCCGCGGCTCGGCGGGCGGTTCGATCGTGTCCTACGCGCTCGGCATCACCGACCTGGACCCGATAGCGCACGGGTTGGTGTTCGAGCGGTTCCTGAACCCCGAGCGCGTGTCCATGCCCGACGTTGACGTGGACTTCGACGAGCGCCGACGCGGCGACGTCATCCGGTACGTCACCGAGAGATACGGCGACGACCGGGTCGCCCAGATCATCACCTACGGCACGATCAAGGCAAAGGCGGCGATCAAGGACGCCTCCCGGGTGCTCGGCTTCCCGTACGCGCTCGGCGACCGGATCACCAAGGTCTTCCCGCCGCCGATCCTCGGCAAGGAGATGCCGCTGTCGGGGGTGTTCGAGCCGGACCATCCCCGGTACGGCGAGGCCAGCGAGATCCGCTCGCTGTACGAGGCCGAGGCCGAGGTCAAGCAGGTCATCGACGCCGCGCGCGGGCTCGAGGGGCTGATCCGCCAGGCGGGCGTGCACGCGGCGGGGGTGATCATGAGCAGCGAGCCGCTGCTCGACCACATCCCGGTCTGGAAGCGCGAGGCCGACGGCGCGGTGATCACGCAGTTCGACTACCCCTCGTGCGAGGACATCGGCCTGCTGAAGATGGACTTTCTCGGGCTGCGCAACCTCACCGTGATCGACGACGCGGTGCGCGGCATCAAGGAGAACCGCGGCATCGACGTCGACCTGGAGACGCTCGGCCTGGACGACAAGCCGACCTACGAGCTGCTGGCCCGCGGCGACACCCTGGGCGTGTTCCAGCTCGACGGCGGCCCGATGCGGGGGCTGCTGCGGGCCATGCGGACCGACAAGTTCGGCGACATCTCGGCGGTGATCGCGCTGTACCGGCCGGGCCCGATGGCCAGCGCCCCGGTCTACGCCGACCGCAAGACCGGCCGGGCGCCCGTCGTGCCGATCCATCCGGAGCTGGCCGGCCCGCTCGAGGACATCCTGGGCGAGAGCTACGGCCTCATGGTCTACCAGGAGGACGTGATGTTCGCCGCGCAGCGGCTGGCCGGGTACTCGCCCGGCAAGGCCGACCTGCTGCGGCGGGCCATGGGCAAGAAGAAAAAGGAGATCCTGGACAAGGAGTACGAGCCGTTCGCGGCAGGCATGAAGGCCAACGGCTACTCCGACGACGCGATCAAGACCATCTGGGACGTGATGGTCCCGTTCTCCGGCTACGCGTTCAACAAGGCGCACGCGGCCGGCTACGGGCTGATCTCCTACTGGACCGCCTACCTGAAGGCCAACTTCCCGGCGGAGTACATGGCCGGGCTGCTCACCTCCGTCGCGGGCGACAAGGACAAGTCCGCGCTGTACCTGAACGAGTGCCGCCGGATGGGGATCAAGGTGCTGCCGCCGGACGTGAACGCGTCGACGGCGATGTTCACCCCGGTCGGCCCGGACATCAGGTTCGGCATGGCGGCGGTGCGCAACGTGGGCACCGCCGTGGTGGAGTCGATCGTCGCGGCGCGCAAGTCCAAGGGCGCGTTCACCAGCTTCGCCGACTTCCTGCGCAAGGTGCCGGTGAACGTCTGCAACAAGCGCGTGATCGAGTCCCTGATCAAGGCCGGCGCGTTCGACTCGTTCGGCCACCCGCGCAAGGGCCTGGTGCTCATCCACGAGCAGGCGATCGACACCGTGATCGACGTCAAGCGGAACGAGGCGATCGGCCAGGACTCGCTGTTCGGCGAGGATCCCGAGGTCGCGGCCGCGTTTGACGTGCCGGTGCCGGATGGGGAGTGGGAGAAGCCGACCCTGCTCGGGTTCGAGCGGGAGATGCTGGGGCTCTACGTCTCCGATCACCCGTTGCTGGGCCTCGAGCACGCGCTCGCCGCGGCCACCGACTGCTCGGTCGCGCAGCTCATCGGATCCGCGGAGCAGGAGCCGGTACGCAACGCCCCGGGGGACCGTGGCGACGGGCAGGTGGTCACGGTCGGCGGGATCCTGTCCGGGGTGCAGCGCAAGGTGACCAAGCAGGGCAGCCCGTGGGCGGCCGCCACCCTTGAGGACCTCGAGGGCGCGATCGAGGTGCTGTTCTTCCCGGCCACGTACCAGGCGTGCATGTCGCTGGTCATCGACGACGCGATCGTGCTGGTTAAGGGGCGGCTGGACCGGCGCGAGGACGTGCCCAAGCTGGTCGCGATGGAGGTGAGCGCCCCCGACCTGCCAGCCGACGGCCAGGGCCCTTTTGTGGTGTCGATCATGGAGGCGCGGTGCGTGCCTCCGGTGGTCGAGCGGCTCCGGGAGGTGCTGAGCACCCACCCAGGGTCCACCGAGGTGCACCTGAGGCTGCTGACCGGCTCCCGTACCAAGATCGTGCGGCTGGATGACAAGCTGCGGGTCCGGCCGTCGCCGTCGCTGCTCGCCGACCTGAAGCAGCTGCTCGGCCCCGCCTGCGCGGGATGAGCCCCGCGCTGCCGCGTTTCTCCCTCCCGGGCGGGGCATCGCACGTCAGGGCCGTATGCAACGCGTTAGAATTGATGGCGGTGAGCCGGGAAGCCTGGTCGGCGGGTTAGTTCGGAGCTGGGGAGGCTCGCCATGCATTCCGGTCGCCACCGTCAGAAGCAGGCCCGGTGATCCGCCGTCTGCTGCTCGGCTCCGAGTGGCGTCGTGACGTGCTGCGCACGAACCTGTGGCTGGTTCCGGCGGTCGAGGTCCTGTTCGCGGCGCTGCTCTTCGCCGGCACGTTCGCGCTCGACCGGGCGTCGTACGACGGGGTGTTCCGGACCCCCGGGTGGGCTATCAGCGGCTCTCCTGACGCCGCGCGGCAGATCCTGACCGCGATCGCCGCGGCCATCATCACGGTCGTCGGCGTGGTGTTCTCGATAGTGATCGTCGCCCTGACCCTGACGTCCACCCAGTTCGGGCCGCGGATGCTGCGCAACTTCATCCGCGACCGCGGCACGCAGCTCACGCTCGGCACGTTCGTGGCGACGTTCGTCTACTCCGTGCTCGCCCTGGGGTCGATCGGCCAGGGCGATCACGGGAACTTCGTGCCGCACATCAGCATCACGGTGACGCTGGTGCTCATGGTCGCCGACCTCGCGGTGCTGATCTACTTCCTGCACCACATCGCCGTCCAGATCCAGCTGCCGCAGGTGATCGCCAGCATCGCCGGCGACCTGGCCGGGGCGATCGAGGCGCAGGCCGGCGACCCGACGGTGGGAGCCGACGCCCGGTACGCGGCGCTGCTGATCGCGGACATGGACGGGCCCGGCGGGGACGTCGCGGCGCCGCGCAGCGGGTACCTGCAGTACATCGAGCACCAGACGCTGGTGCGGATCGCCGCCGAGAAGGACGCGGTGATCCACCTGCGCTACCGGCCCGGCCACTTCCTCGTCCAGGGCCACCCGTACGCGACCGTGTGGCCCGCCAGCGCGGCCGGCCAGGTGGCCGACGAACTGGCCAGGGCGCACGTCACCGGCCCGTACCGGACGCTAGCCCAGGACGTCTCGTTCGGCGTCGACCAGCTTGTCGAGATCTGCATCCGGGCGCTTTCGGCGGCGGTCAACGACACGTTCACGGCGCTGACCTGTATCGACTGGATCGGCGACAGCCTGTGCAAGGTGACCGGCCGGTGGCAGCCGACGCGCGTCTACCGGGACCCGGCGGGAACGGTGCGGCTGATCGCGACGCAGGTCACCTACCAGCGCCTGGTCCGGCGCGCCTTCGAAAAGGTGCGCCAGGCCGGCCGCGGCATGCCGGCGGTGATGATCAGGCAGCTCGACGCGCTGACGAAGATCATGGAGCGGGCGACCGCAGCGGACGACTGCGCGGTGCTGCTCGACCAGGCGGCGATGATCGAACGGCTGAGCGAGGCCACGGTCGACGAGGAGTCGGACCGCAACGATGTCCGCCGCGCCTACCAGGCGGTGCTCGACGTGCACGCCGGGCTCGCCGCGACGGCGGCGGCCGGCGCGGCTACCGCGACGTAGCTACCCGCGGGCCGGCGGGCCCGCCGGGCTAGGCGTCGCGCTTCTGCAGCAGGTAGGCAGCGATGGCCAGCAGCACCAGCGCCCAGAGGCAGAACACGCCGAAGCCCTGCCACGCGGAGAGCACGTTGCCGCTGCCGGTCGGGTGCGCCTGGCCGATCAGCGTGCCGGCCTGCTCGGGCAGGTACCCGTTGACGTGCGCGCCCCAGCTGTTGGGCAGCAGCCCGGAGAGGATCGGCAGCACGAACACGACGCCGATGGCCGTGGTGACGGCGCCCGCCGTGTGCCGGATGATGCCACCGATCGCCAGCGAGAACAGGCCGAGCACGGTCAGGTACAGCCCCGAGCCGAGGACCGCGCGGGTGACGTTGTGGTCGCTGAGCGACACCGGCACGTGACTGTGCAGGATCGCCGAGCCGATGAAGAACGAGCCGAACGAGACGATCTCGCCGAGCACGAACAGCAGCGCCGCGAACACCACGCACTTGGCGGTCAGCATCAACAGCCGGCGCGGCACGGCGAGCAGCGAGGAGCGGATGACCCCCGTCGAGTACTCGGTGGTGATCACCAGCACGCCCAGCACGCACAGCGTCAGCTGGCCCAGGCCGAGCCCGGCGCCCAGGACGAAGCCGACCGGGTCGAGGGCCACGCTTGCATCCCTGCTGCCCGCCTTCGGGCCGTTCCAGTTCGCCACCGTCAGCCACGTGAACAGGGCCGTGAAGCCGAGAACGATCACGACGAAGATGATCAGCGTCCAGGCCGTGGAGCGCACCGAGCGGATCTTGGTCCACTCGGAGCTGAGCAGGCCGCCGAACCGAGGGTGTGGCCCGGCCACCGGGGGCGGTGCCGCCTGAACCGGCGATGTGGTCGTCATCGGGTGCTCCCTTCGGCCGCCGTGACCGGAGCCGGGCCGTGCTGGCCGAACTCCACGCTGCCGGACGTCAGTTCCAAGAACGCCTCTTCCAGCGAGGCCACCGGGGTCAGCTCGTGCAGCACGACCGACGCGGAGGCCGCGATCTCGCCGATCCGGGCGGCGTCGAGCCCGGTGACCGTCAGGAGCTCGGCGCCGTTGCCGTTGGCGGGATCGCCCGGCCTGGGCGGGCCGCCGGCTGCCACCCTGCCCCCGGCCCCGGTGATCAGGTCCGTCAGCCGCGAGGCGTCCGGAGTGCGCACGCGTACCGACTTGTCGGTGCTGCGGGCGATCACCTCGTCCGTGCTCGACTCGGTGATGAGCCGGCCCCGGCCGATCACGATCAGGTAGTCGGCGGTGACCGCCATCTCGTTCATCAGGTGGCTGGACACCAGGATCGTCCGGCCCTCCGAGGCCAGCTGCTTCATCAGGTTCCTGATCCACAGCACACCCTCGGGGTCGAGGCCGTTCACGGGCTCGTCGAGCAGCAGGACCTGCGGGTCGCCGAGCAGGGCGGCGGCGATGCCGAGCCGCTGGCCCATGCCGAGCGAGAACGAGCGGGCCCGCTGGCTGGCCACCTCGCGCAGCCCGACCAGGTCGAGCACCTCGTCGACCCGGGTGCGCGGCAGTCCCTGCGTCTGTGCGAGGAACAGCAGGTGGTTGCGAGCGCTCCGGCCCGGGTGCACCGACTTGGCCTCGAGCAGCGCGCCGACGGTTTCCAGCGGCCGGGCCAGATCGTGGTAACGCTGCCCGTTGATGGTGGCCGTCCCGGACTCGGGGTAGTCGAGGCCGAGAATCAGCCGCATCGTGGTGGACTTGCCGGCGCCGTTGGGCCCCAGGAACCCGGTCACCCGGCCCGGCTCGACAGTGAAGCTCAGGTTGTCGACCGCGAGTTTTTCGCCGTATCGCTTGGTGAGATCGCGTACCTCGATCATGCAGCTGCTTCCTTGTGCGAGTTCCTGTGTGAGTTCGGAGATCGCGGGCGAACTGCAGCCCCCGCCTAAGCTAGCAAGGTTTCTCAGCGCCCCGTGATGTCCAGCTAGCGTGTCCAGTAAAAGTGATATCAAAATAAGGTCGCGGCCGTCAAGCGATTTAAATCGTTGGCGCTTCCCGTCCCGGATTGTCTCATATCCGGACATGCCGGAACGCGTCGGATACTGGGTGAGTCGCGATAGCGCCGCGACCTGGCGGACGTGTGAGGTCCGCGCGCGTGGGCGGCCAGCGCGCCGGCCGGGGCGGGCGGTCACGTACGCTGCTGCACAGAATGGCCGAACCCAGTCAGCTTCCGGTGCCGTCCGGCCCGGGCCGCCGTTGGCCCTGGCGTGGCGGCGGGCGCGTGCTCGGCATGCCCGCCGTCGTCGGCGCTGTGGCCGCCGTGCTGGTGGGAACGGCACTGCTCGGCGTGGCGGCCGGGCTCACCTGGGCCGCGGTGGCGCCGCGCGCGCTCGCGGTCGTGGTCGGCCGCGGCTCGGCCGACGTGGTGAACCCGGAGACCAGCGCGTTCATCGCGGCCGACGGCTGGTTCACGCTGCTGACGGCGATCGGCGGCGTCATCTCCGGCCTGCTCGGGTACTGCTACACGGTCCGGCGGCACGGCCCGGTCGCGATGGCCGCCGTCCTGGCCGGCGGGCTGCCCGCGGCCCTGATCGCGATGTGGATCGGGCAGCAGTCGGGCAATGCCGGCTTCAACCACGCTCTCCTGGCTGGCCGGCCGGGCGTGCTGGTGCACGCGCCGCTGTCGCTCGGCGGCATCGGCGCGCTCGCGTTCTGGTCCCTGTTCGCTGGCCTGACCGCCGGGGGCATCGAGGCGGTCAGGCGGCTCAGGGAGCGCCAGGCTGCCCGGGCGCGGGTGCAGCCGTACGGGCCGCCCGGGCCGTCCCCGGTCCCCGGCACCGAGGGGCCGGCCGGCTAGGCCGCCACGGGCATCGCCGGCGCACGTACTTGCATGGACAGCAATGTGGCCCGGTCGCGGGGTGCGGCCGGGCCACCTGTGTGCCCCCGGGGAAGGCTGACAGGCGCTGCTGTCAAGGCCTTCACGGATCGTAACAGATGAATGACTACGTGTAACGTCAACAACACAATCAGGTGGCCGCCATCGCGGCTCCCACGATGCCGGCGTCGTTGAGCATGGCTGCGGGCACCACCCTGGCCCGCAGGCCCGTCAGCAGCGGCAGGAACTTCTCCGACTTCTTGCTGATGCCGCCGCCGATGATGATCAGCTGGGGGGACAGGAGCTGCTCCACGTGCTCCAGGTACTCATCGACCCGCCCGGCCCACTTGCCCCAGCTCAGGTCGTGCTCTTCCCGGACCAGCTCGGAGGCGCGCTTCTCCGCGTCCTTGCCGCGGATCTCGATGTGGCCGAATTCGGTGTTCGGAACCAGGATGCCGTCGATGAACAGCGCGCTGCCGATCCCGGTGCCCAGCGTCAGCATCAGCACGGTGCCCTTCTGGCCAGCGCCCGCGCCGAATCTCACCTCGGCAAGCCCTGCCGCGTCGGCGTCGTTGATCACGGTGACCGGCAGGCCCGTCACCCGGCCGAACAGCTCGCGGGCGTCGACGTCGATCCACGACTTGTCGACGTTGGCGGCGGTCCTGATGACGCTGTCGATGACCACGCCGGGAAACGTGATGCCGAGAGGGCCGGTCCAGGAGAACCCCGTCACCTGCTGGCGCACGACCTCGGCGACCGCTTCCGGCACCGCCGGGTGCGGGGTGTCGAGCTTGACCCGCTCGGCGGTCAGCTTTCCGGCGCTCACGTCGACCGGCGCCGCCTTGATGCCCGTGCCGCCGATGTCGACTCCCAGTACGTCAGCCATGCCGCCTCCGTGATGTCCGCTATTGCCCTCCGGGGTGCGAGGCCAGCGTAGGCATGTCCGCGGTCGCGTTGCCAGCGGGGCCGGCGTCCGCTGTCGGCCGGTCGGCTCTGCGTGGCCGGCTGTTCACCGGCCCGTCACCGCGGCACGATTGACTAGGCATACGAGCCGCAGCAGGAGGGCACCGGGCCATGGAACGTGTGGTGGTGGTCGGCGGCGGGGTGCTCGGCACGATGCACGCGGTGGCCGCCCGGCGCCGCGGGCTCGGTGTGCTGCACATCGAGCGGGAGCCCGAGGCGCGCGGCGCGAGCGTCCGGAACTTCGGCCTGATCTGGGTCAGCGGCCGCGCTCCCGGGCCGGAGCTCAGCCTGGCGCTGCGGGCCAGGGCGGGCTGGGAGGAACTGGCCGCCGACGTGCCCGGGCTGGGCTTCCGGCCGAACGGGTCCCTGACGCTGGCCAGCGACGATGTGGAACTACGGCTGCTGAAGGAGGCGGCCGCGCAGCCGGACGCCGCGGTTCGCGGGTTCGAGTTCCTCGACGCGCCGGCGGCCCGCGAGGTCAATCCCGCGCTGCGCGGTGAGTTCGCCGGCGCCCTGCGCTGCCGCAGGGACGGCGCGGTCGAGCCGCGCCTGGCGCTGCCCGCGCTCAGGGAGCACCTGCAGGC
>JASHOI010000678.1 GCA_030041195.1 Streptosporangiaceae bacterium | reverse complement strand
CCGGCCCGCCGGGCCAGCTGGCGGACCATCCCCCACGGCAGGTCCTGCTCGGAGGCCTCGCCGCTCGCCGCGAGCGCCGGCAGGTCCGGGTGCCGGGCAAGGAACTCGGCGATCAGGGACGACTTGCCGAGGCCGGCCTCGGCTTCGACGATCGCTGTCCGCGGTGTGCCGGCGATGGCGTCGGCCAGCAGGCCGGCCAGCCGGCCGAGTTCGCGGGCGCGGCCGGCGAACACCGGTCCGGGATCCCGCCAGCCCGCCAGGTCATCGGGCCAGCCGGCACAGCCGCCGAGCCAGGCCGGCTCGTCCGGATCGGGGCCGGCATCGATCGCGTCGCTGAGGGGGAAGGTCACTGGGTTCCTCCGTTGCTGTGCCGGTGCTTGTGACACGATCCGGGGAGCCTGGCGGTTCGTCGGCGAGACGGCTACCGGCGGGCAGCATGCTGCAGTTGTGCCGCACGGGTGTTACAAGAGAGTGACAAGCTGGCGTTCTGGGCTGTTACCAGGAAGGGGGCCGAGCGGCGATGAGCCAGCCTGCGGGGTACTCGGGAACCCCGCTGCCGGAGAAGCTCGGCATCGGGGAGGGCGACGAGGTCGCGCTGATCGGAGCGCCGGAGTGGCTGGAAGACCTGCTCGGCGAGGTGCCCAGCGTGGTCCAGCTGCACACGGATCTGGACGGCGACACGCTGTTCGACGTGATCGTCGTGTTCGTGTCCTGGCGCGCCGAGCTCGAGGCCGAGATCGGCAGGCTGCGTGACCGGATGGCGCCGGCCTGCGGCCTGTGGGTCGCCTGGCCGAAGAAGGCGGCGAAGCTCCCCACCGACATGAGCGACAACGTGGTGCGCGAGGTCGCGCTGCCCACCGGCCTGGTCGACAACAAGGTCTGCGCGATCGACGAGACCTGGTCGGCGCTCCGGCTGGTGATCAGGCGGGAGAACCGCTAGGGCTGCTCAGTAGTTCAGCAGCGGCTGGCCCTCGAACACGCCGAGCTTCTCCCGGTACAGCTCGAGCCCAACGCCGTTCGGGTCGCGGAAGTACATGCTGTCGTCCGCGCCCCGGTCCGGGCCCAGGTAGTCCACCCCGGCCTGGTCCAGCTTCTTCTTCGCCGCGTCGAACTGGTCCGCCGAAATCGAGATCGCCAGGTGCTGCACCGCACCGATCGTCTCCATGAACGGCGGCAGCTCGTATCCGGGGAAGTCGAAGAACCCGAGCAGGTTGTGGTCCCCGATGTCGAAGAAGAAGTGGTTCGAGCCCGCGTAGTCGCGGTTCTCCACGAGTTCCACCAGCGGGAAGCCGAGAAACTCCTGGTAGAACTCGATGGTCTCCTCGGCGTCCCGGCAGATCAGGGCCAGGTGGTGAACGCCCTGCACGGTGGTCGGCGGCCGGTCGCCGAGCGGGTGCAGGTACCGCTCGCGCAGTTCCTGCCTGCGCGCCCGCACTCGCTCAAGCTCGGCACCCGTCGGCTGTGGCATGACCCGCCTCCCTAGATGGTCGTCACAGCACCAGTATGACTATGCGGCCCCGGCGTGATCCGGGCTGAGCCCGCGATGGCGGAACGCCCAGCCGCGCAGCCCGTGGCTCACCTGGGCCAGGGCGGGCGGCGGCACGGCCACCACCGGGCATTCCGCGCGCGCCAGGCAGTGGCGGCTGATCCGGCAGGACAGGGCGTGCGCGACCGTGCCCCGCCGCCCGGCGCCGATGACCAGCACGTCATCCAGGTGGCACGCGACACCGACGAGCACATGCCCCGGGTCGCCCCTGATCACGTCGGGCTCGATGGCCAGGTCCTCGGGGATGCCGCCGAACGCGAGATCGATGGCATCCCACAGCCGCTGCCAGGCGGCGTCCCGCCAGATGCCCCGCAGGTAGGCCGATGGGTGGCTGCGGTCGGCCAGGTCGCCGCCGGGAGGCATCCAGGCAAGGATCGGGACGATCGGTACCTGGTGCATGCGAGCGAGATCTGCAGCATGGCGGAGCGCCTGGAGGCTTCCCGGTGACCCGCTCACGCCGACGATGATCCGACGTACGCCGGACACGGTACTGCTCCTTCCAGAAGGAATTGTCTACTCCAAGGTAGCCCTCTGCGGCCCGAAAGGAGAGCCAGACTCACGCCGCGCAAACACCGTTCTGGCGAGATCAAAACGGCGTCCATGCGAGACCCAAACGCGGTCCCGGCGCACCCGAAACACGCCCCTCGCCCACCACACCAAACGCACCCCGCGACCGCGCGACCGCGCGAAGCCGCGGTCCCGCCACCGCGAAACGCGCCCCGCCACCGCGAAACGCGCCCCGCCACCGCGGAACCGCCCCCGCCACCGCCGCGCGAAACCTGCGATCCACAACGTATTGACAGTGACTCTCAAAAACTTGTAACGTCTACTTCAGATGGACTACCGGAAGAAGGTGGGTGCCATGAAGAACTCGGAGCGGCGCCGCTGGTGGGCGCTTGGCGCGCTCGCGCTCAGCGTGCTGGTCGTAGGCCTCGACCTGACCGTGCTCAACCTGGCCCTGCCCACACTCGGGACGGACCTGCACGCGTCAACTAGCGACCTGCAGTGGTTCGTGGACGCATACAGCCTGGTCCTCGCCGCGGCGCTGCTGCCCGCCGGGCTGCTCGGCGACCGATTCGGCCGCAAGAAGATCCTGGTCCCGGCCCTGGTGCTGTTCGGCCTGGCGTCGCTGGCCTGCGCGTATTCGCATTCGTCGGGCGAGCTTGTTGCCGCCCGCGCCGTGCTCGGCCTCGGCGCCGCCGTGATCCTGCCGCTGTCGCTCGCGGTGATCCCGGTACTGTTCGCTCCGGAGGAG
Organism: Streptosporangiaceae bacterium; assembly: GCA_030041195.1. Next base: position 14,222 of record JASHOI010000678.1, on the reverse strand, counting down.
CGGCAGAAGGCGATCGCGGTCGTGATGGCCGCCGTGTTCATCGGCTACCCGCTGGGCCCAATCCTCGGCGGCTGGCTGCTGGACAACTTCTGGTGGGGCTCGGTGTTCCTGATCAACGTGCCGGTGATCGCGCTCGCGCTGATCGCCGTGGCCCTGCTGATGCCGGAGTCGCGCAGTGAGCACCGGCCCCGGCTCGACCTGGTCGGCGTCGTCGTGTCGAGCGTCGGGCTGGTCGCGCTGGTCTACGGGTTCATCAAGGCCGGGGAGGCCGGCTGGAGCGACGCGACCGCGCTGGCGACGATGGTGGCCGGGGCCGTGGTGCTGGCCGCGTTCGTGGCCTGGGAGCGCCGGGTGTCCCGGCAGCCCGGCGGGCAGCCGCTGGTCCAGCTCTCGCTGTTCGAGTCGAGGGGCTTCACCTGGGGCACGATCCTGTCCACGCTGGTGTCGTTCGCGCTGTTCGGGATCTTGTTCGCGATGCCGCTGTACTTCCGCGACGTCCGGGGGCTCGACTCACTCGGCGCCGGGGTACGGCTGCTGCCGATCATCGGCGGGATGGTGCTCGGCATGGTCGCGGGCACCCGCCTGCAAACCCCGGTCAAGACCGCCGACGGCAGCCCCGGCGCGCCGCGGGTTGGCGCCAAGGCGCTGGTCTCGGCCGGGTTCGCGGTGATGGCGGCGGCGCTGGTCGCGGGCGCCTTCACCAGCATCAGCAGCGGCACCGGCTACGGCGCCGCATGGTTCGCCGTGGCGGGCACCGGGCTCGGCCTGGCCATGCCGTCGGCGATGAATGCTGCACTCGGCGCCCTGTCGGCCGAGCGCAGCGGCGCCGGATCGGCCGTGATCACCGCGTTCCGGCAGGTCGGCGCCACGCTGGGCGCGGCCATTCTGGGCACGGTGCTCAGCAACGCGTACCAGTCGAGGCTGGACGTGACCGGGCTGCCGGCCACAGCGGCGGGCGCGGTGCGGTCCGGGATCTCCGGCGGCGTCGAGGTGGCCCGCGGGCTGGGCTCGGCCTCGCTGCTGCACATCGTCGACGTCGCGTTCGTGCATGGCCTGGACGTGATGCTGTGGTGCTGCGCTGGCATCGCGCTGGCCGCGGCCCTGCTCGCGCTGGCCTTCCTGCCGCGCCGGGCCGGCACGCCGGCCGAGGCGGGCGTGGCGGCCGAGGCGGGCGGGGCGGCCGAGGCGGGCGGGGCGGCAGCCCAGCCGGCACCGCAGGCCAGCCCGGCCGCTGCGCCCGGTGCACCCGGTGCGCCCGTTATGGCATCCGACCTGGGGAAGAGAGAATGACAACCATGAGTGAACAGGCCCCGGGCAGACCCGTCGGCCTCCGTGAGCGCAAAAAAGCCAGGACGCGTGCTTCCATCCGGGAGCACGCGCTCCGGCTGTTCCGAGAGCAGGGCTACCACGCGACGACCGTCGAGCAGATCGCCGAGGCGGCCGAGGTCTCGCCGAGCACGTTCTTCCGCTACTTCCCCACCAAGGAAGACGTGGTGATCCAGGATGACATGGACGCGATCGCGATCACCGCGTACGAGCGGCAGCCAGCCGAGCTGAGCCCGATCGCCGCGTTCCGCGCCGCCTGGGCCGAGACCTACGCTTCGCTCAGCGAGGAGGAAATGGCCCAGCTCGAGGAGACCTCGGCGATGACGATGGCCATCCCGGAGCTGCGCGCCCGGGCGGTCGACGAGCTTAGCCGGACGATCGACGTCATCGCGGAGGCCACGGCGAGGCGGACCGGGCACGATCCCGGCGACTTTGCGGTGCGGAACCTCGTCGGCGCGATCATCGGCGTGATCTTGTCGGCGACCATGCCCTGGGCCCAGGACCACCACACATCCGACACGTTCGCGCGCGTCGACGCGGCCCTCGCGCACCTGGAGGCCGGCCTCCCGCTCTAGCCCGCGGCCGGGCCGCTCGAGCCACCCCTGCCGGCCGGGCCACCCCGCCGCGCAAGCCACCCCGCCGCCCGACCGCCCGAGCGGGCGCGTTGTTTCATGATCTGGGTGGCTGACGCCCCCTATTTGGTCGCTATCCACCCAGATCATGAAAATCGAATGTCTAAGCGGATCTTGGCCGGGGCGGCTGGGGCTGATGTTACAGCAGGGAACGTCTCAGCCTCGCGGTATCGCGCTCTGGCCACCCCCGCGCCGCGCCAGGCGTCAGCGGCGCCGCCGAGCCGCGGAATGTTGCGCGTTCAACCATTGTTACCGGCGGCTAGTAGGCTCGGCGCATCGGGCCGGGCGCCCCGGAGGAGGAGCCATGCCAGCCGTTACCGTCGACGACATTCTGCTGCTGCCCAGGATCTCCGAGCCGGATCCCGCGATCGCGCGGGACCGCCCGGTGCTCGCGGTGACCACCGCGCCCTCTGCCTATGAGGGCGAAGGGTTCCCGGTCCGCCGCGCGTTCGCCGGCGTTGACCTGCGGGCCCTGGACCCGTTCATCCACATGGACCAGATGGGCGAGGTCGACTACGCGCCCGGCGAGCCGAAGGGCACGGCCTGGCACCCGCATCGCGGGTTCGAGACCGTTACCTACATGATCGACGGCACGTTCCGGCACCAGGACTCCAACGGCGGCGGCGGCCTGATCACCAACGGCGATACCCAGTGGATGACCGCGGGCGGCGGCATCCTGCACATCGAGGAGCCGCCCGAGGAACTGGTCGCCAGCGGCGGCCTGTTCCACGGCTTCCAGCTGTGGGTGAACCTGCCGGCCAGGCTCAAGATGGCCGTCCCCCGTTACCAGGACATCCGGGCCGGCCAGGTCGCGCTGCTCAGCTCACCCGACGGCGGCGCCCTGGTCCGCGTGATCGCGGGCGAGGTGGACGGGCACCCCGGCCCCGGCGTGACCCACACCCCGATCACCCTGCTGCACGCCACGCTCCAGCCCGGCGCCCAGCTGCGGCTGCCATGGCGGGCCGACTTCAACGCGCTCGGCTACACGCTGGCGGGTTCCGGCACGGTCGGCATTGCCGGGCGCCCGGTGCGGACCGGGCAGCTTGCGGTGTTCGGGCCCGGCGACGTGATCACCGTCGCGGCGGGCAGCCGCGCCGAAGGACCCAGCCAGGGGCTCGACATCCTGATGCTCGGCGGCGAGCCGATCCGGGAGCCGGTCGCCGCCTACGGCCCGTTCGTCATGAACACCAGGGACGAGCTGGTCCGGGCCTTCGAGGACTTCCAGGCCGGCCGGCTGGGCACGATCCCGGCGGAGCCCCATCCCGGGCACGACGTGCTCTGAAGGACCCGCTCCTTAGCGCAACGGCGCCGTCAGCGCGGCCACCACGCCGCCGTACATTTGCGCCTTGATCGAGCCGAGCGTCTGGCCGGCCTTGCCGGCCAGCGCAGCGGCGATGTCGACCGCGGTCGACAGCACCTTGTCCGCCTCGGCCGTGGCGTCGACCAGGCCCGCGGCGTGCGCGTCCGTGCCGCCGTACCGGCGGCCGGTCGTCATGGCCTGATGCGCGGCGCGGGCCGGCAGGCGGGCGCGCAGCAGAGCGTCCATGCCCGGGGTGAACGGCAGGCCGAGATCCACCTCCGGCAGGCACCAGAACCCGCGGTCGGCGCGCATCACGGTCTGGTCGTGGGCGCAGGCGAGCATCGCGCCCGCCGCGAACGCGTGACCGCCGACCGCGGCCACCGCGGGAACCGGCAGCACGAGCACCCGGGCGAGCAGCCGGTGCGCGGCGCGCAGCAGGTCGTCCGCCTGGTCGGAATGCGCGGCCATCCAGTCCAGGTCCATCCCGGTCGACCAGCACTTTCCGTCGGCGCAGGTGACGACCGCCCGCGGCCCGGCCGCGTTCTCGACCTCGTCGAGCGCGTCGTTCACCGCGCTCACCCAGTCCGGGTTGAAGCGGTTTTCGCCGTCCCCCAGATTCAGCACCCAGACCTCGGCCTCGCGCTCCAGGTGCGGCATGGCCTCTCCAAGGTTGACGGCTGCGGAACATGTTACTCGTGAGTTGGCTAGTGGCCAGACGGGCAGGGATGACAGCGTAACGGCCCGTGGTGAGAGACTCTCGGCATGACATACATCGCCGCCGCCGACCGCTATGAGTCCATCCCGTACCGCCGCTGCGGGCGCAGTGGGATCCTGCTGCCCGAGGTGTCGCTCGGGCTGTGGCACAACTTCGGCGACGGCCGGCCGATCGACACCCAGCGAGCGATCTTGCGGCGCGCGTTCGACCTCGGGATCACCCACTTCGACCTGGCCAACAACTACGGCCCGCCGTACGGCTCGGCCGAGATCAACTTCGGGCGCATCCTGCGCGAGGACTTCCGGCCTTACCGGGACCAGCTGATCATCTCGACCAAGGCGGGCTACGACATGTGGCCGGGGCCGTACGGTGAGTGGGGATCACGGAAGTACCTGCTGGCCAGCCTGGACCAGTCGCTGCAGCGGATGGGCCTGGAGTACGTGGACATCTTCTACAGCCACCGGTTCGACCCGAAGACCCCGCTGCAGGAGACTCTTGGGGCGCTCGATACCGCCGTGAAGTCGGGAAAGGCGCTGTACGCGGGCATCTCGTCATACTCGGCCGAGCGGACCGCCGAGGCGGCCGGGATCATGCGCCGGCTCGGCACGCCGATCCTCATCCACCAGCCCTCGTACTCGATGCTGAACCGGTGGATCGAGGACGGCCTGCTGGAAGTGCTGGGCCAGGAAGGCATCGGCTGCATCGCGTTCTCGCCGCTGGCCCAGGGCGTGCTCACCGGCAAGTACGACAACGGGATCCCCGCCGGCTCGCGGGCCAGTCAGCACACGTCGCTGGACACCGGCCAGCTCAGCGACGCGACGATCGCGCACGTGCGCGCGCTCGGCGAGATCGCGCGGGAACGCGGCCAGACCACCGCGCAGCTCGCCCTGTCCTGGGCGCTGCGCGACGAGCGGGTCACGTCGGTGCTGATCGGAGCCAGCAGCGTGGCGCAACTCGAGGAGAACGTCGCGGCGGCCGGGCGCTCGGCGTTCACCGCGGACGAGCTCGCGGCGATCGACCGCGACGCGGTAGAAGCGGGAATCAACATCTGGGCCGCTTCCAGCGCCAGCTGACAGGTCCCGGCCAGGGATGACGAGCTCCGCGGGATACCGGCACGTGCTGACCGCCCGCCTCGACCTTCGCGCGGTCGACGCGGGCGACCTCGACGGCCTGCACCGCCTCACCTCCGATCCGGTGCATTCCGACCACATTCCCGGTGGCCTGCAGGAGACTCCCGAGACCACCCGCGCCTGGATCGAGGGCTTCCGCGGCCGCTGGGACGCCAACGGGCTCAGCTACTGGACGGTCCGGCTGCGGGCGACCGGGCAGGTGATCGGGATCGGCGGCGCGGAGCGCCGGCCCGGGTTCTGGAACCTGTTCTATCTCGTGGATACCGGCTTCTGGGGGAACGGCTACGCCACCGAGCTGGCCCGGACCGCCCAGCGCGCGGCCGAAGCCGTTGACCCGGATCTGCCGGTGGTGGCCTGGATACACGAGGACAACGCGGCGTCGCAGGCGGTGGCACGGCATCTCGGCCTGACGGACTACGGCCTGCTGGAGACGGTGCACTGGCGGGGCGAGCCGATGCACTACTGGGGCGACCGGGAACCTGCTGCCGGCCGGGGACCGGGTTAGGGCTGGCGCTGCTCGGGCTGGGGCTGGCGCTGCTCGGGCTCGGGCTGGGGCGCGGCGGCCAGGCGGCGCAGTGCGCCGCGGACCACCTCGGGGTCGGTGGTGGCCCAGAACGGCGGCAGCGACGCGCGCAGGAAGCCGCCGTACCGCTTGGTGACCAGCCGGGGATCCAGGATCGCGACCACTCCCCTGTCGCTGATCGTGCGCAGCAGCCGGCCGGTGCCCTGGGCGAGCAGCAACGCGGCCTGGGCCGCGGCGACGGTCATGAACCCGTTGCCGCCGCGCGCCTCGACGGCCCGCTGCCTGGCCGAGGCGAGCGGGTCGTCGGGCCTGGGGAACGGGATCCGGTCGATGACCACGAGCTGCAGCGACCGCCCGGGCACGTCCACGCCCTGCCACAGCGACAGCGTGCCGAACAGGCAGCTCGCCTCGTCGTCGGCGAACCTGGCGATGAGCTGAGAGGTCGGGTCCTCGCCCTGGCAGAGCAGCGGGTATTCGATCCGCTCGCGCAGTTCGGCGGCGGCCTGCTTCGCGGCCCGCATCGAGGAGAACAGCCCGAGCGTGCGCCCACCGGCGGCGGTGATGAGCTCGCAGATCTCGTCGAGATACTCCGGCGCCAGCCCGTCCCGGCCCGGCGGCGGCAGGTGCCGCGCCACGTACAGGATCCCGCTGTGCGGGTGGTCGAACGGCGACCCGACGTCGATCCCGGACCAGGTGAGCGGGTGCGGTTCGGCCGGTCCTTGATCCGGGTGCCCGGCCTGCTGCGCGTCGTCGGGCGGAACGGTCTCAGACGCGGCAGGCGCAAGCGCCGCGTCGGGTGCCGCCGACGGTGGCGCGGCGCCCGCCGTCGGCAGCCCCCACTGCCGGGCCAGCGGCTCGAACGACCCGCCGACCGACAGCGTTGCTGAGGTCAGCGTCACCGTCCGGCGGCCGAACAGCCGCTCGGCGAGCAGGCCGCCGACCGCGAGCGGAGCCACCCGGAGCGTCGGCGGGCGGCGCGCCTCGGGATCCGCCGGAACGTCCAGCCACACCACGTCCGGGCGGGCGGCGACGTCGGGGCCGAACGCGTCGAGCATCCGATCCGCGGCGTCGTGCAGCTCCTCGAGAGCGGCCAGCGCGGCCCGCCGCGCCGCGAGCTGCTCCGGCTCGTCGTCCGCGTTCCTTGCGGTGCTGCGGATCTCGGCGGCGCACGATCCCGCGGCGTCTCTGAGCGCGGCGATCGCAACGGCAAGGTGCTCGGTCAGCACGTCGATACGCCCTGGCGGCGCGTCGGCGAGGACGAAGGCGAGCCCCTCCCCGGCGTCCTTGAGCCTGCCGGTGGCGTCGTCGGTAACCTGCTTGCCGCATCGCCGGGCTGCGGCCTCCACCGCGGGAGCCGAGAGCTCGGCGGTGGCGATCGAGGTCACGCGGTCGACCAGGTCATGGGCCTCGTCGATGATCACCACGTCGTGCTCGGGGAGCACGTTGCCATTCTCAATGGCGTCGATCGCCAGCAGGGCGTGGTTGGTGACCACGATGTCGGCGCGCCCGGCGGCCTCGCGGGCCTTCTCCGCGAAGCACCGGGTGCCGAAGCCGCAGCGCTGCGGCCCGATGCACTCCCGCGCCGTGACCGCGACCTGCCGCCACGCCCGTTCGTCCACGCCGGGCACGAGCTCGTCCCGGTCGCCGGTCTCGGTCTGCTCGGCCCACTCCCGCAGCCGGGTCACCTGCCGCCCGATCTCCGTGGTCACGCGGGAGTCGAAGAGGGCATCCTGAGGGTCGTCGGCGGCACCGGCCTGCAGCCGGTGCTTGCACAGGTAGTTGCGGCGCCCCTTGAGGATCGCGAACGTCGGCGCCCGGCCGAGCAGAGGCTTGAGCGCTTCGGCCAGCCGCGGCAGGTCGCGGTCGATGAGCTGGCGCTGCAGCGCGATCGTGGCCGTGGACACCACGACCGTGGCGTCAAGGGCGGCCGCGTGCCTGGCCGCCGGCACCAGGTATGCCAGTGACTTTCCGGTGCCGGTGCCCGCCTGGACCGCGAGGTGCTCGCCGCCGTCCATGGCGCGGGCGACCGCCTTGGCCATCGTGACCTGTCCGGGCCGCTCGGCGCCTGCTATCCCGGCGACGCCGGCGGCCAGCAGCGTCGGCACATCGGGGAGTTCGGTTGGTTCGCCGGCCACACCTGAAACGTATCGCTCCCCTACGACGATCCCCGGCAGCCAAACGCGCTACGGCACCACAATCACCGGGCAGCGGGCGTGCCGCGCCAGCCACCCGGGGATCGACCCGGCCACATGGCGCAGCTTGTGCCCGGAAGCCCCGACGACGAGCGCATCGGCGCTGCTGGAATCGGCGGCGGCAGCGAGTTCCTTGGCCGCGTTCCCGCGCCGGGCCATCACCCTGACATCCAGTCCCTCAGCGTCGCAGACCTGGTTGAGCTCGGCGAGCAGCCACGGCTCCAGGTCCTGGCGCTCCCTGGCGGTGCAGATGACCTGCCCGGTCATCGGCTCGCAGTAGACGCCGTACGGGACCACGTACACGACGAGCAGCGGCCGGGCGAGCCGCCTGGCCAGCCCGGCCGCGTAGGCCAGCGCGTTCCGGCTGGACGGCGAGCCGTCATAGCCGATCACGACGGGATGCCCGGGATCGCGGGCGCCCGGCGCTTCGGCCGGCCGGTCCTGCCGCGATACCCGCGGCTCCGGCTCGTCCTGCTCGCGGGAGCGGTCCTGAGCATCGCGGCGCGCCCGCTGGGGCGGCCTTCGCGGGCCATCCGCCGGGTCAGGCTGCTCCCGGCGCGGCTCGGGCCCTAGCTGCTCCATGAGATTGGTCCTTGCGGTTCATGCTCCGCTTCGTAGGAACAGGTACATCATATGACTTAGTTTGCACTAAGCAAGTAGTCTCCGGGAGCCACCGGGGCGGCGCCGGACGTGGCTTCCTCATTGTCCCAGAAATATCCGGGAACTCCCGGACAGGCGCCCGCTCGGCGCATCTCAGCGCCCGTGGGCCGGGGTTGGCTCCCGGACCGGGGCTCTCCCGGTGCCGGATGAGGCGGACCAAGCTATGACAAGACGGTTGTGAGGCCATCTTCTATGGATTAGCCTGACGCTTAGGTACAGAGACGGCGATAACGGGGTGCCGTCAACGGGGTGTCGTCAACGAGTGCCGTCGATCACTGTGAGACCTCGGGGGTTTCCATGGTCCTGTTCATCACAGCTTTCTCCTCCTCCTTATCTATTACGTCCTGCTCATCTCTTACCCGGCGATTAGCTGCCGGTTAGCCAGCCGGCAGTCGCCCTGCCACACCCAGGACCGTGCGTCATTCCGTGCGCGCGGGATTCGGGCGATCGCAGATTCATCAACATCACGAAAGGAAAGCATCATGGCTCATGGCTCATTGCTAAGCGGGATCGAGGTACCACATGGCGACGACTCGCCCGCCGGGCGGTTCGGGCGCATGTTCCCTGCCCTGCCGCCGCGCAGGCCTACCGGACTTCACGAGGCGGAACTGTTCGGCCTGCCCGGCGGGAAAATGGATGCCGGGCAGACCACGAAAGCGGACGAGAACCCGCACCTGTTTGCTGGCTTCACGTTCCTCGGGCAGTTCATCGACCACAACATCACGTTCGACCCCACGTCCGTGCTCGGCCAAGCCGCCGACGTCAATGCGCTCACGGACTTCCGGCCACCCCGGCTTGACCTGGCCAACCTGTATGGTTCCGGGCCCACTGTGCAGCCGTACCTCTACGACCCGGACTCCCACGGCACGAAGCTGGCGCATTCCGCCGATGGCGTTGACCTGGCGAGGACGTCCGCGAACGTCGCGCTGATCGGCGACCCGCGCAACGACGAGAACATGCTGCTCGCCCAGTTTCACCTCGCGATGATCAAGTTCCACAACGCGCTGGTCGACGGGCTGCGGAACGGGAAGTTCAGCAATGTATTCGGCCAGTTCCTGCCGTCGAAACCGCCAAACGAGCCGCCAACCGAACAGCCAGGCGTTCCGCTCGGCAGGCTCCTTGACGTGTCGAGCTACTACGACGAGCTTTTCGGCTGCGCCCAGGAACTGGCGAGCTGGCACTATCAGTGGATTATCGTGCATGAATTCCTGCCGCTGGTGGCCGACCCGGCCGTCGTTGCCGAAGTCGAACGCGACGGTCCCCGGTTCTTCCGCCCAGGGAATCATCCGTTCATGCCGGTGGAATTCTCGGTGGCCGGATTCCGGGCGGTCGGCCACCCGACCGTCCGCTCGAGTTATCAGGTCAACCCCAGGTTCTCCGGCAAGATCTTCCCTGACAACCCGAACGCGCCCGCCACGCCCCGCAAGGACCTGCGCGGCGGGCCCGTCGACGCGGCGGACGCAGTCGACTTCTCGTTCTTCTTCCGCACCGATCCGGCCAGGGAGCCCCAGCACGCCAAGAAGTTCCAGGCGAAGCTGAACACCCAGCTCCTCGACCTGCCGGTCAGCGCTGTCCCCGGGTCGCAGCAAGGCGCGCTGGCCCGCCCGGTGGCATCGCTCGCCGTGCGGAACCTGCTGCGCAGCGAGGCGCTCGAACTGCCATCGGGGCAGGATGTCGCGCGCAAGGTCGGCGAGATCCCGCTGACCGACGCCCAACTGGACTCAACCGGGCCGATCTACCTGTGGTACTACCTGCTCAAAGAGGCAGAGGTGCACGGCAAGACGCGGCATCTCGGACCGGTCGGCAGCCGGATTGTCGCCGAGACCCTGATCGGGCTGCTCGACGCGGATCCGAACTCGTACCGGTCCGCCTATCCGAAGTGGCGGCCGACGCTCGGCAACGGCACGTTCACCATCGTCGACCTGCTCAGGGTGGCCGACGTCGCGTAGGCAACCGACGTCTCGTCAGGCTGTCTTGACGTCAGGGCAGCCTGACGAGATACTCGGACCATGACCACCCCAGAGGATCTCGAGCGCGAGTTCACGCTGCTCAGCGCCGCCGCGCGCTACGACCAGATGCGCACCCGTGAGGCCCTGGCCTCGGTGGCGTACGACCAGGACGAAGCAGATTCCCCAGCCGCCGATCCGGGTGCGGCGCCGCTGACCCGGGCCGAGGCGCTGGAACTCCTCGCGCTTGGCGAGCTCATAGCGCGCAAGGCGGCTTATGGCCGCCAGCTGACCGTGCGGTCGGCGAGGCGGGCGGGCGCCTCGTGGTCGCAGATCGGCGCGGCGCTCGGGACCAGCAAGCAGGCGGCATGGGAAAGCCACAGCCGGTGGATCGACGGGCAGGCCGAGCAGCGCCGGCGCAGCGGCTACGAGGGCCTGGGCCCCGACGCCGTGGCCGCCGCACGCGCGCTGGCCGGCGCACCCGACTGAGAGCCGACGCCGGGACCCGCCGCGCCGGCTCCGCGGCGCACCGGGCTCCGCGAGAACCGCCGGTGCCGGCGCGCTGCCACTTCCGGGCGAGGCCTCTTGGCGGCGACCCCGGCGAGGTCTAGGCTCGTGAATAGGTGAGCCGGGAAGGCTGGTCGGCGCGACATAACCGTCTGCGCACCAGGAGCACCCGATGACCACCGAAAACGCACCTGCTGACATCACGCCCGCCACCACCGCAGCCCCTGTTGCCAGGCCGGCTGCCGCTCCCGTATCGCGAAGCCGACTGTATCTGCGCGGCGCGCTGCTGCTTGGCGGGGCCGCTCAGCTGATTACGATCTCGGCGCTGCTGAGTGCCGACCCGCTGGCGGTCACCTGGTCCTCGCTGCTGCTGGCGATCGCGCCGGCCCCGCTGGCTGCCGCCACCCTGCTGGTACCGGCCCCCGCGAACCGGCTGGGCATCATCGCCACCGGCGTGGTGCTCGTCGCCGGCATCATAGGCGGGGTCACACACACCGGGCTTTTCTTCCTGCCCGCGCTGCTGGTCCTGGTCGCGGGGGCCGTCTTGCTCTGGCGCGAGCGCGCCTGAGCCGGGCTTTGCCGGTAACCCGACGCGATGATGCTTGCCGGGCCCTAGACATCCTGATATCTTGATATCACTATGGCAGGGACTGAACCGGCGCGGGCGGGAAGCGCCCACACGAAGAACATGGTGCTGCGGCTTGACCCCGCGCTCGCCGAACGGCTGGCGGCCGTCGCCGAGGTGGAGGGCCGGACGGTGTCCGACGTTGCCCGTGAGGCGATCGCCGCGCTGGTCGAGGCGCGCAGGAACGACAAGCGTTTCCTTCGTTTGCTTGAAGACAACCTGGCCCGGCACCGCCGACTGCTCGACCTGCTCAGGGAGGACGAATCGTGATCGGGCTCGACGCGGCTGACCTGGTCGTGATCGCCAGCGAGGTGCTCGGCTGCGACACCGACACGGCACTGGCGCAGGCGGACATCACCGCCGCGAAAGACGCCCTGGCGCACGCTGGCCTGGCAGGCAAGGCCAGATCGCCACGCGGGGCGCCGGCCCGGGCGCCGGGCGAGGTACCGGGCGGGGACCCTCGCAGGCCGCCCCGCATCGACCCCACCCACGCCGCGCAGGCCGCGGTTGCCCTGATGGACGCCCTGCTGCGGCATCCCCCGTTCCCCGCGCACCGCGAGCAGGTGGCGGTCGCGGCCGGGCTGCAGTTCCTGGCCGTCAACGGCTGGCAGGCCGATCTCGACGTGCCCAGGGCCGCGGCCATCGTCATCGAACGCCTTGCTTCGGGCCAGCTCACCCCGGCGCAGGCAGCATCCTGGCTGATGGTCCGGCTGGCTCCGGAGCCCGGCACGCCTGCCGGAGACGGGCACCGGCGAGCCAGGCAGTCACCCAGATCCCCGGTGACGCAGATCGCGCGCGCGGTCGCGCGGCGGCACCGCCGCCGGCACCCCGGGGCCTTCACCGTCCACATCGGCCCCGGCGACCTGCCGGGTGGCATCGTCACGCCGGTCACCGGACCCATGCCCTTCACCAGTCACGCCAGCAAAGCCCTCATTCTCGCCGAGCAGCAATCCTCGCGGCCGGGCCCGCCTCGCCTCCCCGAGCACATCCTGCTGGGCGTCGTCAGCGCCGGCGACGGCCTCGCGGTCAAGGCGCTGGAGCGGCTCGGCGTCGGGCCGCAGGCAGTGCGCGATCAGGTCGGACGGGCCACCGGCCAGCAACAGCAGTACCCAGCCGACGGTCTGCCCCATACCTGGCAGACACGGAGGGTCTGGCTCGCGGTGGCGGACGAGGCGGTGGCGCACGGCGACGACTACATCGGCACCGAGCATTTCCTGCTCGCGTTGTTCTGCGACGACAGCAACGTCGCTGCTCAGGTACTGACCAGGCTCGGCGCGGGCGAGCGCCGGGTCCGCGCCGCGGTCGCCGAGCTGCTAACCGAGTCCGGCCGGGAGCGCTCCGCGTAATCGTGGCGGTCAAGAGCGGCTGTGCCTGGACCGCGAGCTTTTATTCGGTGGCCACAGAGCCCGGCACGCCGTAGCGTGAGCGGCAGCATCTACCGGAGTGATGGCGGTGTGAGCGCCGCCCGCAAAGGAGCAACGGCCTTGTCCATGGTCATGGTCCGCCGTGTCAGGGCGGCGACCACAGGCGCGACCGCCAGCATCGCGGTCGCCAGTACCGAACCCGTCCGGCGCCCACTTCCTGCATGACCGCGCGCTGATCACCCGGCTCGTCCGCGCCGCGGGCGCAGGCAGCGGACGGCTCGTCCTCGACCTGGGAGCCGGCGGGGGCGCGATCACGGCCGGGCTCGCCCAGGCCGGGGCGCGGGTGATCGCGGTCGAGCGGGATCCGCGCCTGGCAGCGCGGCTGCGGCGGCGCTTCGACGGCGACCCGAGGGTCCGCGTGGTCGAGGCGGACCTGCGCCAGGTGAAGCTGCCGCGGCGGGAGTTCCTGGTCGTGGCCAACCCGCCGTTCTCGCTCACGACCGCGCTGTGCCGGCGCCTGCTCGGCGACCCGGATGTCAGGCTCGCCGGCGCCGAGCTGATCATCCAGGACGGCGCCGCCAGATGGCTGGCGAGCGCGCGGCCGCGCGACGCCGAGACCGCCTGGTGGACCGCCCGCTACGAGGTGCGGCTCACCAGTTCGGTCAGCGCCGCGAGCTTCGCGCCGCCGCCGGGCGTCGCGGTTGCGCGGCTGTCGATCAGGCCCCGCGGCACGCCCGCGCAGGCGCAACGGCAGCTGCGGACCCTGCTCCGCGCCGCCTACCGCGGGCCAGGCACCGCTGCAGAAGCAGTGCTCGCGAACGTCGGCGCGCCCGGCGCCAGGCGGCTGCTGATCCGCGCCGGCATCGACCCGGGCGCGGTGGTGGGACAGATCACGGCGGAGCAATGGCACCGGCTCGCGCTCCTGCTGGCGGCCCGCAAGTGATCAACGGGTGCCGGCAAAAGATGTAGGAGGATGGCGTGCAAATACCGCCCCCGATCCTCCTAGATCACTGGCCGGCCGGGGCACGTGGGGCGGGCGGGGTAGGCGGGGGACGTGGGGCGGGCGGGCGAGGCAGGGCGGCCGCGCGGGGGAGGCAGGGGGCCCGGGGCGGGCGGGGGCGAGCGAAGGACGATCAGCGATCTAGCAGGCCAAGGGGCGTAGCTGCCACGATAGGCTGCATGACCGAGCCACAGCATGACAGCGGCGGTACCGCCGCTTACCGCGCAGCGCGCGACCTGCTGCTGCGCCACCGCAGCGACTACGAGGCCGCGAAGGCCGAGTTCGCCTGGCCGCAACTCGAC
>JASHOI010000677.1 GCA_030041195.1 Streptosporangiaceae bacterium | reverse complement strand
GCGCCGCTGCCCGGCAGCTACCAGCTAGGCGGTGCGTTCGGCGTGTACACGAGGCTGCACCTACTTGGCCTGAACCCGGCTAAGTGGACTGCCGACCCCCTGGGGTAGCAGTCCGCACGCGCGGATCACCCAATTCCGGCCCGGAAAGAGTTCGGTCGAGAGCGCGACTTCGTGAGCCATATCGAAGGCGGAACTGCGCGCCTGCCTCAGGTAGAGGGCCAATCACGTTGCGTGGGCAGACGTATCAGGTCGCCGAGTTTCCGATCGCCGATTCGGGCGCCGCCGCCGAAGCCATGCCGACCCTCGGGCGAGTGTCGTTATGTGCGCCGCCTTGCTGGCCGGTGCTGCGCGAAACGGCTCCACGGCTCGAGCCGCCCTGATAATGGTGCTCTCGCTGCGGAGGAGACAATTCGGTCGGGTTAGAACTGGTTCTTCAGCTCGGCGATTTCACGGGCATGTTGCTGGATCTGCTGGTAGGCGGGTCGCTCGCGGATGCGGGCGAGTGCCCAGCGGATGGCCTCGGCCCGGTTGGCGGCGATCCCTGCGGTGATTAAGGTGTCCACCGTCTCCAGCTCTGCCGGACCCAGGCGTGCCATGACCGGCACGAGGGCGGTCGCTGTCGCCTCCGGCGCCTCGGTCAGCTTTCCCAGCCGCCGGAACAGCACTGGGTCACGCTCTTCCTGGCCACCTCCATCACCGACGACGAACTCCAGCGACCCGGCCTCCTGAAGCACGTCCAGGTCCTGCAGGTCGCGGATCGCTTGGCGATGGGTGTCGTGAAATGCCTGCAGGGCTCGCTGACGTGCGGCGCTGTCACCCGGGGCTTCGAGGTAGACACGGCCCAGCAGCGCGCCGGGCTCGACCTGCGGGTCGTCTCCGTGCTGGAGGAGCGCCACCCGCTGGATCGGGGCGCCGGGGAAGCGTTCCCGCACCTCGCGCTCCAGTTGCCGTTGAAGCCGGTCAAGTTCCGAGCGTTTCAACAGTTTCTCCCAACGTCGCGAGTAACTAGAGAAACGCTATCATGGGCCGGGTCCGACCGCCGCGCGCGTGGATTGGCGGCCACCATCAACAGGGAGAGGTTCATGTTCTTCTTCACGTACCTGCGGCGAGAGCTTCGGCGCCGCGCTCGCCAGGCCATCTTCATCGCGTTGGGCCTGGCGCTCGGGGTCGGGCTGGTGGTCACGGTGTCCGCCGCGTCGGCCGGAGTCAAGAAGGCACAGTCCAGGGAACTCGGCGCGCTGGGCGGTGTGGGCACCGATGTGACCGTGACCGGCGGGAACCCCGGCAGGGCCACGGGCGCGCAGGCCACGCCCCCGCCGGTGGTGCCAGGGAACTCATTCAGCAACATACTCCTGTCATATGCGGCGGTCAGCGCGTCGAAGGTGGCACAGGTGGCGCGCCTGAGCGGCGTAAGCGCCGCCGCCGGGGTGCTCTCGTTCTCGGACGTTTCGATGACATACGGCAGCGGCAGCAACCCCCCGGTGGTGAACAGTCTCACCATCGACGGGGTAGGCACCGGGCACCTGTCACTCGGCCCGCTGAGCGGCGCGACGCTCATCTCTGGCCGCGCGTTCACCGCGGCCGACTCGGACGCCGCCGTCGCGGTCGTGGACTCCGGCTACGCGACGTCCCACAGTCTGAAGGCCGGCTCGGCCCTCACGATCGGCCAGGTGAAGTACACGGTCATCGGGATCGTCCGGCAGCCGCAGCAGGGCGGCGCCCCGGCCGACGTCTATATCCCGCTGGCGCGGGCGGCCCAGGCCGTCTCGGCAGCCGGATGGGGCGTCCAGGAAAACGACGTGAACACGATCTATGTGTCCGCGGCCAGCGCTGCCGATGTCTCCGCGGTGAGCAAGGGCATCTCCAATCTGCTGCCCGGCACCACCGTGACCACTCAGAGCAGCCTGGCCAGCGAGGTGACCGGGTCGATATCCACCGCCGCGAAGCTGGCCAACGACCTGGGCAAGTGGCTGGCGATCCTGGTGCTGATCGCCGCGTTTGCCGTGGCCAGCCTGCTGACCATGGCGGCGGTGGCCCGCCGCGTGGGTGAGTTCGGCACGCTGAAGGCACTCGGCTGGCACACCCGGCGGATCATCGGCCAGGTGCTCGGCGAGTCGGCGGTCATGGGCATCGCCGGAGCCGCGGCAGGTGTCGGCCTGGGGTTCGCCGGCGCGGCGATCATCTCCGCGGCCGCGCCGACGCTGTCCGCGAAGGTCCCCGAGAACACCGGGAACGTTGCCCAGGTAAAGCAGGCCGACACCGGCCCGCTGGGCGGAAGCACGTACCACACCATGACCTTCGCGCTGCACCCGTCGGTCACCGTCGCGGTGGTCGTGCTGGCCGTGGTCCTAGCCGTGGCCGGCGCCCTGCTGGCCGCGTCGCTCGGAAGCTGGCGCATCGCCAAGCTGCGGCCCGCCGACGCCCTGTCCCGGGTGGCATGAGCCCACAGGCCTGGCTCCTGCGAACAGGAGAAGAATTCGTGCACAAGCTGACCGGCGTGACCAAGCTCTGCCAGAGGGGCCGGCGCACCGTCCCAACGGTCCGCGACCTCGACCCGGTGATCTCTGGCGGTGAGTGGCAGGCCGTGCAGGGCCGCATCGGGCACGGCAGATCCGCGCTGCTGAACCTGCTGGTCGGCGAGCCGACCGGCAACATCGCCCGCCGGACGCAGCGGGACGGGGTCATGAACAAGGGCAGCCTGACCATCCACCAGGCCGCCGGCTCCGCCACCGCGCCCATCGCCAGATCGTCCGCAAGGCCGCCATCCGGATAACGCACACCCGCCGCGGCAGGCAGCCCAAGCCTTAGGCAAGAAGCGATCGGGCAGCCAGGGAATGCCCACCGTCCCGAGAGGACGAGCGCGACAGAAGGCGACACCGAGCATTGGAGGTCAGCGCAGATGTTCTTCCTCACCTACTTGCGCCGGGAACTGGGTCAGCGCAAGCGCCAGACGGTGTTGATCGCCCTGGGCTTCGCCCTGGGGGTCGGGCTGGTCATCACCGTGACCGGCCTCTCCTCTGGGGTGAATGCCGCCCAGGCCAAGGTCATCCAGGCCCTCTACGGGGTCGGTACCGATCTCACCGTCACCGAGCACAACCCGCCATTCTCGGCGAGCCACCCGCTTCCCGGACAGTGCGCGGCGGGTCTGAACCTCCCCCCCGGTCAGTCGTGTTCGGCAAGCCTCGGCTACCCGCCGTTGGGGACAGAGACCACCACGACGGTCGCCACGGTGGCGAAGCTCCACGACGTGTCGGGGGCGGCCGGAGGGCTCACCCTTGACTACATCGCGAAACCCATGGGGCCCGCTCTCACCGGCATCTCCGGCTCCAACCCAGTCATCGTCGTGGACGGCGTCGATGTGAGCCATCTCGGCCTGGGCACGCTCAGTTCGGGCACGATCACCTCAGGAAAGGGGTTCTCCGCAGGTGAGGCCCACTCGGACGTGGCCGTCGTGGACTCGAACTACGCGACCGTAAAGGGCCTGCATGCCGGCTCGACCCTGACGATCACCGGGGAGAGCTTCAAGGTCATCGGGCTCGTCAAGCAGTCGCAGGCCGCCAGCCCGCCTGACGTCTACATCCCCCTTGCTCGGGCCGAAGCGCTCTACGTCTCCGCGAACCTCGGCTTCCACCTCGCCGGTGACCTGGTCAACACGATCTACGTGAGCACCTCCAGCGCCGCCAACGTCGCCACGGTCCAAAGCGAGATCAAAAAGGCCGTATCCGCGGCCAATGTGTCCAGCCAGGCCAGCCTGCCAAGCGACTTCACCGGCTCGCTGAAAAGCACCGCCAACCTGGCCCACGACCTCGGCCGGTGGCTGGCCGTCCTGGTCCTGCTCGCCGCGTTCGCGGCGGCCATCCTGCTCACGCTGGCCGCCGTCGGTCGGCGGGTCCGCGAGCTCGGCACGCTCAAGGCACTCGGCTGGCGCTCACGGCGCATCATCGCCCAGGTGCTGGGCGAGTCACTGGTCGTGGGGGCGGTGGGCGGTGCGCTCGGGACCGGCCTCGGCTACGGGGCTGCCGGCGTGATCACCGCCCTCGCGCCGAGCGTGTCCGAGACCGAGCCCGCCCCCATGCCGAGCAGCCCCAACGTCCACGTCATCTACAGCGGACCCTACGGGCACCCGACCCCATCGACGGTCCCAGTGCACCTCAGCGCCCCGGTCCCGGCAGAGATCATCGTCGTCGCCCTGGTCATCGCCATCGCAGGAGGGCTGCTAGCCGGTCTGTTCGCCAGCTGGCGGATCGCCCGGCTGCGCCCGGCCGCCGCCCTGGGCCGGGTCGCGTGAGGACGCGGTCATGTACACCCTGAGGAAACGTCACCAAGACCCACCACCGGAGGTCGTGTCGTGCCGGCGGTCCAAGACATCAACCCGGACACCGGCGACGGCGAAGGGCTCGCCATCCAGGGACGCACCGGCAGCGGAAAGACAACGGCGTTGCCGCTGCCCGGCGGCTTGGATCGCCCCACCACCGGCGCCGTGAACCTCGACGGCCACAACCTGGCCCAACTACCCGAGGCCGACCCCACCGGGGTACCAGCGACCACGATCGGGTTCATCTTCCAGACCTTCGACCCGATCCCCGCCCTGCCCGCCGCCGACAAACGCCGAGGCCGCCCTCATCCCGCTCGGGGCCGGCCATCCCAGGCGCCGTGTCCGGGTGCCCGCCGCACTGGAGCAGGTCGGCCTGGCCGACCGCGCCTCCCACCTGCCCACCGAGCTGTCCGGCGCCCGGCAGCAACACGTCGCGATCGCCGGCGCCCTGGTCAAGGAGCCCAAGGTGGTGCTGTCCGACGAGCCGACCGGCAACCTCGACGAGGACTCCCACAACGACATCATCGCCTTGCTGATTCAGCTCTGGCGCGAACGCGGCCTGACCCTGGTCCTGGTCTCCCACGACAGCACCGCTGCCCGCCGTGCCCAACGGGCTGCCCAGATGAACAAGGGGGCATCTCACTATCCACCAGGACACCAACCCGGCCTGCCAGTCCCGCCCCACCAACGTGGATGAGGGCAGACCTGCCACATCGGCGAGGCCGGAAAGAACGTCTTGCTGCTGCGGGCTCCCGATAACGACCCGGACTCGCGCCCGTGACCGCGACACCACCCGAAACAAACACATCAAACTGTATAACTGGATCATTGGGACAGCTTCGACTGCCGACACCCGGCTTGACGATTCAGTGAAGCGCAGAACCGGCTCGTCTTTTAGTTGCATCGGGCTACCGAAACGCCCCAGAACCTGCCGCGGCGAATGCCCGCTGAGGGTGTCACCCAACGTCGGGTCGGTGACCATTCCTCGTATTACACCCGCCACTCTTCCTCACCCTTGCCAGCGTCACCGAACAGTCGATCTGGAACGCTGGCGCGACTGGGCGGTTTTCGAGGCCGCTGGCAGCCACCCCTTATATGGCCCGAAGGGTTCGTGGCCGGGCTAACCCAGCGGCGGGAGGGCCGGCAGGGCCGCAGTGTCCGGGTGCAGGCCACTGCCGTTACTGCGACCAGACAGCCAGGCCAGCAGCACCGCCGGAGGGCCGGTGATGTCGACGGGCGGGCTGGTGCCGATGTGCAGCGCGGTGGGGCCGGTAAGGGTCATGGGCGGCGCGTCGGCGCGTCGGTTCATCGCGGCGGTCACGACGGGAAGCTCAGTGGCGGCAAAATCGTCGGGCCAGTTGGCGGGCTGGTAGCCAGCGGCCAGGTCGACGTGATGGTATTCCAGCTCCCGCCGCAGGCCGGTGACGACACCGCGGACCGGCCGACGGCCCGGGCCTAGCCAGATCCCCGGGGCGTCCCACAGGTGGCGGGGGTGCTCGCGGATCGCGGTCAGGCAGTCCTGGACGGCGCGGCGCAGATCAGCGCGGATAGCCGCCGGCGGGCGGCGTGCACCGGCGTCGATGGCGTCAGCACGGGCTTGCTCGGAGGGGTACTGCCGGCCGACCCGGCCTGCCCGGGCGGCCCGCAACAGCCCGGTGCGTGAGTCAGCAGCTTGTGCCAGGTGGGTTAACACATGCGCACGCATCCAGCCGGGCAGTGCTGAAGCTTGGTACAACTCGTCGTCAGTCAGCGCCTGCGCGGTGGCCAAAAAGCGGGCCGCGCTGGCGGCTAGCATGTCCCACTCAGGCGTATCTATTCCAGTCACTGTTTTTGAATGCTACCCATTGACCACTGGGCCCGGGTGCCGCCTTGGGCCTGCCCACCAGGTCCGCACAGATCACCCGCTCGGGCGCGGTGCCAAACGATGAGGCCAACGATCAGGCTGTCGTCCAGATCGGCTATTCGCGCGACCACCGCCGAGCTGCCGGCCACGCTGCGTGATCAACATCGGACCAGGGTCTGGCAGGTCCAAGATCCGCAGCGCTACACGTAACGCCCGCTCATGATCGGTCAAGGGCCGCGGTACGCGCTCCGCGGCACCCAACTGCAGTGGCGGCCCGACGTATTTCAAGGCTGATGAGCGGATGTCAGCAATGATGGGGCGTCCGCGGAAGAGGTGAGGATGAGGCAACCAACGCTGTTCTTGACTGTG
>JASHOI010000078.1 GCA_030041195.1 Streptosporangiaceae bacterium | reverse complement strand
CGGCGAGCCAGCGCCCGGCGGGCCGCACCGCGCCCGGGCTCAGGCCCCGACGGGGTGGCGGCGCCGTCCCAGCCGGCAGTCGCCGTGCCGTCCTAGCAGGTAGCCACGCGCTCCGGGCAGGCGGCGGCCGTGCCCTCCTGGTGGGCAGCTGCTGGCCGGCCCGCTGAAAGACCACCCGGCCAGCCCCCGGCCAGCGACTGGGAGGCCCCGGCCAGCAGCGTTATTGATACTCGTCGATATATCGGAGATAGATCGTTATAGAATCGTGCCCTGCGGTCGCCCCGGCTCGAAACACGGGACTCACCCGATCGCGTTACCCAGATCACCGGCGGATGCGGTCGGCTGCGCCGTGCAAGCTTAGCTTGCACGCACGTTCGTAGCAATTGGGGTAGCCTCCCTGCACAAACAAGGTGCGGAGACGAGTATTGGCCCCCTAAGCATGAGGTTACCGGATTGGCAGCGCCGAGTATCCGCGAGATTCCGTGACTTCAGCCGTGCATGCCGCGAAGGCTCAAGCGTGCGATCCAGATGAGCTGTGATCGCGCCTGAAGGGTCCGCAGAGAATGGTAGTAATTGATGAGCGCAGCAGTACCGGCATGACGGTGCACGATTCCCCGTCGCCAGCGAGCGACATCGTCACCGGCTGCCACGTACTCGGCTCGGGCGACCACGGTGACCCCGTCTGGGGACATGTCTCGCGGCGTGACCCAAGTGGCCGCGGTTTTTGGCTGAAAGCAGGCGGGCGGGGATTTGACGAGGTTTCCGGCGAGGACATAATCCTCATCGATTCCGAGGGCCGCTGCATAGCGGGCTCTCTTTCCGCGCCGTTCGAGTACCCGCTGCACACCGAAATCCTGCGGGCTCGCGATGATATCGACAGCGTCGTGCATTGCCATCCGCCCTGCGCGATCGCTCTTGCCGCTTCCGGTCAGCCGCTGCACGCGTTCTCGAACTCCGCGGGAATGTTCGCCGCGGGCGTCCCGCGTTTCGAGCGCCCGGTGGGCCTGATCAACACGGCCGAGCTCGGCGCGGCCGTGGCCGAGTGCCTCGGCGGCTCCCGGGCGCTGTTCCTCGTCGGCCACGGCATCGTCACGGTCGGGTCGAGCGTTGCCACCGCGGTCATGAACGCGGTCCTGCTGGAACGCGCCTGCCGCCTCCAGATCCTGGCGACGGCGGCCGGCGGCGTCGCGGCGGCCGTGCAGCAACCGGGCGGGCGTTATGCGCACGCGGAGTCCGACGCGTACCTGCTTCGATCCTGGGACTACCTCGTCCGGCGTGTCCATGCGGGGGCGAGCGACGGGCCATCGGGTGACTGACATGAACATTCCGGCTAAGCAGGACGGTCCAGGCAGCCAGAGCGGCGCGGGCAGCGAGGCCGTGGACAAGGATGTCGCGGTCATCGGCACGGGCCCGGCCACGCCTCGGGGAAGCCGCCATCGGCCCGGCGCGTCGGTGCTCGTCAAGGATTTCGGCACGCGCACGGCGATCATCTGGATCTGGGTCGTGATGATCGTCATCTACGCGCTGCTCGAGCCGAGCCAGTTCTTCCAGGCCAGCGTTTTCCAGACCATCTTCAGCTCGCAGCAGGCAACGGTGTTTCTTGCTCTCGGGCTGCTGTGCACCGTGTGCGTGGGCGAGTACGTGGATCTCTCGGTCGCGTCGCTGTTCGGCCTTTCGGCGACGATCGTGCCGGTTCTCGTGGTCTTCCACGGCTGGAACGTGGTGCTGGCCTGTTTGGTCGCGATCGTGGCCACGACCGCGTTTGGCGTCGTCAACGGCGCTCTCGTCGTCTTCGTCGGAGTCAACGTGATCGTGGTGACGCTTGGCTCCGGCACGCTCATGCTCGGGCTGGCGCTGTGGATATCGCATCTCGGCGACGTCGCCGGCATGAGCCTTTCCTATGCCGGAATCGCACTGCACACTATTTTCGGGCTGCCCGCCTCGTTCTACTACGGCGTGGTGCTGGTGCTCGTCTTCGCCTACATTCTCGCCTATACCCCGCTGGGCCGCCGCATGCGGTTTGTGGGCGCGAATGCAGAAGTCGCGCGGCTGAGCGGTATCCGGGTGAGCCGTATCCGGTTCGGCGCGTTCGTCGTCGGCGCGCTTATCTGCGCGGTGGGCGGGGTCATCGCCGCGGTGAGCCTCGGGGGCTTCGATCCAAACTCGACGCAGAGTTACCTGTTCCCAACGTTTGCCACCGTCTTTCTCGGGATGGCGGCAATCCAGCCGGGCCGGTTCAACCCGATCGGCACCTTTATCGCGATCTATTTCCTCGCCACGGGAATCCTGGGGCTCGAGCTTCTTGGCGCGGCCGGCTGGATTTCCGACGTTTTCTACGGCGGGGCGCTTGTCATAGCCGTCACGGCCGCCACGCTGCTGCGGCGAAAACTCGTCTGAGAGCGCGCGAGCGCACCCCGGGCGGGCCACCCGTCCACACGATTAGCCAGCCAACCACTTCGGGACCCACAGGAGGAAAAGCGCATGAAGCGGTGTTCTCGAATAATGAACAGATCGAGCCTTGCGGCGCTCGCCGGGGCTCTCGCGCTGGGGACCGCGCTCGCGGCCTGCGGCTCCAGCTCGTCGTCGACGCCGTCCACGAAGTCGAGTTCGGACGTTTCGAGCGAGGTCAAGTACGCGCAGCAGCTCATTACGGCCGGCATGAAGGAGCCCGCGGCTCCGGTGCCCTCGGCCGCGATCAGCAACGTCGCGGCGCTGAAGGGCAAGACCGTGTACTACATTCCGGTCAGCGCCGACGTGCCGGCGTTCGCGATCACCGCGGCCGCCATGAAGACCGCGCTGGCCAGCGTGGGGGTCAACCTAACGGTCTGCAGCGGCAACTTCACCCCGTCCGGCTTCGCCTCCTGCTTCTCACAGGCGATCGGCGCTCACGCGGGCGCGATCGTCTCTGACGCGGTCCCGTTCCAGATCACGCAGGGGCTCATCACCGAGGCCAGCAAGAAGTCCATCCCCGTGGTCGTGACCGACGTGAACATCGTTTCCCCGCGCCCGACCGCCAAGAACATCACCTACATCTCGGGTTCCAACCAGCAGTACACCCTGGCCCAGGACTGGATCATCGCCAACTCGGGCGGCAAGGCCAACGTGCTGGAACTCGAGGCCACCGACTCACCGACGTCGGCTGCCGGGACGGCGGAGTACGCGATTCCGGAGCTGAAGGCGCACTGTTCCGCCTGCACCACCACGACGCTGAAGTTCAGCTCGTCGAACGAGAACCTGCTGCCGTCGGAGATCAGCGCGATGCTGCTGAAGCACCCGAACATCAACTACATCTACGCCGAGTACGACCAGTACGTGTCGGGCGTTCTGCAGGGTGTTCAGCAGGCATCGGCATCCAGCCGGGTGAAGGTGGTCGCGGCCGCCGCGGCGCTGTCCGGCCTCCAGGACGTGGCGTCCAGCTCGCCGGTCAAGGCGGAGATCGCGGACAACCAGGTCTACAACGGCTGGATCGACGCCGACGAGGCGCTGCGCCTGATGGCGGGCCAGGCGGCCGTGAGCTACACCATCCCGATCCGGCTGTTCACCTCGGCGAACATCGGCAGCGTCACGCTTTCCAACGCCGCGCAGGCCTCGGGAGAATGGTTCGGCACCTTCGCCTACCAGCAGCAGTTCAAGACCCTCTGGGGCGCGCCTTGATCAGATCATGAGCCTCACCGGCTTGCCGCATTCCGCGAGGAGTCTGCGACTTCACGGCACGGCAATCTCCAAGACGTACAAGTCCCAGCGCGCGCTGAACGACGTCGGGCTGGACCTTCAGCCCGGCGAGCTGCACGGGCTCGTGGGACAGAACGGCTCGGGCAAGTCGACGCTGATGAAGATCCTCAGTGGCTACCACGCGCCGGACGCGGGTGCCCGCCTCGAGCTCGACGGGCTCGCGGTGCAGCTTCCGGTGCGGGTATCGGACCTCAGGCGCCACGGGATCGCGGTGGTGCACCAGAGCCTCGGCCTGATCCCGGAGTTCACCGCCCTGGACAACATCCGGGCCGGCCGGTGGCGGGGCACCCGCTGGACCCGGCGGATTCAGCGGCGGCACGAGCAGGACCAGGCGATCATGGTGCTCGAGCGGCTGGGGCAGACCGTGGACCTCGACCGGCCGGTCGCCCAGCTGTCGGCCGAGGCGAGAGCGACGGTCGCGATCGCGCGGGCGCTTCAGGACTACGAGCCGGGCCGCGGGGTCATCCTGCTCGACGAGGCGACCCGCGCGCTGACCCGGCCTTCGCTCGCGCACTTCTATGAGCTGCTGCGCGCGGTCATGGCCGAAGGCGCCTCGGTGCTCCTGGTCAGCCATCGCCTGGAAGAGGTGCTCGAGGCCTGCGACCGGATCACCGTGCTGCGCGACGGGGAGGTCGTCGCCCCTGCGGTGCCGACCGCGGAACTCGACGAGTCGAGACTGACCCGGCTGATGCTCGGCTACGAGCAGCGCAGCCAAGCGCGCGAGGGCGGGAAGGCACGAGACGAGCGCGTTGCCGAGGTCACCGGCCTTTGCGGCGGGACGGTGCAGGACTTCGCCGTGCGCATCGGCCGCGGCGAGATCGTCGGCATCACCGGCCTGGCCGGCTCGGGATTCGAGGAAGTGCCCTATCTGCTGGCCGGGGCGTCGCGGGCGGACGGCGGCGTGCTCACGCTCGGCGAGCGGTCGATCGACCTCGGCGGCAGGGGCGGGGTCTCGGTGGACAGCCTGATCGCGTCCGGCGTCTTCCTCATCCCGGAGAAGCGGGACGAGGAGGGCCTCGCCGTCGAGATGAGCCTGCTCGACAACCTGACGCTGCCCCGGGTCGGCGAGAAGGGCCGTCCCTGGCTGATCGGGAGGTCGTGGCAGCTGGACGAGGCACAGGAGATGATCCTCCGGCTGGGGATCATCCCGCCGCGCCCCGAGGCTCTGGTCTCAACGCTCAGCGGCGGCAACCAGCAGAAGGTCCTGCTCGGCAAGTGGCTGGCCGGCCAGCCGCGGCTGCTGCTGCTGCACGAGCCGACGCAGGGCGTCGACGTCGGTGCCAGGGGCGACATCATCAACGTGCTCCGCGCCGAGGCGGAGCGCGGCTGCGGCGTCCTGATGTCCGCCACCGATGTCGGGGATCTGGCGCTGATCTGCGACCGCGTGCTGATCCTGCGCGACGGCCGGGTGGTTGCGGAGCTGACCGGCGAATTCGACCAGGATGACATCGTCGAGGCCACGTTCCGCCCTGCCCGGCCCGCCGCCCCGCCCGCCGGCTGAGCGCGTCAGGCCCTGGTCGTCTGGCCGCGGGCGACGAGTTCGCCCGTCCGTCCGCCGGGTTCGGCGAACCACTCCGTTCCGCACGCGATCCGGAATACCGGCAGTGGGGATCTGACCAGGGCACGGAACAACCTCGCCATTCTGCCCCGGCCGGACACACCGGTCCGGTGCGCTGCCAGCGCCGCGCGCTTTTGCGCCGCATAGCGGCGAACGTCGACGCGGTGGGTGATCGCCGACCGCGGCATCCCGTACCCGCGCATCTCGCCGAGACGGTGGCGAGTCACCAGGCGAAGCAGGAGCAGCAGGCGGGCGAACCGGGCTACCCGTTCGCGTGGCACCGTCGCCTCCACGACGCGCACTCCGGCGAGCTGGGCCGCCCGCGCGCCGACCTGGTGCACCCGCACATGGTCGCGATGGCCATAGCCGCCCTGCGGGTCGTAGCTGAGCAGCAGGTCGGCGTGCTCGTCGGCCAGCAGGCTGGCGAGCTTTCCCGAGGCCTCCGCGACATCCGCCCGCGCGAACCGGATGCCGCCGGGCGGATCCTCGAACAAGACCGGCCCATGCCCGCTGTCGGCGTAGCCCAGATGCACGGCCTTGTCCGCGCCGAGGATCGCCGCGCTCGCCCGCAACTCCTCCAGCCGCCGGCCCCGATGCTGGCCAGGCCATATCTCACCGTCACAGGCCACAACGATGATCACCCGGTGGCCCTCGGCCGCGAGCCGGGCGATCGTCCCCCCGGTCAGCAGCACCTCATCGTCCGGATGAGCATGAAACGCAACGACTGTCGCCACCGGCGCAGCATAACCGCGGGCGTCCCGGTGCAGTTACGGCAGCACGGCTGGCGTCAGCCAGTGGCGCCCGACACCGGGGCGAACAGCTTGTCTCGTTCACCGGGCAGGTTGCCGCCGTGCACCATCAGCGTCGCGCTGCCGCACGGGAGCAGTCCTCGTGCCGCAGCCCAGGCCGCAAGCTCGAGATGGCTGCCGCGGATGTCGACCCGCACGGACCCGTTCTCCTCCGCCGCGACAGCGGTGATCAGCGCCCTGGCGACGGCGAGATCGGCCGCTACCAGCGGGCCGACCACGAGGTCATCCTCGTTGCGCCATGCGGCCGCGAAACCGGCCAGCGTCCCCCGGCCGTCCTCGGCAACCAGCACCCGCTCGGCGAAGCCGAACAACTCCGTCAGCACCTGCCGGCGATCCGCGCCGAATACCTTCCGGTCCAGCGCGGCCATCGTCTCGCGGTCAGACATCGAGGCGAGGCGAACCGAGCCGGACAGCGCGGCGCGCGGCCGCGGAGCGAACCGGCCGGCGTGCCGGGTGACGGTGTCGATGCTCTGGAACCCCAGGCTCTGATACAACGGGCGCCCGTAGCTCTTGCTGTTGGCGGCGAGATACACCACGGCCGGGCCGGCCTGCTCGAGCAGGTGAGCCATCAGCCGCCGGCCCAGTCCCCGGCGGCCGAACCGCGAGGCCACCACCATCGTGCCGACCGCGGCGAGCCGCCGGCCGTACCTGGTCAGCACCGCCATCGCGGCCAGGCCCCCGGCCGGATCGTCGACGCCGTAGGCCTCGGCCACGGCGAACAGCAGCCGTAACTTGTTCTGCTCCGGCGGCCAGCCACGATCCGCCGCGAGCTCCACGCAGGCAGCCAGGTCGGCGGCGCTCAGCCGGCGGATGGGCAGGCCGGCAGCGGCCAGGTCGACGGACTGACCATGCACAACGAACACCTCCGGCGCGAGCTGAAGATCCCTAGAAGTACTGGAGCAGCCAATCGTGGATCTCGCTAATCCGGCCGACCATGGTTAGATGGCCGTCGCGGTCGCTGATCTCAGCCTCCGCGCCGGGCACGTTGGCGGCCAGCCACTCACCGTGCTGGACCGGAACCATCCGATCCTGACGGCCATGCCAGATCTTCACCGGCACCCGGATGTCTTCCAGGCCGAATCCCCAGGGGGTCAGCCGCGACACTTCGTCATCCCACCAGCCCTGGTCGCCCGGGGCCAGGCCGTCGTGGGCCCTGTCGGCGAGCCATTGGGCCAGCTCCCCGGTCATCGCCTCAGCGTCCGCGGGTGAAAGGACACTGTTCATGATCTCAGCGAGCTGCTCCGCTGTCGCCGCCACGGCCGCTTTCCATTCCTCGCGGTGCCGGCGGCGGGCTGCCTCTGGGTCGGAGAAGAACAACGTGAAGTCTTCGACGTTGAGCTCGCCCATGCCGGCGAAGTAATCAAAGCCCGGCACACCGTAGGGCGCCACCGAGGCTACCGCCGCGACGGCGACGGCCATCTCTGGCAGCAAGGCCGCGCAGCCCAACGCGTATGGGCCGCCCCCGGACCAGCCCCAGATGCCGATCCGGTCGTGCCCGAGCGCCTCGGCGACCGCACGGACGTCGCGTGCTCCCGACGCCACGGTGTGACCAGGGTCGGCGGTCGAGCCGCCGTAGCCAGGGCGGTCATAGCTGATCAGCCGGATGCCCTTCTTCTCGGCGTCGGCGATCCACGCGCCGTTCAGGTGCCGTGAGTTCGGCGAGCCAGTGTGGACGAGGATCGGCTTTCCATCGGCAGCACCGGCCATCTCCACGCAGAGTTCACGCCCGCTGCCGATCGTTATGGTCCTGGTCTCGATGCCGCTCATGACAGGGGATTGTGGGATGCCGGCGCCCGGTGCCGCCAGTGGTTTTCCGCGCAGCATTCCTTCGCTGCCGCCACTGCATGGCCGCTAACCGGCGAACGAGATAGTCAGGACGTCAAGGCCGACGATACGGTCAAAGTGCCGGCAATTGGCCGTCCCGATACGCCATCCGGCAGCAAGCGCGGTCGCAGCGACGATCCGGTCGTGCGCGCCGACGTCCTGCCCGGCGGCGGCAAGGTCAGCCCAGATACGGGCGTGCGCACGAGCGGCCAGAAGCTCAAAAGGCAGCGGCGGAAACGCGACTATGACGGCCTCGACGAAGGCTTCACGGCGGGCGCGGTGCTCCGGGGTCGCGCGATGCACGCCGTGCAGCAACTCTGAGGCCGTGATCGCGGCGATGCCGACCTCCTCGTCGGGGCTCAGCTGTTCGGCCAATCGCCCACTCACCTCGGCCATGGCGCTTGCCGACGGCAGGCGCCGGACCGCGCGCTCGAGGTCGATGAAGACAGTGGTGTCTATGAGCGTGCCCACGGGTCATCCGGAGGTGGCCCGACGTCGGCGAGCACGGCCTCCATGTCGTCCGCGAAACCCGGGTCGGGCGGAGCCGCGGCAGCGAGCAGTCCCAGCGCCTCGCGCAGCGGACGCCCGCGGCGCACAGCCGCCGTGCCGGCTGCGGCATCGTCTGGGTGCACGATGACGAAGGCTGGCCGTTCGTGATTGACGACGACCACTCGCTCGTGGCGGGCGACCGCGTCGCGTGCATGCCGGGGGATCCTTACCTCCTCGGCCCTGATCGTGGTCATGGTTTCAGCATGGCACTGGCACCGTACGGAAGCGTACGGTTCTGTACCGCAGCGCTTACCCTTCGAGTCCCCAGGCCGCGATCGACGCGTCCGCCACAACCCTGAGCTTGCGGAACTGGTCCTGCTGCGACAGCTTGTTCCCGCCCTTGGCCACGGACGCGAAGCCGCACTGAGGGCTGACCGCCAGGTAGTCGATGTCGACGTACTTCGCCGCCTCGTCGATCCGCGCCACCACCTCGTCGACGTCCTCAAGCTGCGGCGTCTTGGTGCTCACCAGGCCGAGGACCACGATCTTGCCCTGCGGGACGTAGCGCAGCGGCTCGAATCCCCCGGCCCGGTCGTCGTCGAACTCGAGCAGGAAGCGGTCGACCGGCAGTGAGCCGAACAGCCGCTCGGCAATCGGGTCGTAGCCGCCCTCGGCGAGCCAGCGGCTCGAGTTGTTTCCGCGGCAGACGTGAATCCCGATCGAAGCGCCGTCCGGGCGCTGCACGCCCGCAACGGCCGCCGCGTCGGCCGCGAGCATCCGGCCGAAGGCATCGTCGTTTTCTCCGCCGCCGTTGCCCGACCATATGTGCGAGCTCAGGAACTCGGAATAGGCGGGATTATCGAACTGGACGTACCTGACGCCTTCGGCGAAGAGCGCCTCGACCTCCGCCCGCATCGCGGCCGCGATTTCCGCGCCGAGTTCCTCGCGGGATTCGTAGACCTTATCGGTAACCCCGTCCCGCCAGAAGTGCTCGGCGACAAATCCGGGAGAGATCAGCGTCATCTTGAGGTTGCGACTGGTCACCGTCCGCAGGAAGTCGACTTCGCCCTCGGTGATCCGGCGGCGCTGCTGCAGACGGCCGGTGACGATGTACGCGGTGCCGGGCAGCTTGACCATGCCGTCCGGCCCGTGCCACGGCATCTCGAATTCCTTTGCGGTGATGCCGTCGAAGGCGTCCACGATGCCGGACCGGAAGTCGCTGCGCCGGAACTCCCCGTCGGTGAAGACGTCGAGGCCGGCCTCCTTCTGCATCTTGACCGCGGCCGCGATCGCCTCGTTCTCTGCTTCCCGGAGTTCCTCGGGACCGATCTCCTTCGCCTCGGCACGTTTCCGCGCCTCGAGCAGCGCCGGCGACCGCAGCAGGCTTCCCACGTGGTCGCCGCGGAACTTGAACGTAACGGGCATGTCCTCATCTCCTCGCTGCCGGCCGGGGATAGATCGTTTCCAGGGCGCGCTCCAGGGCGGCGTTGAAAAGGCCCGGCGCCTCCCAGTACATCGAGTGCGGCGCGCCCGGGACCATGTCGACCCGCGCCCCGGGAAGAAGCTCGCCAAGCCGCTGATAGGTCGCCGGGCGGATCACCGCGTCGTCCTCGCCAGCGATGAAGCACACGCCGACCCCGGCCGCGATCGCGCTTTCGACCTGCCCGAGAGTTGTCGCGCCGGCCCATTGGTTGCGCAGATTGGGCACCCGGGCCGCGTTGAACGTCCCCATCTGCTGAAACAGGAAGACCTTTTCCGGTTCCGATTCCTGGATCCGCTTGCTCATCAGGCGATCGGTGACCGTCAGCTTTTCCGCCTCCGCCCGGTCGGCGCGGACCATCGCCATTATCTCGTCGTTGTTGATGCCGCCGAGCGAGTGCGCGAGGACGACGCCGGCGACCCGATCCGGATGGCGAACCGCCACGCTCAGCGACGGCGGGGCGCCGAGCGACTGGCCCACGAGAGCGGCGCGCTCGATTCCGGCGGCGTCGAGGACCGCGAGAATACAGGCGGGGAATTCGTGCGTGTCGTACTCGCTGCGGTCGGAGTCCGAATTGCCGAACCCGGGGAAGTCAAGAGCAACAAGCGTGTACCGGTCACGAAAGTAAGGGATCTGCTGCCACCAGATCGCGTGATGGCCGCCCGCGCCATGGGCCAGCACCACCGCGGGACCATCTCCGTGGATTTCGTAGTAAACCCGCGCCCCGTTAGCCGTGGCAAAGCCCATCGTCACCCCACCAGTCCGATCGGCATGTCGGAGCGAATCGTGAGTCATCGTCCCACCGGGGGCGCAATTCAACAGCGCCGCTGCGGGCAAACTTATGTTGCGCCGCCTGCATCGAAAGCGCCCCAAGGCTCCCGCTGCTCCCGCGAAAGCTAAGGTTGCGCTTCTCATTGCTGACCTCGGCGCCGGCGCTTCCTAAGATGACCAGCGCCGCCCCTGGCCATCCGGTGCGGCGCGCGAAGTAACAGGGAGCTGCGTGAGGAAGCCAACCGACGGCCTGACCGGTGTCGCACCGCCTGGCCCGGCCGCGTCCGCCGCGCTCGAGGTCCGCGATCCCGCCGACCAGCGCTGCGTCGTCGCCGAGGTGCCCGCGATGGGGGCTGCCGAGGTCGCGGCGGCCTACGAGCGGGCCCGGTCCGGCTTTGCCGCGTGGCGGCGGGCCAACCCGCTGGACCGGGCCGCGGTGCTGTCCGCTGCCGCCGGCCTGATCCGGTCGAAGGCCGAGGATGGCGCCGTCACCCTGGTAAGGGAAAACGGCAAGACCCTGGCCGAGGCGCGGGTTGAGGTGACCAAGACCGCCGACTTCCTCGACTTCTACGCCTCGTTCGCGCGGCAGCCGCTGGGCGAGATCCTGGCCGATGCGCGTGCCGGGACGCAGACCACCGTGCGGTACGAGCCGGTCGGGGTGGTGCTGGCGATCACCCCGTGGAACGACCCGCTGCTGACCCCGGCCCGCAAACTCGGGCCGGCCCTGATCGCCGGCAACGCGGTGCTGCTCAAGCCCGCCCGCCAGACGCCGCTGATCGCGCAGTGGCTGGCCGGCCTGCTCGCGTCCGCGGGGCTGCCAGGCGGGGTGCTGAGCGTGGTGACCGGGCGTGATCAGGACATCTCGGACGCCCTCCTCGGCCACCCCGACCTGGACGCGCTGACGTTCACGGGCTCGACCGCAACCGGTGCCCACCTGCGCCGGGCGCTGTCCGGCGCGAACGTCCGGCTGCAGACGGAGACCGGCGGGAAGAACGCCTCGGTCGTGCTGGCCGACGCCGACCTCGACCTGGCCGCCGACACGGTCGCCGCCGCCGCCTTCGGCCAGGCCGGCCAGCGGTGCACCGCGACCAGCCGCCTGATCGCCGACTCCGCGGTCCTGCCCGCGCTGCTCGATCGACTCCGCGGCCGGGCCGCAGCGGCCGTGCTCGGCCCCGGGCTGGATCCGGCGAGCACGCTGGGCCCGCTGGCCACGCCGGAGCACCGAGACGGGGTTCTGGCGCACATCGGCCGGGCCAGGGCCGAGGGAGCGGACGTGATCGCCGGCGGCGCAAAGCCGGCCGCCGACGCCCTGCGGCACGGCTGCTACGTCGAGCCGACCATCATCGGCGTCAGCCCGCGGCAGGCCCTGTGGCGCGACGAGGTGTTCGGGCCGGTGGTGGCGGTCTGCCCGGCCAGCGGGTTCGACGAGGCGGTCGCGCTGGCCAACGACTCCCGCTACGGCCTGTCCGCGGCGGTGTTCACGACCAGCCTGCGGCTGGCCAACGAGTTCATCGACCGGGCGGAGGCCGGGCAGGTCGCGGTCAACCTGCCCACGTCCGGGTGGGACGTGCACCACCCGTTCGGCGGTTTCCGCGACTCGGGGTCGGCCTTCAAGGAGCAGGGCGCCCCCGGGCTCCGCTTCTACACCCGGCTCAAGACGGCCGCGGTCCGGTTCGCATGGTGACGCGATCCGGCCCGAGGTACCCCGTTGGCGTCGTCGGGGCGGGCCTGATCGGCCTCGCGGTCGCGCGGCAGCTGGCGGAGGCCGGGGTGCCCGTGGTCGTCTTCGAGAAGGAGGCCTCCGTCGCCCGGCACCAGTCGGGCCACAACTCCGGGGTGGTCCACGCCGGGATCTACTACCTGCCCGGCTCGGCCAAGGCGACGCTGTGCCGACGGGGCGTCACGTTGCTGCGGGCTTACTGCTCCGAGCGGGGCCTGCCCTGGGATGCCCGCGGGAAACTGGTGATCGCCCGGGACGAGGCCGAGGTCGGACGGCTCAGCGAACTCGAGCGCCGTGCCACCGCTAACGGCGTCCCCGGCGTGCGCTGGCTGGACGCCCCGGCGATCAGGGAAATGGAGCCGGACGTCGCCGGGCGCGCCGCGCTGTTCTCACCGACCACCGCGATCGTCGACTACCCGGCGATAGCGCGCTCGTTCGCCGGCGACGTGGGCCGCCACGGCGGGCAGGTGCTGACCGGTACGCCGGTGTCCGGGGTCCGGCGGCACGGCGACGAGGTCGAGGTCGCCACGGCGGGACGGACGCACCGGCTCTCGCGGCTGGTCATCTGCGCGGGGCTGCAGGCGGACCTGCTCGCCGCAGCGGCCGGGGACGAACCAGCCCCGGAGATCGTCCCGTTCCGCGGGGAGTACCTGAGACTGCGCCCGCATGCGCGCGGCCGCGTTCGGCACCTTATCTATCCCGTCCCCGATCCGGCGTACCCGTTCCTGGGGGTACACCTGACCCCGCGCATCGGCGGCGAGGCGGATCTCGGGCCCAACGCGGTGCTCGCCCTGGCCCGGGAGGGCTACCGGCGCCAGGACGTGACCTGGGACCAGCTCTCCCGGCTCGCCCGGTCGGCGGCATTCCGCAGGCTGGCGCGGCGCAACTGGCGGGCGGGCGTGCACGAGATGCACGGGTCCCTGTCGCGGCGCGCCTACCTCGCCGAGGCCCGCAGCTACCTGCCGTGGCTGGAACCCGGCGACGTGGTGCCCGCGCCGGCCGGGGTGCGTGCCCAGGCCGTTGACCCCGACGGATCGCTCGTCGACGACTTCCGCATCAGCCAGATCGGACCGGTGACCGCTGTCCGTAACGCACCGTCACCGGCGGCGACGGCGTCGCTGGCCATCGCCGAGCACATCGTCGCCGGGCTTTCGCTCTCGATTGGTACAGGAAGGTAGCCACAGCCGTGTTCATCGTTGATTCACAGGTTCACATCTGGCGGGAGGAAACCCCGGACCGGCCCTGGGTCCCGGGCGCCCGGGAGCGGCTGCGGCTGAACGGGCACCGGGAAGAGGCGTTCAGCTACCAGGAATGCATCGGGCTGATGGACGAGGCGGGCGTGGACCGGGCGCTGATCATCCCGCCGTCCTGGGAGGGCGACCGGATCGACTACGCGCTCGAGGCGTGCGAGGCGTTCCCCGGGCGCTTCGGGATCATGGCCCGGATCCCGCAGAACAAGCCCGCCGAGGGCGGCGCGATGATGCGGGACTTCGCGCAGAACCCGCACGTGCTGGGCACCCGGCTCACCTTCCACCGGCCGGTGGACCGGAACTGGATGATCGACGGCACCAACGACTGGTACTGGCCGCTCGCTGAGGAACTCGGGATCCGCACGATGGTGCACGCGCCGATCTGGAAGGCGGAACTCGGCGCGATCGCGGACCGCCACCCCGACCTGCGGATCATCATCGACCACATGGGCATCATGGCCAGGTGCGTGGACGACGCGATCGGCTACTGGGTGAGCGAGACCGCCGACCTGGCCGGCCACCCCAACATCTACGTCAAGGTCTCGGCCATCCCCGGGTACTCGACGCA
Source organism: Streptosporangiaceae bacterium (assembly GCA_030041195.1). Next base: position 1,307 of record JASHOI010000078.1, on the reverse strand, counting down.
CCCGTTCCCCAACCTGAACATCGCGCCCTACGTCCGCGAGATGGTCGACAAGATGGGGCCGCAGCGCTGCTTCTGGGGCACGGACCTGACCAGGCTGATGGGCCACGGCCTGACCTACAAGGACACGATCGAGCAGTTCACGAAGCACTTCCCGTTCTCCGAGGACGAGCTGGAATGGATCATGGGACGAGGGATCTGCGAATGCCTCGACTGGCCGATCCCGGTGACGGCCTGACCGAGCAAGGGGAACCAGCATGACCGACCCGGACGCCGACGGCGGCGAGGCCCTGCTGCAGGCGTGCTCCGACCTCGGCGCCGACTGCATCTTCTCGTCGGCCGGGTCGGAGTGGGCCCCGGTGTGGGAGGCGCTGGCGCGCCGGGATGCGGCCGGTGAAGCGGCCCCGCGGTACCTGGACCTTGCCCACGAGACGATCGCGGTGGGCATGGCCACCGGCTACGCGGCGGTGACCGGGCGGGTCCAGGTGGTGCTGCTGCACGCCGGCGCCGGGCTGCTGCAGGGCGCCAACGCCGTGCACGGCGCGCTGCTCACCGGGGTGCCCGTCGTGGTGTGCTCCGGCGAGTCCACCGGATACGGCGACGCGGCCGGGCGCGACCCGGGCTCCCAGTGGTACCGGAACCTGTCCATCGTGGGCGGCCCGCAGTCGTTCGCCGCCCCGTTCACCAAGTGGGCGAGCGCCGCCGCCGACGTCGGCGTGCTGTACGAGATGGTCAAGCGGGCCGGCGAGCTCGCCGCCCAGCCGCCGGCCGGGCCGGTGTACCTGAACACTCCGGTCGAGGTGCTGCTCGGCCCGTGGCAGCGGCCGCCGGCCGCGCACCCGGCTCCCCCGGCGCCGCGCACGGTCGCCGCGGATCCGGACGTCGACACGGCCGCCCGGCTGCTCGCCGCGGCGCAGCGCCCGGTCCTCGCGGTCGAGTCCGCCGGGCACGACCCGGACGCGTTCACCGCGCTGGTGGACCTCGCCGACCTGCTGGCCATCGCCGTGGTAGAGCCGCAGTCGGCGGTGTGCACGAACTTCCCGCGCAGCCACCCGCTGCACCAGGGCGGCGACCTGGCCGCGCTGGCCGCCGACGCCGATCTCGTGGTGCTGCTCGGCTGCCGTGCCCCGTGGTACCCGCCCGGCGCCAAGCCGGGAGCGGCCACCGTGCTGGTCATCGACGAGGTGCCGCACCGGCCGTACATGGCCTACCAGGTGCTGACCGCCGACCACTACGCCGGCGGCGAGGCCGCCGCCACGCTGCGCGCGATCACCGCGCGGCTGCGCGACCTCGCTCCCGGCATTGACGCC
>JASHOI010000676.1 GCA_030041195.1 Streptosporangiaceae bacterium | reverse complement strand
GAGCCCGCCGACGTCAGGGCGCTGGTCGGAGAGCTGTCGGCTTATGCGGGCGCGCCGTGGACGGCGGCCGAGGTCCACCTGATCCGCAGCAACCAGGGCGGTCCCGGAGCCCCTCCGAACTACGAGACCGTGGACTGCTGGCCGCTGCGGTCTCCCGCCGGCCCTGACTCTCCGGCCCGGCCCTGACCCCGGCGCTGCCCCGACCTCTCGGCCCGGCCCTGACCCCCGGCGCGGCCGCGGGTGATGCGCCGCCTTGACTGCCCGCTCATTAATATGATATCACTTTTACGGTTGTGAACGGCGGCAGGAGGCATGCAGATGCGCGCATCAGATGACGGCACCCCTCCCGCGCGCTCCGGGATAGCGCGGCTGATCTCGCCCTTCGAGTACCGGCACCGCGGTGTCTTCGCGAACGTGCGCCTCACCGCCGGCGGGTTTCAGCTCGGCGTCGGCCTCGTGCTGCTGTCGCTCGGCCGCAAGGCGGAGACCGCCGGAGAGCGGCGCAAGTGCTACCAGTGGGCAGCGTGGTTCCTCGGCATGGCTGCGCTGCAGTTGACCGGCGGCATCATGGACGCGACGGCCGGCCGCTCCGCGACTCGCTAACCCGCGTCCAGGCGGCGGGCGACGTGCAGCGCGGCGCCCCAGTGCCGCCGCAGGGTGCCGTCCGGGCGCCGGGCCAGGCGCCGCCGGATCTCGCCATAGAGTCGCTCGCGCTGCCAGTCCGCCATCGCGATGTGCCCGGAAAACGTGTCCAGCAGCGCGATGTAGCCGTCGGCGTCGTAGACCTGCTCCCAGTCGAAATGCCGGACGAGCGTGACCCCGAACAGCCCGCTCGCCTCGATCTCGTCGGCATGCTCGGACAGCTCGCCCGGGCGGAGCCAGCCGACCCCGGGCGGCAGCCCTTCGTTGATCTCGTCGTAGACGTCCTGGATCTCGCGGAAGAACTGATCGCCGCCGTCCGGGAATACGTGCGAGGCGCTCCAGAACGCGAGATGCCCGCCGGGCCGCAGCGCCGCCCAGGCCTTCTGGTAGCGCACGGCGGGGTCGATCCAGTGCCAGGCCGTGGCGGCGAAGACCAGGTCGAACCGCTCGCCCGGCCGGGGCTGCCAATCCTCGAACCGTCCCTCGATAACCTCGGCGCTGAGCCCGTCGAGGTTGCGCCGGGCGGCCGCGGCGAGGCTGGCGCCGAGCTCGATGCAGGCGACCGGGAAGCCGCGCCGGGCCAGCGGGATCGTGGCCTTGCCGGTTGCGCAGCCCACCTCGAGCAGCCGGTCGCCCGGCGCCAGCGCGGCGGCCGTCACCAGGTCGTCAAAGAGCTCGGCCGGGTACTCGGGTCGCGATCGCTGATACGAATCCGCGGTCTGGTCGAAGGTCTGCCGCAGCCGTTCCCGTTCCTCGTCGGGGATCACCGGGTCAGCCTGCCGCGTCCTTCCCCTGCGGTCCACCGCTTTTCGCCGCTGGGCCACCGCGGGCGGCGGCCCTCAGCTCTTCGACCAGCTCCGCCAGGCGCCCGGCCTGGTGCGCCACCCGCCGCAACGTGCGATCGGCGTCATCGTCCGTCAGCTCGCCGCGTTCCCGGTAATGCTCGGCCAGGCCGGCCAGAACGCTGAGCGGCCTGCGCATCTTGCCGCAGGCAGCGGCGACGGCCGCGGACGTGCGCTCGGCGACGTCACGCGCTGCCGCCTCGTCCGCCGCCCCGGTCTCGGCCGTCGGCACGACGCGCCGGAGCAGCATGCGGGTGACCCAGGCGGCCGCGCCCGCAGCCAGCAGCACCGCCAGGCCGGTCACCTGCAGGCAGATGACCGTGAGGCTGGCGACCGTGCGGCCAGCGCTGGCCAGATCCAGCCCGATGACCAGCCTGCCGGGCAGCCCGCGCCCGGTCTCGCCGGTGATCGACAACGACGAATCGTCGGCGCCGTAGACGAACGCGATGTGCTCGGCCTGGTAGCTGACCGGCTCGGAGATCTCCAGCCAGTTCCCGCTGGCGGCCGGCGGGGTGGCCGGGCCCGCGGTCATCAGCAGCTGGCCGTTGGCGCCGCGCACCGCGATGCTGAGCGCCCGGTCTGCGTCGCCGAAGCCGGAAGCGCCGGGCGCAACCCGGAAACCGGGAAAGAGCGTGAGCGGCCGGCTGGTGAGCTGGTCGGCGTAGGAGCGAAGCTGCTGATCCGCCTGCCGCGTCAGATAGTCCCTGGCGACCAGGTGGGTGGCTGCGGTTATCGCGCCGCCGCCGGCGGCGACCAGGCAGCAGGCCACGGCGGCCAGCCTGGCGGCCAGCGGCCACCCGGCCGGCGGCCAGGTTGCCGGCCGCGTTCCAGACTGTCCGCCGTTCGGCAAGCCGCGCCGCCACACGCCTCCAGTCTGCCCGCGGTTGCCGATCCCGTCAGCCGCGCCGCGGGCCAGCCCCGCGACGCAACAGCGTGGTGGGACCCACGCCGTTCAAACAGGAACAGCGAGGGTCCCTTCACGCTATTGAAACCGCGTCGGCTGAGGCACAAACGCACCGAAACCGCGTCATCCCCGGCTGAGCCGTGTGGGCCGGGCCGGGCTGGGCTAGTAGTAGCCGGTGGTGCCGTCGATGGTTTCCCGCAGCAGGTCGGCGTGGCCGTTGTGCCGGGCGTACTCCTCGATCATGTGCGTGAGGATCCAGCGCAGCGAAAACTGCTCGCCGGTGCGCGTCGACCGTACCTTGCTGAGCACATCCAGATCGGGAGCTGCCGCTGCCGCCTGCCGCGACGCGTCGCATTCCGCCTTGAAGGCGCTGAAGTCCGCCGCGACGTCCGCCTCGTCGACGTTGTTGAAATCACCATCCTGCTCACCGGGCGCCGTGTAGAGGTCGGGCGCGTCCTCGCCGAGCAGCACCTGCTGGAACCAGCCGCGCTCGACATCGGTCATGTGCCGGATCAGCCCCAGCAGGGACATGCTCGACGGCGGGACCGAGCGCTTCCTGAGCTGCTCGTCGCTGAGCCCCTCGCACTTCCAGAGCAGGATCGCGCGATGATGCTCGAGCCAGCCGGTCAGCATGTCACGTTCGCCCGCCTGCTGGCCTGGGCGACTCCGGTCATTCGTCATGTGGTGACCCTTTCACGCCGCCAGTCCCACGAGCCACGGCTTTTCGGAGGGGTGCGGCTAGAGCCGCTCGACGACGTAGTCGATGCAGGCGGTGAGCGCCTGCACGTCGGCCGGGTCCACCGCCGGGAACATGCCGATCCGGAGCTGGTTGCGGCCAAGCTTGCGGTAGGAGTCAGTGTCCACGATCCCGTTGCCGCGCAGCACCGCCGACAGTTTCCTGGCCTCGATGACGTCGTCGAAGTCGATCGTGCCCACCACCTGGGAGCGCTGCAGCGGGTCGGCCACGTACGGGGTGGTATAAACCGTTCGCTCGGCCCACTCGTAGAGCGTGGCCGAGGACTGCGCGGTCCTTGCCGTCGCCCAGGTGAGCCCGCCCTGGCCGAGCAGCCACTCCACCTGGTCGGCCAGCAGGAACAGCGTGGCAACCGCGGGAGTGTTGTACGTCTGCTGCAGCCGGGAGTTGTCGATCGCGGTCTGCAGCGAAAAGAACTCCGGGATGTAGCGGCCGCCGGCCGCCACCTTCCCGGCCCGGTCCAGCGCCGCGGGCGACATCAGCGCTATCCACAGCCCGCCGTCGGACCCGAACGACTTCTGCGGCGCGAAGTAGTACACGTCCACCTCGCTGGTGCGCACCGGAAGCCCGCCGGCGCCGCTGGTGGCGTCGACGATCACGAGCGCGTCCGGGTCGGCGCCGGCGACCCGGCCAACCGGCATCGCCACCCCGGTGGACGTCTCGTTGTGGGTCAGCGCGTACGTGTCGACGCCGGCCTCGGCGATCGGCTGCGGGTGGGTGCCCGGCGGCGACTCGACGACCGTGGGCGCCTCCAGCCACGGCGCGCCGGCCGTCACCTTGGCGAACTTCGCCGAGAACTCCCCGAACGCCAGGTGCTCCGCCTTGTGGTCGACGAGCCCGAACGCGGCAATGTCCCAGAACGCGGTGGTTCCTCCGTTCCCGAGCACCACCTCGTACCCGTTCGGGCAACTGAAAAGATCGGCCATCCCCTCGCGGATCCGCTGCACCAGTGAGCGGACGGGTGCCTGCCGGTGCGAGGTTCCGAGATAGGCGGAACCGGAACTGGCCAGCGCGGCCAGCTGCTCGGGCCGGACCTTCGACGGGCCGCACCCGAACCGTCCGTCGGCTGGCCGCAGCTCCTCGGGGATGGTGATCTCAGTCAAGTGGTCAGACTTCCTTGTCGAGGACCTCCGTCGCGCCGGCCACCTCCGATACCGGGCGGCTCTTCGGGCCTACGTAACGCGCGCTCGGCCGGATCAGCCGGTTGGCCTGCTTCTGCTCCATGATGTGCGCTGCCCAGCCGGCGGTCCGCGCGCAGGTGAACATGGAGGTGAACATGTGCAAGGGTACCTGCGCGAAGTCCAGCACGACGGCAGACCAGAACTCGACGTTGGTCGCGAGCACCCGGTCTGGCCTGCGCTCATGCAGTTCGGCCAGGGCCGCCTTCTCGAGGGACTCGGCCACCTCGAACCTGGGCGCGCCGAGCTCCCTGGCGGTCCGGCGGAGCACCCGGGCCCGCGGGTCCTCGGCCCGGTACACCCGGTGGCCGAAGCCCATCAGCCGGTCGCCCCGGTCCAGCGCCGCCTTGACCCAGGCTTCGGCGTTGCCGCTCTGCTCGACCTCCTGGATCATGCTGAGCACCCGGGCCGGGGCGCCGCCGTGCAGCGGCCCGGACAGCGCGCCCACCGCACCGGACAGGGCGGCGGCCACGTCGGCACCGGTGGAGGCGATCACCCGGGCGGTGAACGTGGAGGCGTTCATGCCGTGCTCGGCGGCGGATACCCAGTAGGAATCGATCGCCTTCACGTGCTTCGGGTCCGGCTCGCCCTGCCAGCGGATCATGAACCGCTCGGTGATCGTCTTCGCCTCGTCGACCCGCTTCTGCGGGACCATCGGCAGCCCGAGGCCGCGCGCCGCCTGGGCGACGAACGAGAGCGCCATCACCGAGGCCCGGGCCAGGTCGTCGCGGGCCTGCTCGTCGCTGATGTCGAGCAGCTGGTGCATGCCCCAGGCCGGGGCGAGCATCGCCAGCGCGCTCTGCACGTCGACCCGGATGTCACCGGAATGCACCGGAATCGGGTACGGCTCGGCCGGCGGCAGCCCGGGCTCGAACGAGTTGTCCACCAGCAGGCCCCAGACGTGGCCGTAGGTCACATGGCCGACGAGTTCCTCGATGTCCACTCCGCGGTACCGGAGCGCGCCGCCTTCCCGGTCGGGCTCGGCGATTTCGGTTTCGAACGCCACGACACCCTCTAGGCCTGGCACGAAGTCGGACATCTGCTCTCCTGTGTCTCCTCGGTCACCGGCGGGCCTGATGGCCTCGGGCGGCGTTGCGTAGCTGCCGACCTATTCAACCGCGCTCGTGTGATTTCTGGTAACCCGGCCCGGCCCGGCCAACATGGCCGGCGGGCCGGCGCCGCCGATGGTGGCGGCAGGCCCGGCTGTGTGTGAGGATCGCTACCCGTGGACACGATCAGCCACGCTCCTGACGAGCCGAATCTCACCGAGGAAATGCTCGCCGAGGACCCACTGGACCTGTTCGCGGCCTGGATGGCGGACGCGCTCGCGGTGCCGCTTCCGGAGCCGACCGCGATGGTTCTGGCCACGGTCTCGGCCAGCGGCCGGCCCAGGGCCAGGACCGTGCTGCTCAAACAGTACGATTCCGGCGGATTCGTCTTCTATACCAACCGCACCTCCCGCAAGGGCAGCGACCTGGCCGAAGTCCCGAGGGCGTCGTTGGTCTTCCCCTGGTATCCGATGCACCGGCAGGTGATCATCGAGGGCTCGGCGGCTGCCCTGTCCACCGGGGAGAGCGAGCCCTACTTCCATTCCCGGCCACGCGGCTCCCAGCTCGGTGCCTGGGCCAGCCGGCAGTCCTCGGTGGTCGGATCCCGGGCCGAGCTCGACGACCGCTACGCCGAGCTGGAACGGCGCTGGCCGGAGGGAACGGACGTGCCCATGCCGGACTTCTGGGGCGGATACCGGGTGGTTCCCGACGTGGTCGAATTCTGGCAGGGGCGGGTAAACCGGATGCACGACCGGTTCAGGTACCGGCGCGAGGCCGGCGGATGGGTGGTCGAGCGGCTGGCGCCGTGACCCGCGGCCACCCGCCGGGGCCGGCTGCCGAGCCGTTCGGCTGCCGGTAACCGGTCACCCGCTGGGTAATCGCTCAGCCGGGCGATAACCGGATATTTGACGTGTGCTCATCGGGCATCCGGTGGGCGTCCGGCCACCTGACGGCCGGCGGCCGGCCATCTCGCGGCCCACAACGGACCATCTGACGGTTTTTCCTGGTTCGCCGAGCTCGCCGCGCGGCATAGCATCAGTTCAGAGGGGAGGGCAGGACCCTTGACGGCGCACGGGCTGATCGATACCACCGAGATGTACCTTCGCACGGTCTTTGAACTGGAAGAGGAAGGTATCGTCCCGCTGCGTGCGCGCATTGCCGAGCGCCTCTCACAGAGCGGCCCGACGGTAAGCCAGACCGTGGCCCGGATGGAGCGCGACGGCCTGCTGCGGGTCGAGGGCGACCGCCAGCTGTCGCTCACCGCCAAAGGCAGGACGCTGGCGATGCGGGTGATGCGCAAGCACCGCCTGGCCGAATGCCTCCTGGTCGACGTGATCGGGCTGCCCTGGGAAGAAGTTCACATCGAGGCTTGCCGCTGGGAGCATGTAATTTCCGACAGCGTGGAACGGCGTCTGGTGGAACTTCTCGCTTTCCCGGTCCGCTGCCCGCACGGAAATATCATTCCGGGGCTTGCGGAACTCGGCGTTCCGGCCGATGCTAGCAGGCGCGTGGTTGCGGCCGGTCGCGAGCAGGACGTGGCCATGACGACGATCGCGTCGCGGCGGGCCGAGCCCGTGGTAGTGCGCCGGATCAGTGAGCAGGTTCAGAGCGATGCGGCGCTGATGCTTAAACTCAAGAACATTGGGATTCAACCGGGCCGCGAGATCACGCTCGCGGTAAGCGACGACGGTGTGCGGGTGACAGGTGAGAATGGAGCCGGTGATCTCGAGGCGGGGTTCCTCCCGCTCCGGGTTGCGGCGCATGTCTTTGTCGCCAAGCCCTGACCAGCGCGTTCCATCAATCCCTGCGGTCAGGGCCATCCAGGCGGCCGGCGCGGTGGTGCCCGGATGAGGGCCCAGGCGCCGGCAGGTCATGTCCGCCCGCTCCCCGGCCCGGCAGACATCCTGGAACAGGTCCCGAACGCCGTGGTGGTGGCCGACCGGGACGGCAATCTGCTGTACGCGAATCCGTACGCGGCGGGCCTGTTCGGGCTTCCCGACCACCCTTCGCACCTGATCGGCCGGTCTCTCGTCGCGTTCGGGTTTGAAGAGGGCGACGCGCCGCGCGTCAACGACCTCGTAAAGCAGGTGATGCACGGCAGGCCCTGGGAAGGCACGCTCGCGGTGAAGCAGGCGGACGGGTCCCGGATACTGATCCGGGCGCGGGCCGCCGCCCTTTACGACCCGGCTGGCGAGATCTATGGCATCTCGCTCATAGCCCGTGAGGCCACGATGAAGGGCAGCCGGCGCGAGCGGGACCGGCTCCGGCTGCTCGAGCGGATCGGGGAGCGGCTGGCCCGCTCGCTCGAACTCGATGTCACACTCCGCCACGTTGCGGAGACGCTCGTGCCTCAGTTCGCCGATCATTGCCTGATCGATCTGTTCCAGGGCGACAAGCTGGTGCGAAGGGCGCAGTTCCACTCCAGGGGCTGGATGCCAGCGCCGGGCACCTGGGCCATGATCGGCGAGCAGATCATGTACCCGGAGGGGCACTTCTGCCAGCAGGCGATGACCCGGCGGACCACGGTCGTGGTCACCGACCTCGCTACGCAGGAGGTCCCGACGCCGAGCCCGGGGAGCATCGAGACCTGCGACAGCGTCGGCCTCTGCTCGGTGATCGCCACACCGCTGATCGCGCGCGGCGAGCTGCTCGGCGTGATGAGCCTGGCGCTGTCCGGGCTGACCGAGCGCGAGGACCGGCATTATGCCGCCGACGACGGCGACTTCCTCGGCGCGATCGGCAGCAGGGTCGCGGTGGCCATCGACAACGCCATGCTCTTCGAGGAGGAGCGCCGCACCGCGCTCGCGTTCCAGACCAGCCTGCTGCCGCGCGACCCGCCCGCGGTCGACGGCCTGCAGGTCGCGTACAAGTACGTGCCCGCGAAGCCGCTCGAAACGCATGGCCAGGGGATCCAGACCCAGGTGGGTGGCGACTGGTACGACATCATCCCGCTGTCCGCCGGCCGGGTCGGCATCGTCATCGGCGACGTCGAGGGGCGTGGTGCCCGTGCGGCGGCGATCATGGGCCAGCTCAGGGCAGCGCTGCGGGCGTTCGCCCAGGACGACAAGCCACCCGCCGAGATCCTGCGCAGGCTCGACGACTGGTGCCGCACGCTGGAGCCGACCAACGCCGAGGAGCATGGCTTCGCCGCGGTGGACCCGCCGACCGTGAGCTGCACCTACCTGGTCTACGACGCGTGGTCCCGGACGCTGTCGTTCGCCAACGCCGGCCACGACGCGCCGCTGCTGATCACCGGCAGCGAGGTCGGCCAGATGGAGATCGAGCATAAGGGCGTGCTGCTGGGCGTGCGCGGCAAGGGGATTCCCGGTGTCCCGACCTACCGCGAGGAGACCCGGTATCTTCCTCCCGGCTCGGCTCTGGTGTTCTACACCGACGGCCTGACCGACCGGAGGCAGCGCGCGGACGGCCACGGGCACTACACCGAGGCCGAGGCGCTGCAGATGCTCTGCGAGGCCGTGCACGAGGTAGCCACGGGAACCGTGGAGGCCATCGCCGAGGCCGCCGAGAAGGCGGTGCCCGGCGAGATCGACGACGACATGGCGATTGTGGTGGTCCGGACCTCGTCGGTGGAGCTTGCCTCCCGAGAGCGCAACTTCCCGGCCGAGCCGATCCGGGTGTCCGAGGCCAGGCGGCTGGCCCACCAGACGTTCACCAGCTGGGGCATGGACTCTGGCCAGGCCGACCTGGCCTGCCTGCTGGTCTCCGAAGTGGCGACGAACGTCGTGCTGCACGCCGCCGTCTCACCGAGCCCGCGACACGAGTTCGCCCTCGAGTCGGCCGAGGCACTGGAGTCAGGAGCGCTCGACGACTGGGCAAACGCGCCGTTCGCCGAGGACTTCACGCCGCTCGGCGGCAAGGAGTTCACGCTCCGGCTGCGCCGCGGCGAGGCATGCGTCTGGGTCGAGGTCTTCGATCCTGACCTGCGTCTTCCGCGGCTCCGCAGCGCGGGGGAGAACGACGAGGGTGGCCGCGGGCTTTACCTGGTCGACCAGCTGGCGACCCGGTGGGGCTCCCGGCCGACGCAGGACGGCAAGGCGGTGTGGTTCGAGATCCCGATCAAGGGCGGCGCTGGCCTGCCCTGACCTGTTCCGCACGGTTTAGTGTGCTAGCTGCCTCAGTGCGTGTTCGCGGCCCACAGAGCCAGTCCGAGAATGACCGCCCAGGTAATGATCATTAACCACGTCTTCGCGCTGGAAGCGATGCCCATGCGCCGCCGCACCCTGACCGTGAAGAAGGCAATCAGTATCCCCAGGAACACCAGCAGAATCAGTCCATCGGCCATCGCGGTCTCCCTGGGGGTTCGCCTGTTCCGAGCATAAGCCGCGGCGGCGCGAATCGGTGCGACCGGTGCGGGCCGGCGCGGCCCGGTGGGGTTCGGCGCCCCGCCGGTCAGCGCTCGCGCCTGCTAGGCCGCGCCGTCGCCGTGCAGCGGCGCGACGACGGAAAGGTCCACCGCACTGAGCACGCCGGGGACCGCGGTCGCCGCGTCGGGCGCCGTGACCGAGTCCCGCAGCCTGCGTAGCACGCTGGCCTGGCGTGCGAGCGCCTCAATCCGCTCGTCCACTAACCGCGCCGCCATGTCACGCTGCCCGGCGCTCACCGAGCGCCCGAGCGCCAGCCTGGCCAGGGGCTTGATCTCCTCCAGCCGGAAGCCGAGATCCTTCAGCGCCAGTGCGGTGTCGATGTAGCCGCGGTACTCGCGCGGGTACCTGCGGGTCCCGCCGGGTGACCGGAGTGGCTCTGGCAGGATGCCGAGTTCCTCGTAGTACCGGATGGTCCGGCTGCTGACCCCCGCGGCCTTGGCGAGCTGCCCGATGCTGACCAGGCCAGACGTATCGTCGACGATCTTCGCTGCCATCCCGTCCCCCCGTTGCTCTGCCTGTGCCCGGCCCCGGCGGCGTTGCGGCACCCTGCATCGCCGCGGCCGCGCTGCGGCATCCTGCATCGCCGCGGCCGCGCGCTGTGGCGCCATGAACCGTGGTGCCCGGTGATCTCCCGGTGATCCCCCAGAACGCCGATTCCAGGCCGACCCCCTGACCTGGCTCCGGTACTTCACGCATAGTAGTCTTCCGACTACCAATTGCGGACCGGAATCTCGCCGGAATCCCGCGCCCGACGGATCTTGTCCCAGCAGGCCTATGGAGCGTGCGGATCTCCGGAGTAACCTCAAATTAAGGACCAGGCAGGGCGTTTCGCCTTGGGGGCGGCTCCTGCGCTCGGTCCGGTCACGGAGCAGGCTAGCGGAGGGCGGACGTCGTGGCGGAGGCATACATCGTTGGGGCGGTACGTTCCCCCGTCGGCAGGCGGAATGGCGGCCTGGCGGGGGTGCACCCGGCAGATCTCGCAGCGCAGGTGCTGACCGAGCTCGTCGCCAGGACCGGTGCCGATCCCTCCGCGGTAGACGACGTCATCATGGGCTGCGTCTCCCAGATCGGCCCGCAGTCGATCGACATCGGGCGGAACGCGTGGCTGTCGGCCGGTCTGCCGGAGAGCGTTCCCGGGGTCACCATCGACCGCCAGTGCGGCTCCTCGCAGCAGGCCGTGCACTTCGCGGCCCAGGCCGTCATGTCCGGGACGCAGGACCTGGTCGTCGCGGCCGGCATCGAGAACATGAGCATGGTGCCGATGGGCTCCACCGT
>JASHOI010000675.1 GCA_030041195.1 Streptosporangiaceae bacterium | reverse complement strand
AAGCTGCGGCTCTAAATGCAAACGGTTTATTTGAGTTGCAATTTTTTTGATTTCCAGCGCGTTTTCGCCGTACGATTCAGCCCGTGGCCAAAACGACGGGGAAATCCAAGAGGCACCCGGCCCAGTTGTTCTCCAGGCTGCTGGTAGACATCACGCCACTGCGGGAATCGGTGGCGTTCCGCCGCCTCCTGATCGGCAGCGCCCTGTCTGGCATCGGCGGCCAGATGACGAACTACGCGGTGCTCCTCCAGGTGTACGAGCTGACCAGGAGCTCGCTCAACGTCGGGATCGTCGAGCTGGCGGCCGGGGTGCCGATGATCGTGGCCGCGCTGCTGAGCGGCCCGCTCGCGGACGCCCTCGACCGGCGAAAGACCGCGCTGATCGCCAACGTCATCCAGACGGCGGTCTCGGCGACGCTCGCCGCCCAGGCGTTCGCGGGCCTGGACCGGGTCTGGCTGCTCTACCTCCTCGTGGGCGTGCAGGGCGCGGTCGCCGGCGTGTCTTCGCCGGCCCGCCGGACGTTCATGCCGACCCTGCTGCGCAGCGACCAGTTGTCCGCCGGGGCCGCGCTGCAGACCCTCGTCATGCACGGCAGCATTTTGATCGGCCCGTCTCTGGCCGGCGTCATCACCGCAGCGTTTGGCCTCAAGGTCTGCTATCTGCTCGACGCGGTCAGCTTCACTTCCTCGCTTTATGCGATAGCCCGGCTGCCGAGGATGCGGGCACCGGGCCATGACGCCCGGCCGGGCCTGCGCTCCATCGGCGAAGGCCTCCGGTTCATCGTCAGCCGGCGGATGATTCTGGGCGCGCTCCTGGCCGACACGAGCGCCGTTCTCCTCGGCATGCCCATCGCGCTGTTCCCCGCGATCAACGCCGAGCGCTTCGGCGGCCACGCGCAAACCCTCGGGCTGATGATCAGCGCGGTGTCCGCCGGCGGCCTGCTCGGCTCGGCCCTGTCCGGCCCGGCCAGCAGGGTCCGGCGCCAGGGCCTCGGCATGCTGGTGGCCGGGGCGGCCTGGGGCGCCGGCCTGGCAGCCTTCGGCTGGTCCGGCTCGTTCTGGCTGGCGTTGCTCAGCCTGGCCTTCGCCGGCGCCGCCGACGTCACCTCGGTGGTGCTGCGCACCGCGCTGGTCCAGGGCCTGACCCCCGACAATCTGCGCGGCCGGATCTCGGCGGTCGAGTTCGCCGTGGGCGCCGGCGCCCCCGCACTCGGCAACTTCCGCGCCGGCGCCGTGGCCTCGCTCACGTCGCCCACCACCAGCGCGGTCAGCGGCGGGCTGTCGGTGCTGGCCGGCGCCGCGCTGATCGGCCTGGCGATCCCGGCGCTGCTGACCTACCGGTCGGCGCCCGATCCGCCGCCGCACAGCCCCGCCCCGGCCCTGGCTGAGTAAAGTGCCCGGCGCTGGATGATGGCCCGGGTCTTACCTGCCGGGATGGTCGATGTCTACCGGGGGCAGGTCCTGCACCTGCTGCTTGGTCAAGCTGAGCCGGATACCGTCGTCGAGCCTGGTGACGGCGCCGATCGGAATCGCCACTTCCTTGCGGCCCCACAGGTGTCCCTCCTGAAGGAGCACGTGGGTCACGTGCTGACTGGCCGGGTCGATGACCAGCCCCTGCACCTGCCCGATGTCGCCGTCGGTGGCGAAGACGAAGTCGCCGCGGCGCACGGCCACCTCTCCGACGGGGACGGCGTCGTAGGTGACGTTATCGCCGGGCTGGCCCAGGTACGAGCGCAGGCCGTAGTGGGCCATTTCCAGTACCTGGTCGGCGTGGTAGCCCGGGTACGGGCTGCCGCCCGGCAGGAAGTGCCTCTCCTCGCCGCGTTCCAGCCTCTCGAATTCCTCCCGGGTGCAGCGGAGCCGGATCTGGCCTGCCGAGGCGTCGACAAGGCTGAGCGGAACAAGCCGGCCGAGGTCATGCCCGTGCGCCGGTTTGACCACAAGATGGGTGACCGCCCGGGCGACCGGGTCAACGACCACGCGGCTCACCTGCCCGCAGACCCCGTCGGTGCAGCTGGCGTCGGCCCCGATCGTGAACGGTGTCTCCTCTGCCATGGCAGCCTCCTTGCTTGCCTGGACTTTAGCGCGAATCGCTACCTCAGCTGGTCGCGGCGGCGTGTCAGGTAAGCGATCTCGGCGGTGTTGCCCGCCAGCTCGATGGCTTTGTCGTAGGCCGCGCGCGAGTTTTGGCTGCGGCCCAGCCGGCGCAGCAGGTCGGCGCGGGTCGCGTGGTAGACGTGATAGCCGGCCAGCCTGTCGCCGAGACGGTCGACGGCCGCCAGCGCCACCTCCGGGCCGTCGAGCTCGGCGACCGCGATCGCGCGGTTGAGGGCGATGACCGGCGAGGGGTCGAGGCGGGCGAGCTGGTCGTAGAGGGCGAGGACCTGCGTCCAGTCGGTGTCGCGTGCGTCGGGTGCGGAGGTGTGCACGGCGCTGATCGCGGCGAGGATCTGGTAACGGCCCGGGGCGGCGCCGGCGGCCAGGCGCTCGCGCACCAGCCGGTGGCCCTCGGCGATCAGCGCCGCGTCCCACGCGCCACGGTCTTGCTCGTCGATCCGGACCAGTTCGCCGCTGCCCGAAACCCGGGCGGTGCGGCGAGCCTCGGTCAGCAGCATCAGCGCGAGCAGCCCGGCCACCTCACCGTTGTCGGGCATGAGGGCACGGATCAGGCGGGTGAGCCGGATCGCCTCGGCGGTCAGGTCGTGACGTACCGGATCGGTGCCGGGGCCGGTCGCCAGGTAGCCCTCGTTGAACACGAGGAACAGGACGGCCAGGACGCCGGACACGCGTGCCGGGAGGTCCTCAGCGGAGGGCACCCGGTAGGGGATGCGTGCCGCCTTGATCTTGGCCTTCGCGCGGGTGATCCGCTGCTCCATGGTGGCCGGCGCCACCAGGAAGGCGCGGGCGATCTCCGGCACGGTCAGGCCGGCGACCAGGCGCAGCGTCAGCGCCACGCGGGTCTGCATCGCCAGCGCCGGGTGGCAGCAGGTGAAGATCAGCCGGAGCCGCTCGTCGCCGATGACGCCGGCAGGCCCGGGCGGGTCGTCGTCGTGGAGCAGCTGGGCCTCCTTATGCTTGCCGTCGCGCTTGTTCTCGCGCCGGATCCGATCGATGGCCTTGCGGGTGGCGGTCGTGGTCAGCCAGGCGCCGGGGCTGGGCGGCACGCCGCCGTCCGGCCACCGCTCGACGGCGGCCGCGAACGCCTCGGCCGCAGCCTCCTCGGCGATGTCGAGGTCACCGAAACGCCTGGCCAGGGAGGCGACCACCCGCGCCCACTCCTCGCGGTGCGCGTCGGTGATCGCCTCCAGCACGCCGGCCCTGTTCACTGGAACGGCCGCACCTCGAGCTTCCGGTTGCAGGCCTTCGACCCTTCGGCGGCGAGCTTGAGCATCTCGTCGAGGTCGGCGGCCTCCATGATCCACAACCCGGCGAGGTACTCCTTCGACTCCAGGAACGGCCCGTCGGTGACGATCGCCTCCTCGCCCCGGTTGTCGATGACGGTCGCCGAGCTGGGCGCCGCGAGGCCGCCGGCGAAGACCCAGTGGCCCTCCGCCTGGAGCCGTTCGTTGAACGCGTGGATGGCCGCCATCTCCTCCGGGGTGGCGAGGTCGGCCGCGTCGTAGATCACGGAAACCAGGTACTGCATCGCCGATCATCTCCTGTGCTTCGGGGCACCCCTCGTGGGCGGCCGCTCACCCGTGCTACGAACACCCCAGCGCCGATCCGACACCGCGTCGCGATTTTTTTCGAGGTCTTTCCGGTACACCGGTTGTACCCGATCCGGCAGCGCGACGGTTTCCGGGCGGCTGCGCTCAATCCGCTGACAGGCGCGGTTCGTGCTCGACGAGTTTGGCGAGTGCCTCGATCGCGGTCCTGAACGAGTCGATCCGGCGCGCGGCCCGGCTCACGACCAGGCCGCCCTCGAACACGGACATGGCCAGGTCGCCCACGTCGGCAGCGCGCCCGGCCGTGATGCCCCAGATTTCGAACTGGCATGCCAGCGCCTGGCGCCACCGGCCGAAGACCTTGTCGAACTCGCCGCTGAGTTCCTCGCTCTGCGGGGCCAGCTCCAGCACCATGGTGGCGATCGCGCATCCGCTGCGGTAGCCCGAGCCCTCAAGGCGGGCCGCCACCATGTCGCCGAGCGCGCGCACGAACGATCCGGGACCGTCGCTGCGGGCCGCTGCCGCCGCCACCATCTGCTCGATTTCGTCGCCGGCCAGCGCGATGGCCTCCCGAGCCAGTTCCTGCTTGCCGCCGGGGAAATGGAAATAGGTTGACCCGCGCGGTGCGCCGCTGGCCAGGATCACGTCGGAGAACGCGGTGGCGTGGTAGCCGCGCTCCCGGAACAGTTCCGCGGCGGCGTGGATCATCCGGGAGCGGCTGTCGGAGCGGCGCGGCATAATCGCATCGTAGCCGTTGACTAAGTATGCCGCACGTCATAGTTTGACTTATAGGTCGCACGCCATACCTGGCGAATCATCTAGGCCGTCTCCGATAACCCGTGTGCCCGGAGAGGAACTGTCGTGAGTGACCTGCCCGACCTGATGTGCTCGGCGGCGACCGATCGGGCGGTCCGGCTGGTCAGGCCGGAAGGCAGGCCACGGCCGGCAGTTCCCGCTGCCCAGCCCGTCAGAAACGGAGTGGTGTTGCGCGGCCAGCTGTTCCGGCGGCTGGCCGGAGCGGAACGCGTCGTCCAGATGTCGGCGCCGGCCGGGACCGGGAAGACGGTGCTGATGCGGTCCTGGATCACCGAGGCTGGCCTGGACCGGCACACGGGGTGGGTGCCGGTGGACCGCGAGGTGCGTGACCCGCGAAGGTTCTGGATCGCGGTAGCCGACGCGCTTCGAGGCACGGCAGCCGGATCCGCGCTGGTACGGCCGCTGTCCCCGGCGCCGGATCTCGACGGCTGGACGGTGGTGGAGCGGCTGCTCAAGGATCTGGCCCCGCTGCGAGACCGGCTCTGGCTGCTGATCGACGACGCGCATTTGCTGGACCCGGCTGAGGTGCTGCCCCAGCTGGAGCTGTTGCTGCTGCGTGCGCCGCAGAACCTGCGGTTCGTCCTTGCGACCCGGCACGATCTGCGGCTGGGGCTGCACCGGCTGCGGCTGGAGGGGGAGCTGACCGAGATCCGTGCGGCCGATCTGCGGTTCAGCCTGGCCGAGGCGCGGGCGCTGTTCGCCGCGGCCGGGCTGGACGTCCCGGCCGACGCGCTGGCCCGGTTGCACGGACGGACCGAAGGCTGGGCAGCCGGGCTGCGGCTGGCGGCGCTGTCGCTGGCCGGGCACCCGGACCCGGAGCGGTTCGCCGCCGAGTTCTCCGGCACCGAGCGGACCGTCACCGAGTACCTGGTGGCCGAGGTGCTGGACCGGCAGAGCGAGGAGGTGCGGCGGCTGCTGCTGCGCACGTCCGTACTGGACCGGGTGTCCGGGCCGCTGGCGGACACGCTGACCGGCAGGCCGGGCGGGGAACGGATCTTGCAGGATCTAGAGCAAGCCGGTGCGTTCGTGGTCTCACTGGACGCACATAAGTCGTGGTTCCGCTATCACCGGCTGTTCGCGGACATGCTTGAGCTGGAATTGCGCCGCACCGAGCCGGAGCAGCGGGGCGCGCTGCACGGCGCTGCCGCCGGGTGGCTGGCCGGCCACGGGCATCCGGTGGAGGCGGTGCGCCAGGCCCAGACCGCCGGGGACTGGGAGCTGGGCACCCGGCTGCTGTCGGACAACTGGCTCGACCTTTACCTCGGCGGGCGAGGCGCCACCTTGGCCGAGCTGCTGGCC
>JASHOI010000674.1 GCA_030041195.1 Streptosporangiaceae bacterium | reverse complement strand
GCCGCGGCCAGGGCCTCGCCCTCGGTCTCGCCGCCGACCTCGGCGAACAGCCAGGCCGAGCCCTGCGGCAGCGCGGGCACCGCGTCGTTGGCCCGGTGCTCGCGGACCACGTCGACCATCCGGGCGTCGATCCCCTCGAGCGCCAGCACGGACGGTCCGGTCAGCGCCGGCGCGTCGTCAGCGGCGGCCGGCATGTCCGGATAGCCGAGCACGCACAGCGCGGTCGCGGCGGGCGCCGGCACCAGCGCGACGGTCGCACCGAGCACGATGCAGCAGGTGCCCTCGGATCCGGTCAGTGCCCGGGCCAACCGCCCGTTACGCGACGCCAGCAGGTGCTCGAGCGAGTACCCGGAAACCTGGCGGCGGAACCGGCCGAACTCGCCGGCCAGCGGCTCGACCCGGCCGGACACGAACGCGTCGAGCCCGGGGACCTCGTCCTGCCCACCCTCCCCCGCGCGCAGCCGCCGGCCGGTGCCGTCGACCACGTCGAGGGCCACCACGTTGGCGGCGGTGGTGCCGTACGCCATCGCGTGCGCACCGCAGGAGTTGTTGCCGATCATCCCGCCGATCGTGCACCGCGAGTGGGTCGAGGGATCGGGCCCGAACCGCAGCCCGTGCGGCCGGGCAGCCCGCTGCAGCTGGTCCAGGACCACCCCCGGCTGGACGGTTGCCGTCCGCGCGTCCGGATCCACGCTGATGACCTCGTTGAGGTGGCGGCTCAGGTCCAGCACCACCCCCGGGCCGACCGCGTTGCCCGCGATCGAGGTCCCGCCGCCGCGTACGGTCAGCGGCGCGGCCAGCTCGCGACAGACGGCCGCCGCGGCCAGCACGTCGTCGGCCGACCGGGGGAACACGACCGCCTGCGGCACCACCCGGTAGTTCGAGGCGTCCGAGGAGTACTCGGCCCGGCGCCTCGGCGACGCGTCCACCGCGGGGCCGAGCTCGGCCCGCAGCCTGCCGACGAGCTCCGCTCCGGTGCCTGCCACGTCAGGCGCGCCCGGCCGCGCGAAGCGCGCCGAGCCTGACCAGCGGACCGGGGCCCGGCCCGCGGTCGCCCAGGATCGGTGTGATTCCGGCACGGCATCGGCGGCGGCGTGAGGGTGGCATACGGGGAGTATCTCTTACCGCGGAGCCGGGCATGAGCGGCGGCTTTACCGCTGGCTGCCGCTGCCAGCGCGCTCGGCCGCTGGCAGCCCTTCGCCAACGAGCTTGGCGCGGACCTGGTCGGCCTGGGGATGTTCCAGGTCCTCGAAGATGGCCAGCGCCTGCTGCCAGGCCTCGCGGGCCTCTGCCAGGTCGCCGGCCGCGTGGCGGGCGTCGCCAAGGTGGCTGAGCGCCTCCGCCTCGTGGAAACGGGCGCCGGCTTCGCGGGCGATGCCGAGCGCGTGCCGGTAGCAGGCGGCGGCTTCGGCATGGTTGCCGAGATGGTGCTCGGCGTAGCCCAGGCTGTCCCAGATGTACCCCTCCAGCCAGCGGTCGCCGGCCCCGGCGCTGAGCTCAAGTGCCTCGCGGCAGAACGCGCGGGCCTGCTGGTAGTCGCCGAGCAGGCCGTGGTACCAGCCGATGTTGTTGAGCGCACTGGCCTCGGCCGCCTTGTCACCGATGGCCTGGTACAGCCGCAGTGCCCGCTCAGCGTGGCCGAGCGCGTCGGCGTAGCGGCCCTGATGCTCGGCCAGCATGCCGATGCTTTTCTCGATCTTGGCCTGGCCGACGCGGTTACCGAGCCGCTGGTACAGCTCGAGGCTGCTGGCGTAGTGCCCGAGCGCCTGATCATGGTCTCCGAGGTTGTTGTACGCGTTGGCCAGGAGCCGGCCGGAATGGGCCTGCGCGGCGGGGTCACCCAGGCGGGTCGCGGCGGCCAGCGCGGTGCGCTGGGTCGCGGCCCATTCCCGCCAGTGCCCGCGGACCCGCAGGAAGGGTTCCATGGCCCAGGGGAGCTGCCAGGCGTGGGTGTCGAACCCGGACTCGGCGGCGAGGGAGAGGGCGGCGAGCAGGACCCGGTGCTCGGCTTCGAACCAGGCAAGGGTCTGCGGGTAGCCGGCGAGCGGCTCGGGATCGGCGCCGGGCCTGGGCGGGGCGAGGGCGACCGGCTCCATGGCTGGGTCCAGCGGGAGCGTGGCGCGGGCGGCGGTGTGCAGGTAGTGGTCGAGCACCCTGCCAGTGGCCTCGCGCCGGTCGGCGTCGCCGTCGGTTTGGTGTGCCTGCTCGGCGGCGTACGCGCGCAGCAGGTCGTGGAGCGCGTACCGGCCGGGGACGCGCTCGGCGATCAGGTGCGCCCGGGCCAGCTCGCGCAGCAGGCGGCGGGCCTGGGGCTGCGGGCGGCCGGCCAGGCTGGCGGCCGCGGGGATGGAGATGTCGGGGCCAGGGTGGAGGCCCAGCAGCCGGAACATACCCGCCGCCTCGGCGGTGAGCTGGAGAATGGACCAGGAGAACACCGCCCGCACGCTGGCGGCCGGATCACCGGCGTCCAGGGCGTCCAGCCGGCCGGCCGAATCGGCGAGCTCGGCAGCCAGGGCAGCGAGCGGGAAATCGGGCCGGGCGGCGGCGCGGGCCGCGGCCACCGCGAGCGCCAGCGGCAGGCACCCGCACAACCGCGCGATTTCGCTGATCGCCTCCGGTTCGGCGGCGGCCCGCTCACCGCCCACCCGGGCCGCCAGCAGCTGGCGGGCGTCCGGCTCGGTGAGCACGTCCAAAGACAGCATCTGGGCGCCGTCGGCGGCTGCCAGTCCGGCCAGCTGGCTGCGACTGGTCACCAGGACCAGGCTGTCCGCCGAGGCGGGCAGCAGCGGCCGGACCTGATCCTCATCCCGCGCGTTGTCCAGCACGATGAGCATCGCGCGGTCCGCGAGCAGGCTGCGGTACAGGCCCGCCTGCGCCTCGGGACTCGGCGGCACGCGTTCGGGAGGCACACCCAGCGCGTCCAGGAAACCGCGGACCGCCTCGGTGGCACTCACCGGGGAGCCGGTCGGGTCGAAGCCGCGCAGGTTCACGTGCAGCTGCCCGTCACCGAACCGGTCGGCGACCCGGTGTGCCCAGTGCAGCGCCAGCGTGGTCTTGCCCACCCCCGCGGTCCCGCCGATCGCGGAGATCACCACCGTGCCCGGCGCGCCGGCATGGGCCTCATCGAGGATCCGGGTGAGCGCCTCGAGCTCGGCGGCCCGGCCGGTGAAGTCGGGGATGGCCGCTGGCAGCTGCCGCAGCACCGCCGCCGCCTCGCCCTGCGAGTCGGCCGGGGCGGCGGTGGCCAGCAGCTCCTCGAACTGGTCGGCCGGAACCCCTAACGCCTCAGCCAGCTTCGGCCGCAGCCACGGCAGCGGCTGTGTCTCGCCGCGTTCCCAGCGCACCACCGTGGTGCGCTCCACGCCCAGCCGTTCGGCCAGCTGTTCCTGGGTCAGCCCAACCGCCTTGCGGCGGCGGGCCAGACGCCCCCGTTTCGCTGCCCCGGCTTTAGCGGCACCATCCGACATAGCCCGCATCCCGCCATCCGAAATGGCCGTTGCCCCCGTTTCATCAGCATACGCCCGAATGCCGCCCCCGGACCGGCCGATAGATCACCAACGGGCTACCGCAGGTCAGCCGATCGCGTGCGGCATTCCTGCCACATTCGCGCTCTGGTGGTGCCGGGCCGTGGCCGGTTCGATGCAATCCGGCAGTTCTCAGCGCGTGCGGCCGGGCTGTCATGACATGCGGAGGTGGTGTGTGCGTATCGGGGTGCTTGGGCCGATCCAGGTCACGGCGGATGGCCGGACCATCCGGCTGGCCGGGCAGCGGCAGCGGGCGCTGCTCGCGGGGCTCACGCTTGACTTGGGGAACGTTGTGCCGGTGGACCGGCTGGTCGACATCCTGTGGGACCTGAACCCGCCGCCAACCGCGCGGGTCAAGGTGCAGGCGCACGTGTGCGCGGTGCGCCAGGCGATCGGGCAAGACAGCTGGGCTGCCAGCGGCCCGCTGGTGACCCGGCCCCCCGGCTATGCGCTGTGTCGCCAGGGCATCGAGCTCGACCTTGCCGAATTCGACGCGCTGATCGCACAGGCCAAGGCCGCCTCGGAGTCTCGGGACCCGGCGGCTGCCTCGGAGCTGTTCGGTGCCGCGCTGGCCATATGGCGAGGTTCGGCATTCGCGGACGTGCGTTCGGCGCTGATCCGCAGCGCCGCCGACAGCATCGAAGACCGGCGCCTGCTCGCGTGCGAGGCCAAGGCCGAGGCCGATCTCGCCCTGGGACGCTCCGACCTCGTGGCCGCCGAGCTGCCGCAATGGCTCGCCCCGCACCCGTTCCGGGAGCGGATGCGCGGCATGCTGATGCTCGCGCTCTACCGGCTTGGCTGCCGGGCCGACGCGCTCGCGGTGTACCGGGACGGGCACCGGCTCATGGCGGCAGAACTCGGCCTGGAACCCGGCCCGCCGCTCCGTGCCCTGCACCAGCACATCCTTGCCGACGACCCGGGTTTGCTGGCGCAACCCGTCCGCCTCGTCAACGGCACGCCAGCCGCGGTCGCGCGAGCGTAACCAGCCGAGCCGCGGCTCAGCCGCGGCTCAGGCGTGCTCGGCCGCGAGGCGTGCGCCGAACCCGAGCAGCACCGCCCCGGTCACGCCGTCCATGGTGCGGCGCACCCCGCGGCGGGCCAGGATCTGCCTGGCCCGGTGCAGGCCAGCGGTGAGCGCGAGCAGGTAGATCAGCGAGAGCACCGCGTGGCTCCAGGCGAAGGCCAGCAGCCAGCCGATCGCGGCGTGCGGCGCGAGGAACTGGGGCAGCACCGCCAGGTAGAAGATCAGCACCTTGGGGTTGGTGATGTTGGAGAGGAACCCCTGCCGCCAGCCGCCGAAGGCCGTGCCAGCCGTTGTTGGCTCGCCCTCACCGAATGGGAGATAGCGGCCTCGGACCGCGGACCGGATCGCCTGGACGCCGAGGAACGCGAGGTAGGCCACGCCGGCCCACTTGATCGCCTGGAACACCGGCTGGGCGCTCACGATCAGCGCCGAGAGGCCCGAAGCGGCTGCGGTGCCCTGGACGACGTTGGAGCTGGCCACGCCGGCCGCCGCCCACCGCCCGCGGCGGTGCCCGCCGACGAGGGTGTTCTTGGTGACGACCGCGAAATCCGGGCCGGGTATCAGCACCAGCACGGTTGCGAAAGCCAGGAACTCCGCATACGTCGCCCAGGTCATCACCGGCCATTTTACCCGCGCTGAATCCGGTAGGCGTGGATCGCGTGGCAGACGCTTCCCGACGAGCAGCTCGACTCGTCTACGCCCAACGCCCGACAGACAACCCCAGCCGCCCGCCCCGCTGGCTGGGGCTCCCGAAGATCTAGCGCTGGGGGCCCCGAAGATCTAGGAGGATCAGCGGCGGCATTTGCACGCCAGCCTCCTAGATCTTTTGGATCTTGAATGCGGCAGGCAGCAGGCCTTGTCGAAACTTCGCAAAAGGGGACAAATTGTGGAGGTGGAGGGATTCGAACCCTCGTCCTTCAGTACCTCACCAGGGCTTCTCCGGGCGCAGCCTGCCTGCTTATTTCTCAGCCCCGGCGGTCATGCAGGCCAGCCGCCGAGCGGGCTCAGCCGCTGTTAGGTGTCCCGTCTAGTCCCGCGGCCGGGCCAGACGGTGGATCCTCCTAGCTGATGCCAGGCACCGGGCCGGAGGCGCTCCCGGGCTGACAGCCCCTAACTCGCTTAGGCAGCGAGGGCGAGGCTAGTGCGCGTTGACTTGGCACTTATAGTTTTGCGGCCACAGGATTTACGAGGTCGTAGTCGCAACCCTCGGCCCGCTTCCCCTGGATCAACTACCGAAGTCGAAACCAGTCACCCCCTCTTGAGTTGTACAGCGATGGTACCCCGAAGCGTACCGAGCGATAGAACAACGCCGGCGGCCCCGTCTATGCCCCGGCCGCTGCCCGAAATGAGAAAACCCCCGTGGGCGCTGGCGGTGGCCGAAAGTGCGCCCACGGGGGCCGACCGGCAGGGTCGGGGCCGGTCCTAAAGCCCGGGCCTCCCCCGAGATGAGACCCGGTTCTCATCACGACGACTGGGCCGCAACCCCCCAAGCGGCACCCCAGTCACTCAGTAAGACGCCAAGGCGCATCGCTGTAGTTGCTCCGCGTTACCAAAATGCGGGCAACGATACGGTCACGATCCCGCCTGCAGATCGTCCAGGAACTGGCCGGCCAGCGGCGCCGCCGACGTGCTCGCCGACGTGGTCAGCTCGAGTACAGCGAACGCGACGTTCCCCTGAAAGCCGACGAACCACGCCTCGCGCAGGCCATGGGATCCGTCCGGAGCACTTCCCACCTGCCCGTAAACGGGCTCGGTGCCCACGTTGGCCGCCTGCCCTGCGCCAGAGGTGACCGTCGAGCGCATCAGCGTCTGCAGCGCGCGGACGACCTGCGTCCCGAACGGAACCGTCGGGGTCAGCCCGGGGTCGGGCGGGTCGGTCACCAGCGAGGGCGCGTGCCACGTCCCGGACTGGACCACCGCGGCGGCGATGGCCATGTCCAGCGGGCTGACCTGGACGCTGCCGGTTCCGATGGAATCCTCGGCGAGTTCGGCCTGGTTGCTGGGCGACGGCACGTTCCCGGCGAACGCGGTGACCGGCAGCTGCCAGGGCTTGCCGAGGCCGAAGCCGGCGGCGGCCGTCTTGAGGTCCTTGGCCGACAGGCGCAGCGACAGCCCGGCGAATGCGGTTGAGCACGCGTTGGCGAAGTCGGCCCGGAACGTGCCGTGGTTTGGCACCGGAGGGTCGTTGGTGAAGTCCTCCCCGCCGACCGGGTTCGAGGCACTGCACGGGATGGCGCTGTTGGTGCCGATCAGCCCGGTGTTCAGCAGCGCCGCCGTGGAGACGATCGTGAACGCCTGGCCGGGCTGGTACTTCCCGGACAGCGGCTGGATCTCCGGCATTCCGCCGGGGTCGCGGGTTGCCACGGCGAGCACTTGGCCGGTGGACGGGGAGATAGCCACGATCGCTGCAGAGGTCGCCACGGACTGCAGCGCCCTGTTGGCGGCCTGCTGCACGCTCGCGTTGATCGTGGTGCGCACGTCGGTGCCGCCTCGCCCGGTCCAGCGATGCAGCACCGAGACCACATGGCCGGCGGCGTTTTCGACGACCACCTCGGTGGTCGGTGAGCCGACGAGTGTGTGCTGGAACGTCTGCTGGAGCCCGGAGAGCCCCACCGTCGTACCCGGGCGGTACGGAATCCCGTCCTGCTGCAGCACCCCGGCCGCCTCGCCGCCGACGCCGCCGGACACGTCCGGGGCGATGCTGCCGAACAGCCGTATTCGCTCCCGCTTGACGATCAGCCCGGGCACCCGGTGCAGCTTGTGGCTCAGCCGGTGGTACGTGGCCGGAGTGAACCTGACCAGCTCCAGGAATCCACCTCCCGGCGCCTCCGTGATCCAGCCGAGTATCTGGCTCTCGGACAGGCCGGTGGTCCTGGCCAGGGCGCTCGCGGTTCTTGCCGGGTTCTTCAGCGTGTCGGGCACGACCCCGACGGTGTCCACAAGGGAGAGCGGCGCAAGCGAAGTTCCCTCGGCGTCCAGCAGCTGCGCTCGCTGCGGCTCGGAGCTGACCACGGCGAGACGCAGTCCCGGCCGCAGGCCGGGGGCGATGACCGAGGGGCTCCACACCACCTTCCAGCCGGTGCCCACCCTGCGCAGATCGAATGAGCCCCGGTAGTCCCAGAACGTGCCGCCCCGGCTGAGATCGACAGACGCGTTGAATTGCGCTGATGCCGTGTTGCCGTGCTGGGTGACGGCTGCCATGCCGAGGGTGGTGGCCGCGGCGCCCACGTCACGGTAGGCGGCCTCCAGCGCCGCGGCGACACCAGCCGGGGCGCCGGTCGTCAGTGCGCCGGCCGCGGCGTACTGACCGTTCTCCCAGTCGAGCAGGAAAGACTGGACGGTGGGCTCGGCTGTCGGCTCGGGCGTCGCCCAGCCCAGGGCAAGGCCGACCAGCAGCAGTGCGGTCGCACCGGCCGCAGCTACCAACCGGACCCGCGCGGAGCGCGGGCGAACCCCTCCCACCCGTGTTTCCCCGACTCTTCTCTTCCCCGCCTCACCCGCCCTGCCAGCCCGGGCTCCCCTGGCCCGGATCCCCCTGGTGGACGTCCCCCGTCCAGTCGACGCGCCCAGCTTGGCCGCCGTTCCCCGCAAGCCCGGCCTGGGGGCCGGCTTGCCAGCGTGCGCGCCTCGGTTATGCGTGCGGACCATGGCCCAGCGCTCCGCTACCTTCGCTGCCGCAGGGCACGCTCAACCTCTCTGGCAGCGTCCCTGCGCGCGAGGTCATGGCGCTTGTCATAGGTCCGCTTGCCGCGGGCCAGAGCCAGCTCGACCTTGGCCTTCCCGTCTTTGAAGTACAGCGAAAGAGGGACCAGAGTCAAGCCACGCTCCGCGGTCTCCGCAGCCAGCCGGTCGATCTCCTTACGGTGCATCAGCAGCTTACGGGTACGGCGTGGCTCGTGGTTGGTCCAGGTGCCCTGCGCGTACTCGGGTATGTGCACGTTGTGCAGCCACACCTCATGGTCGCTGACCTGGGCGAACCCGTCGGCCAGCGAGGCTCTGCCCGCCCGCAGTGATTTCACCTCGGTACCGGTGAGCACCAGCCCTGCCTCAAACACGTCCTCAATGTGATATTCATGCCGTGCCCGGCGGTTCCTGGCGATGACCTTCTTGCCCTGCTCGGCTGTCACATTCCTACCCTGCGCGTCACACGCGCAGATAACGCCGCAGCGTCAGGAACGACGTGGCGCCGGTCAGCAGCACGCCGAGGATCATCGCCAGGATGATGACCTGGATCAGGTCCGTGCTCGTCAACTGCACGTTGAACGGGAAATACTGCTGCAGCGTATCAAGCCACAGTGATTTCACGGCGACGAGCAGACCGGACGCCACAAGCCAGCCGATCAGGCCGGCGATCACACCCTCCACGAGGAACGGCAGCTGAACGTAGAAGTTCGACGCGCCGACCAGGCGCATGATGCTGGTTTCCCTGCGGCGGTTGAAGGCCGACAGCCTGATGGTGTTCGCGACCAGCAGCACGGCCGCGATAACCAGGATGATGGCGATAACGACGACCGCGTTCCTTGCCCCGTCAAGGAGCTTGTAAAACCTGTCCAGAATGGCCGCGTTATCGACAATCTGGTCGACCCCGGGCTGCCCGTCCACGCTCTCGGTCACGATCGTGGTGTCGGCCTGGGTGTTCTTGAGCCGCACCTCGAAGGAGTTGGGGATCTCGCTCGGGGTGACCGAGTTCACCATCGACGGGAACTCGGACTTGAACTGAAGGTAGGCGGCCGACTGCGACACGTAGGTCACGCTCGCCACCTCGGGCAGCGCGACCAGTGTCTCACGGATCGAGGCCAGTTCCGTCGCCGTGACTGGGCCGTTCTTGGTGCACTGCGGGCTGGAACTGGTCTTGGTGCACAGGTAGACCGAGAGCTGGACCCGGCCCTGCCAGAAGGTTCTGGTGTCGTTAACCTGCTTGACGAACAGCAGCCCAGTGCCAAGCAGCGACAGGCTGATCGCCACCACCACCACAAGGGCGATGGTCATCGTCAGGTTCCGCCTGAGGCCAATCCACACCTCATGGAAGACAAACTGCGCGCGCATTATCGCTGACCCCTCGGTAGTCCGCGCCCGGCCGGTCAGTAAGCCTGGCCGTAGACCCCACGCGATTGATCCCGCACCACCTTGCCGTATTCGAGCTCGATGACGCGTTTGCGCATGGAGTCCACTATGGCCGCATCGTGTGTGGCCATGACGACCGTAGTACCGGTCCGGTTGATCCGGTCGAGAACTTTCATGATTCCGATCGATGTCGCCGGGTCGATGTTTCCCGTTGGCTCGTCGGCCAGCAGGATCATCGGCCGGTTCACGAACGCACGGGCCATGGCCACGCGCTGCTGCTCGCCGCCGGAAAGCTCGTCGGGCATCCGGTCCCGCTTGCCCTCAAGCCCGACGAGGTCGATGACCTCCGGGACGACCTTGCGGATGAAGCGCCGCGGCTTCCCGATGACCTCAAGGGCGAAGGCGATGTTCTGGTAAACGTTCTTGGTCGGCAGCAGGCGGAAGTCCTGGAAGACGCAGCCGATCCTGCGGCGCAGGTGGGGCACCTTCCAGTTGGTAAGCCGGGCGAGATCCCGGCCGGCGACGTGGATCCTGCCCTCGGTGGGGCGCTCTTCCTTGAGCACCAGCCTGAGGAACGTCGACTTGCCGGATCCTGACGGCCCGACCAGGAACACGAACTCGCCCTTCTCGACGTCGAGGGTGATGTTCTCCAGGGCGGGACGGCTTTGATTCGGGTACGTCTTAGTCACATTATCGAAGTGGATCACGGGGGCCCATCACACGCGCTCGACGAGTTACGGACTGCCTGCCATGGCGCTTATCGCGCCCCAGTTTGGCCATCGGACAGTCTAGGGGGGAAACTGGCTTAGAACGTCCAACATCGTCGAAGTGACCGGGTAGGCGCCGGCCCGGAGGGACCCCAGATGAGTTGCGAGCACCTGATCTGCGCCCAGTGCGCTGGACCGGTGGCCGAAGGCCGGTGCCCGGTTTGCGCCGCGGCGCGGGCCCGGATGCACCACCACAACGGGCCCAGCATGACGTTGCCGCTGGTGGCCGTGGCACTGATCGCGCTGCTGCTGCTAATGCTGGCCCTGCATCTAGCGCACTGACGCGCCCGCCCAGCGGCGGGCCAGAGGCGGACCGTCGGCTCGGCCGTGACCGGCTACGCGCCGGGCAGGCGCGGCTACGTACGGCGGTGACGTACGGTCACGGCCGGACTATAGTCACGCGCACATCACAAAAGCATCCCAGCCTGGGACTATTCCTATCGTTGCACTAGACCACATGCGCCTCGGCATGCTGCAGTAAGCGTTACCGATCACATGGCGTGACGCCGACGGGCTGCCCCGCGCGAAACCAAGGCCCGTCGGCCTTGCCGTCTTGGCCCAAGCGCCCGGAAGGAACCCCAATATGAGGTCAGTGCCCGCGCGGCTACGTCGATCACGACCTAGGCTCCACCTTCGGCTACTGGCGGCAGGCGCTGCGGTGCTGGCGCTCGTCGCGGCCGGGTGCAGCAGCAGTCCTAGTTCCACGTCATCGGGGACAACCCCCGTCAAGGGCGGCACCGCGGTGTGGGCGGAGCCGCCGTCCAGCGTGCCGAGCTACATCTTCCCGTACGTGGACAGCGCCAACATCAGCAACCTGAACCTGTTCGACTTCCAGTACCTGATGTACCGGCCGCTGTACTGGTTCGGCCAGAACGGCCAGCCCGAGGTGAACTACTCGCTGAGCCTGGCCAACGCGCCGGTGGTCAGCGGGAGGACCGTGACGATCACGCTGAAGCACTACATGTGGTCCAACGGCACCCAGGTCACCGCGCAGGACGTGATGTTCTGGCTGAACATGGAGACGGCCGAGCCCGCCGACTACGGCGCCTACACCGGCTTCCCGGCGAACATGACCGACATCCACGTCGTCAGCCCGACCGAGCTCCAGATGACGATGAGCAAGTCGTACTCCCCGACCTGGCTGCTGTACAACGACCTGAGCCAGATCGTGCCGATGCCCGCCGCGTGGGACAGGACCGCCAGCGGCGCCAGCAGCTGCGCCACCACGGTTAGCGACTGCGCGGCCGTCTACACCTACCTGAACAAGGAGGCCGAGGACGTCACCGGGTATGCGAGCTCGCCGATCTGGGGCATCGTGGACGGGCCGTGGCGGCTGAGCGCGTTCAATGCCGACGGCCACATCTCGTTCGTGCCGAACCCGAAGTACTCGGGCCCGGTCAAGCCGAAGCTGTCGGTGTTCGAAGAGGTGCCGTTCACCACCGACGCGGCCGAGTACGACGTGCTGCGCTCGCCGAGTTCCAGCACCAAGATCGACGTCGGCTACCTGCCCGACCAGGACGCCCCGGCCAAGCCGAGCGGCGCGGCAGTGGGCTCCAACCCGCTGTCGGGCTACACGCTCGATCCGCTGTACCCGTGGGGAATCGACTACTACGTGCTGAACTACCAGTCCAGCATCGGTGACCACGGCGCCATCTTCAAGCAGCTCTACTTCCGGCAGGCGCTGCAGTACGAGATGAACCAGGCCGCGATCATCTCGGGCCCGCTCCGCGGGTACGGGGCGCTCACCGTCGGCCCGGTTGCCGCCACTCCGGCCACCAAGTGGCTGTCGACCAAGGGCCGCCAGGGTGACCCGTATCCGTACAACCCGACCAAGGCCAAGGACCTGCTGACCAGCCACGGCTGGAAGGTGGTGCCGAGCGGGACGAGCACCTGCGTCAAGCCAGGCACGGCCTCGGACGAGTGCGGCGCGGGGATCAGCGCGGGCACCGCGCTGAACTTCAACTTCCTGTACCTGACCGGGACCGCCTGGGTCCAGCAGGAGATGACACAGCTGCAGTCCAACGCGTCGTCGATCGGGATCAAGCTGAACCTGGTGCCGAAGACGCTCGGCGACGTGCTCTCGGTGGCCGGCGGCAACTGCGTGGTCGTCAAGTCCCCATGCAACTGGGACATGGCGAACTGGGGATTCGGCTGGTCGTTCTCCCCGGACTACCTGCCAACCGGCGACCAGCTGTTCCTGAGTGGCGCCGTCGCGAACTCCGGCGGGTACAGCAACTCGACCAACGACTCGCTGATCGAGCAGACGCTGACGAATGACAACCTGTCGCTGTTCTACAAGTGGCAGGACTACCTGGCGCCGCAGCTGCCGGTCATGTACCAGCCGAACGCCGCCTACACCCTGACCGAGGTCGCAAACGACCTCAAGGGTTACTTCCCGCAGAGCCCGACGCTCAGCATCACGCCCGAGAATTGGTACTTCGTGAAGTAACCCCACCCGCGGGGGGCTCTGCCCCCCGGAACCCAGCGGGCGGCCGTCCCCCAGCGGGGGCGGCCGCCCGCGGCGTGCTCCCCGCCCACCTGCCCCCACACGGGACATACCTCGCACATCCGGCGCCTGGTGAGCCCCGCCGCCGCCCGGGCTATGGTGTCGCCGGCACTGGGCAGCGGCCAAGGCCGAGGAGGCGAAGCGTGGCCGCGGGCGCCGCGGGACCGCAACGGGGTGGTGGGGCCCACGACGTTCAAACAGCAACAGCGTGGGACCCACCACCCCATTGCAACCCCCCCGGGGCCAGAAACGGACCCCGCGGGACCGCAACGGCGCGGGGCACCCGGCGACGCAACGGGGTGGTGGGGCCCACGATGTTCAAACAGCAACAGCGTGGGACCCACCACCCCATTGGAACCGCCGGGGGGCGGAAGTGTGGCGGGCTGCGCAAGACGCCGCAGGGGCGGAGAGCGGGGAGGGGGGAGGGGGAGGGGGAGGGGGGAGCGGGGGGTGGGGACCTATAGGCCCTGGGTGCGCAGCCAGCGGATCTCGGCGTCGATGAAGTCGTCGATCTCGCCGTCCATCACCGCGGTGGTGTTCCCGGTCTCGATGCCGGTCCGCAGGTCCTTGATGTTCTGGTACGGGTGCAGGACGTAGTTGCGGATCTGGGTGCCCCAGCTTCCGGCGTGATCCCCGCGCAGCTCGGCCAGTTTGGCTTGCTGCTCCTCCCGCTTGCGCTCGAGCAGCTTGGCCTGCAGGACGGCCATCGCGCTGGCGCGGTTCTGGATCTGGCTGCGCTCGTTCTGGCAGGAGACCACGATCCCGGTCGGCAGGTGGGTGATCCGGACCGCCGAGTCGGTGGTGTTGACGCCCTGGCCGCCGGGCCCGCTGGACCGGAACACGTCCACTCGTATCTCGTCCTCGGGCACCTCGATGTGGTCGGCCTGCTGGACCACCGGGATCACGTCGACGCCCGCGAACGAGGTCTGCCTGCGGCCCTGGTTGTCGTACTTCGAGATCCGCACCATCCGGTGGGTGCCGTGCTCGCCGCGCAGCGTGCCGTAGGCGTACGGGGTCTTGACCGCGAACGTGGTCGACTTGATCCCCGCCTCTTCCGCGTAGGAGGTGTCGTAGATCTCGGTCGGGTACCCGTGCCGCTCGGCCCAGCGCAGGTAGATCCGGCGCAGGCCCTCGGCCCAGTCCGCCGCGTCGGCGCCGCCCGCCTGCGCGTTGATCGTGATCAGCGCCTCGCGGGCGTCGTACTCACCGGACAGCAGGGTCCTGACCTCAAGCTGGTCGATCTCCTTGCGGAGCGCCGCCAGGTCGCGGGTCGCCTCCTCCCTGGTCGCCTCGTCGCGCTCGCTCTCGGCCAGCTCGAACAGCACCTTGGTGTCCTCGAGCCGCCGGTGCAGGCCCTCCAGCCTGGACAGCTCACCGTCGAGGTAGGACAGCCGGCGGGTGACCGCCTGCGCCTGCTCCTGGTCTTCCCACAGCCCCGGCTCGGCCGCGCGCTTCCGGAGCCCCTCGGCTTCATCCTGCATGGCGTCCGGGTCGAGGACGGCTTCCACGCTGGCGAGCGTCGACGACAGTTCCGAGATTTCGCCCGCAGGGTCCGTAGCCATGCCGGAAAGCCTACGTCAGGCTGGCATGTCCGCTTGTTGCCGCGGCCGGATATCTGCAAGCTATCGTTTGCAGAGAAGACAAACGTTAGCTAGGGCCGAACGAAAGGCTTCCCCATTCCCACGCCCGCCGACCGGCCGCCGCTCACATTTGACCGTATTCAGGCGGCTGCTGCCCGGCTTGCCGGGATTGCACACCGCACCCCGCTGCTCACTTCCGCCACTCTCGACGCCAGGTGCGGCGCCACTGTATGCCTGAAGGCGGAGCCATTTCAGCGCGGTGGGTCGTTTAAGTTCCGCGGCGCCTACAACCGCCTCAGCCTGCTCGACGCGGACGAAAAGGCGAACGGGGTAGTCGCGTATTCGTCGGGCAACCACGGTGCCGCCGTGGCGCTTGCAGCCTCGCTGCTGGGCACCCGCGCGGTGGTCGTGGTGCCGGAGACCGCCTCGCCGGCCAAGCTGGCCGCGATCGAGGGCTACGGCGCCGAGATCCGCCGCTACGACCCGGCCACCGAGCGCCGCGAGGAGGTGGCCGCCACGCTGGCCGAGGCCCGGTCGCTGACGCTGATCAGGCCGTTCGACGACTACGACGTGATGGCCGGCCAGGGCAGCGTCGGCGTGGAACTCGCCGAGCAGGCGGGCCAGCTCGACCTGGTGCTGGTGCCGGTGGGCGGCGGCGGCCTGGCCGCGGGCGTCTGCACCGCGGTCCGGGCCCTGCTCCCCGGCGCGGCGACGATCGGGGTCGAGCCCGCCGGGGCCGACGACACCAGGAGGTCGCTGCGCGCCGGCCACCGGATCACGCTGGACGCGGTGGACACGATCGCCGACGGACTGCGGTCCCTGACGCCCGGAGAGCTCACGTTCCCGATCATCCAGCGGCAGCTCGAGGACGTCGTGACCGTGCCCGAGGCGGCGATCGTCGAAGCCATGCTGTTCTGCTTCACCAGGCTCAAGGTTGTCGTCGAGCCCAGCGGGGCGGTACCGCTGGCCGCGCTGCTCAGCGGCGCGGTGCAGGCCGGGGGCCGGCAAATCAGCGGCCGGCGGATCGCCGTCGTGCTGTCCGGCGGCAACATCGACCCCGCCGACTTCGCCTTCCTGCAGGCGGGCAGCGACTAGCCGGGCAGCGCGCTGGCCGAGACCAGGGTGCGGACCGCGCGCACCGCCACGGACAGCGTCGCCACGGTGAACCGGTCGGTCTCCCAGATCTCGGTCAGCGTCTGCGCCGCCCGGCGCACCGCCGAGTCGTTCCGCTGCACCCAAGCGGCCAGCCGTTGCTCCGGCCTGCCCGGCCCGGTCACCTGAAGCACGTCGGCGGCCAGCGACGCGTGCGCGCTGTACAGGTCGTCGCGCAGCGCGGCCCGGGCCATCGTGTTCCACCGGTCCTCGCGCGGCAGCGCGGTGATCCGGTCCCGCAGCCTGGTGATCTGCAGCCGGTCGGCCAGGTCGAAGTACACCTCGGCGGTCTCCTCGACCGGGCGGCCGACGCTCGCGGCCACGTCCACGATGTCGAAGGCCGAGTAGGCCGGGACCATCGCGGCCACCCGCTCGGCCAGGCCGAGCGGCACGCCCCTGGCCGTGAACGAGTCGCGGCGCTCCTCGAACCCGGTCAGGTCGCTGCCGGTGAGCAGCTTGGGCAGGCCCTGCCCGACGGTCAGCACGCCAGCGGCGAGGAAGTCGATCGTGGCCTGGATGGCGAACGGTGGCCTGCGGTTGTGCAGCAGCCACCGCGCCGCCCGCTCGGTCAGCTTGCGGCCCTCGAGGTTCAGCAGCACCTGGACCGAGGCGTCCACCTTGCCGTCCAGCGCCTCTACCTGCGCCCAGAAGCCGTCCATGTCGAACACGTTGCGCGCGACCAGCCAGGCGGCCGCGATGTCCGGCACCGATGCGCCGGTCTCCTCGTTGAGCCTGAACGCGAACGTGATCCCCGATCGGTCGACCATGTCGTTGACCACGACGGTGGTGATGATCTCGCGGTGCAGCCGGTGGGAGCGCATCCGGTCGGCGTAGTGCTCCCGCAGTGGCCTGGGAAAGTAGCCGGTCAGCGCGCGACGCAGGTACGGGTCGTCGGGCAGGCTGGAGTCCAGCACCTCCTGGGCCGCAGCGATCTTGGTCTGCGCGAGCAGGACGGAGAACTCCGGGCTGGTCAGGCCGGTGCCCGCGGAGCGGCGCTCGGCGATCTCCTTGTCCCCCGGCAGCACGTCGAGCCGGCGCCGGATCCGGCCGTCGCGCTCCAGCTTGCGGATGTAGCGGGCGTGCACGTGCAGCATCTGCGGCGCCTGGGCCGTGGACGCGGCCAGCACCCGGTTTTGCAGGTAGTTGTGGGTGAGCACCAGGTCGCCGACCTCGCCGGTCATCTGGTGCAGCAGCTTGTTCCGGTCGGCGGGCGATAGCTCGCCGTCCCTGACCACGCCGTCCAGCAGGATCTTGATGTTGACCTCGTGGTCCGAGGTGTCCACGCCGGCCGAGTTGTCGATGAAGTCGGTGTCCACCCGGCCGCCGCCGAGCGCGTACTCGATCCTGGCCTCCTGGGTCAGCCCGAGGTTCCCGCCTTCGCCGACGACCCGGACCCGCAGCTCGGACGCGTCGACCCGGACCGCGTCGTTGGTCCGGTCCCCCGCGTCCCCCTGGGTCTGGTTCGTCGCCTTGACGTAGGTGCCGATGCCGCCGTTCCACAGCAGGTCGACCGGGGCCCGCAG
The DNA here is from genome assembly GCA_030041195.1 of Streptosporangiaceae bacterium. Next base: position 10,061 of record JASHOI010000674.1, on the reverse strand, counting down.
CACGGCGGAGATCAGCTCATCGGGGGGCAGCGCGGTCACGTCGTCGGCGAGGCCGAGCACCGCGCGCGCCTGCGGCGAGACCGGCACCGACTTCGCCGACCGCGGCCACACGCCGCCGCCCTCGGAGATCAGCGCGGTGTCGTAGTCCGCCCACGACGACCGGGGCAGCGCGAACAGCCGCTCCCGCTCGGCGAAGCTGGCCGCCGGATCCGGGTCGGGATCCAGGAACAGGTGCCGGTGATCGAACGCGGCCACGAGCCTGATGTGCCGGGACAGCAGCATGCCGTTGCCGAACACGTCGCCGGACATGTCGCCGATCCCGACCACGGTGAAGTCGGTCTGGTCGACGTCGATGCCCATGGTCTGGAAGTGGAACTTGACCGATTCCCAGGCACCCCGGGCCGTGATCCCCATCTTCTTGTGGTCGTAGCCCTCGGAACCGCCGGAGGCGAACGCGTCCCCGAGCCAGAACCCGCGGCTTATCGCGATCTCGTTCGCGGTGTCGGAGAACGTGGCGGTGCCCTTGTCGGCGGCGACCACCAGGTAGACGTCGTCGCGGTCACGGCGGACCACCCGCGCGGGCGGCACCACGCGCCCGGCCTCCAGGTTGTCGGTCACGTCGAGCATCGCGCTGATGAAGTTCCGGTAGCAGGCGAGCACCTCGCCCTGGTAGGCCTCGCGGTCGCTGGGATCGGGCAGCCGCTTGCAGACGAACCCGCCCTTGGCGCCGGAGGGGACGATCACCGAGTTCTTCACCTCCTGCGCCTTGGCCAGGCCGAGGATCTCGGTGCGGAAGTCCTCCCGCCGGTCGGACCAGCGCAGACCGCCCCGGGCGACGCCGGCGAACCGCAGGTGCACGGCCTCGAACCTGGGCGAGTAGACGAACAGCTCGAACGCCGGCCGCGGCGCCGGCAGGTCGGGCACCCGCTGGGCATCGAGCTTGACCACCAGGTACGGGGCCTCCGGCCGCGGCGGCGCCGGCTCGGTGAAGTAGTTGGTCCGCAGCGTCGCCTGGATCAGGCCCCAGTAGGCGCGCAGGATGCGGTCCTGGTCGAGGCTTTGCACCTCGTCGAGCTCGCCCCTGATCTCCTCGGTGATCGCGTCGCTGCGCTCGGCCTCGCCCGGCTGGCGGTCCGGGTCGAACCGGGACTCGAACAGCCGGACCAGCAGCCGGGTGATCGTGATGTTCGACCGCAGCACCCGCTCGATGTAGTTCTGGCTGAACGTGCTGCCCGCCTGGCGCAGGTACTTCGCGTAGGCGCGCAGCACCACCACCTGCCGCCAGGTCAGGTGACCGTCGAGCACCAGGGCGTTGAACCCGTCGTCCTCGACGTCGCCGTGCCAGAGCGCGAGCAGCGCGTCCTGGACCAGGTCCTTGACCGACGCGACCGACGAGGGCGCACGCGTGGAAGCGTCAGCGGCGTCGCTGCTTCTGCGCAGCCCGAAGTCATAGATCCAGAACGGCTCGGCGGCGTCGAACTCGTACGGGTGCTCGTCGACCACGTCGACGCCCATGTGCTGCAGCCGGGGCAGCACGTCGGTCAGCGTGATCGGGGACCCGGTGCGGTAGATCGACAGCCGCCACACCCGCTCGCCGGCGTCGGAGTCCTGCGGCCCGGCCGGCGGCTCCTCGATCGGCACCCCGCCGACGTAGCTCTCGGATTCCCACAGGTCGAACGCCACGTTTTCGCCCGACTCGCGCAGCTTCAGGATCTTCTCCAGGTCGTCGACGGCCACGCTGGCCGGGACGTCGGTCTTGTAGGTCGGCGGGATCGCGTCGCCGCTGGCCATCGCGAGCACCGCCTGGCCGCGCTCGTCGCCGAGCTGGCACAGCGCCTCCTCGGCCAGGTCGTCGTCCCAGGACCGGATCGCGGCGGCCACCTCGGTCTCCAGCTTCGCCGCGTCCACGTCGGGCAGCAGGTGGCCGCGCTCGGCCCGTACCACGATGTGCAGCCGCGCCACCGGCGACTCGCCGACCATCACGCTGTAGTCCACGCTCGCGCCGTCGAGCGCCTTGCGCAGGATCTCCTGGGTGCGCAGCCTGACCTGGGTGGTGTAGCGGTCCCTGGGCAGGTAGAGCAGGCAGGACATGTACCGGCCGTAGATGTCCTTGCGCAGGAACAGCCGGGGCTGGGTGCGCTCGCGCAGCCGGAGCACCCCCTCGGCGACCGGGACCAGCTGCGCCACCGTGGTCTGGAACAGGTCCTCGCGCGGGTAGCTCTCCATGAACTCGGCGAGGTCCTTGCCGTCGTGACCGTCGGCGGCGAAGCCGAAGGCCGCGAGCACCTCGGTGAGCTTGCGCCGCAGCACCGGGATCCTGGTGATGCTCTCGGTGTAGGCGTCGTGGGTGTACAGGCCGAGGAACCGGTATTCGCCGGTGACCCGCCCGGCCGAGTCGAGCCGCTTGACCGCCACGTAGTCCAGGTAGCTGGGCCGGTGCACGGTCGAGCGGGAGTTCGCCTTGGTCAGGATCAGCAGCTGCGGGTCCCTGGCCCTGGCCCGCACCTCGGGGGGCAGCGCGGCGAACGACTTCGAGCCCGCACGGTCGTGCCGCAGGATGCCAAGACCGGTGCCGGGCACGCCGCGCAGCGCCATCCCGTCCGGGCCGTCGACCAGGTTGTACTCGCGGTAGCCAAGGAACGTGAAATGCCCGTCGGCCAGCCACCGCAGCAGCGCCTCGACCTCGGCGGGGGATTCGTCGCCCGGCGGCCTGTCGCCGGACGGCCCGCCGCCATCGGCGGCCGTGGCATCGACGACCATGGCCAGCTGCTCGGCCAGCTGCACGGCCCGTGCCTGCATCCGGTGCCAGTCCTCCACCGCCACCCGCACGTCGCCGAGCACCCGCTGCAGGTCGTGTTCCAGCCTGGCGGCCTCGTCATCGGACAGCCGGCCGATCTCGATGTGCGTCCACGACTCGGCGACCTCGTCGTGCGTCTGCCGCTCCCCGTCGACCAGGCCGATGACCTCGCGCAGCTCCCCGGCGATGTTCCGGCTGACGCGGAACTGGGGATGCACGACCAGATGCGTGGTCACCTCGTGCCTGCTGAGCTCCATCCGGATCGAGTCCACCAGGAACGGCATGTCGTCGGTGACGATGTCCACGACGTCCCTGGCCGCCGCGCACGCCGCTCGCTCGCCGCGGCGGACCCGGACCAGGGCCCGCCCCTGCGGCCGGTAGGCCGCGAACCTGGCCTCCTCGATCGCGGTCGCCGCCAGGCGCTCCGGCCCGGCGGCGGCAAGGTCCTCGAGCGCGACGTGCCGGTAGTAGGCACCCAGGTAGTTGCTCAGGTCGCCAACCCGGGCCTCCGCGGCCACGGCGCTGCCGGCCGCTGCCGCGGCCTCGGCGGCCTTGGTCAGCAGAGCTTCCTTCTCCTCGCCCACGGTGTCAGCCATCGGTTTCACTCCTTTGTGTCCCGACTGTGCGGCGCATCGCTACAACCAATCTCGCAGTTCCCAAAGCAGCGGGTAATACCTCATCGGAACTCTCTTGTGCAGATACGGCGCACCCGTCGACCCGCCCGTGCCCGACTTCGTGCCGATTTGCCGTTCCACCATCTGCACGTGCCTGGCCCGCCAGAGCCCGGCCAGCTCGTCGTGGGTCAACAGGTCCTCGGCGAGCTGCCACAGGTCGTCATGGCTGGCGCGGTCCCGCGCGACGATCACGAGCGACTTGAGGATCTGGTCGTCGGTCGCGGCCTCCAGCCCCCGGGCTCTGAGCAGGTCGGTGTACGCGTCCCACAGGGTCGGCTCGGCCAGGCGGCGGGCCAGGCGCCGGTGTTCCTCCTCGGTGAGCGCCCGGAACCGGGTCACGAACCCGGGATCCTTGGCGCCGGACAAGAACTCGAGCTCGCGGAACTGAACCGACTGGAAGCCGCTGGCCGGCGCCAGGGCCGAGCGGAACTCGAGGAAATCCTGCGGGGTCATGGTCTCGAGCACGTCGACTTGGCTGACCAGCAGCCGCTCGATCACGTGCACCCGCTGCAGCAGCTGCCTGGCCCGCCAGGTCTCGCCCGGCCGCATCGCGTCGCGGGCCGCGGTGAGCTCGTGCAGCAGCTGCTTGAACCACAGCTCGTAGGCCTGATGCACGGTGATGAACAGCAGCTCGTCGTGGGCCGGCGGGATCACCTGCGGCACCTGCTGCGCCAGCAGCTCGGGCAGCCGCAGGTAGCTGCCGTAGGTCAGCCGCCCGCCCTCCTCGCCAAAGCTCTTTCCCTTTTGTTCGCTCGCCTCCGGGCCCCGCCCACCTCCCCGTTCCCGCTTCACTGCGCCTACTTCCCTCGTCGCTCGGTCGCGGGCTCCCTCGCTCCTCAGTCCAGTCGGCGCCGCCCCGCCCACCTCCCCATCCCCCTTCATCGCTCGCTCACTCTGCGGCCTCCGGGACGAAGGACGCCAGGACCTCGGGGTTGGCCAGCGCGTCCGGGTCGGCGGCTTCGGCGACCGGCGTGCCCAGCAGGATCTTCCTGACCGGCACCTCGAGCTTCTTGCCGGACAGCGTCCTCGGGATGCCGGGCACCTGGTGGATCTCGTCCGGGACGTGCCGCGGCGACAGGCCGGAACGCAGCCCGGACCGGATCCGGCCGGCCAGATCGTCGTCCAGCTCGTGTCCCTCGGCCGGAACCACGTACAGGATCAGCCTGCCCTCGGCGCCGAGCCTGCCGGTGTCGATCACCAGGCTGTCGGCGACCTCGGGCAGCGCCTCGACGATCCGGTAGAACTCGCTGGTTCCCATCCGCACGCCGCCTCGGTTCAGCGTGGCGTCGGACCGGCCGTAGATGATGCAGCCGCCGTCGGGCAGCATCATGATCCAGTCGCCGTGCCGCCAGACGCCTGGGTACTCCGCGAAATAGCTGTCGCGGTAGCGGTTTCCGCCCGTATCGTTCCAGAATCCGACCGGCATCGACGGCATCGGCTGCGTGATCACCAGCTCGCCGACTTCCCCGATCACGGACCGGCCGGCCGGGTCGTAGGCTTCGACCCGCGCGCCCAGGCACCGCCCGGAGATCACGCCGGCCCGCACCGGGAGCAGCGGGCACGGGCCGACGAACCCGGTGCACAGGTCGGTGCCGCCGGAGTACGAGCCGAGAATCAGGTCGCGGCCGACCGCGTCATAGACCCAGCGGAACCCCTCGGGTGGCAGCGGGGACCCGGTGGAGCCGATCCCGCGCAGCCGGGACAGGTCGTGCTCTTCCCCGGGGCGCAGCCCCGCCTTCATGCAGGCCAGCAGGTACGGCGCGCCGGACCCGAAGTAGGTGACGCCGGTTTCGGCGGCCAGCCGCCACAGCGCGTCGGTGGCCGGGTGGGTGGCGCTCCCGTCGTACAGCACCACGGTCGCGCCGACCAGCAGGCCCGCGGCCACGTAGTTCCACATCATCCAGCCGGTGGTGGTGTACCAGAAGAACGTGTCGACGGGCCGAACGTCGTGATGGAACCCCATGGACTTCAGGTGCTCGAGCACCACGCCGCCGTGGCCGTGCACGATCGGCTTGGGCAGCCCGGTGGTGCCGGATGAGTACAGCACCCACAGCGGGTGCCCGAACGGCACCTCCACGAAGTCGTCGGGTTCGGCGGCGCCGGCCCCGGGCAGCGAGTCCCAGTCCAGCTTCACCGGAGCCGGGTCGCCCGAGTACCTGACCGTGATCAGCGCCTCCAGGCTGGGCAGCTCGGCCACGATGTCCTCGACCTGCTGCCGCCGGTCGAACCACTTCCCGTTGTAGGGATAGCCGTCGACCGCGATCAGCACCTTCGGCGAGATCTGCGCCAGGCGGTCGGTCACGCTGCCCGGGCCGAAGTCCGGCGAGCACGACGACCAGATCGCGCCCAGGCTGGCGGCGGCGAGCAGGCCGACCAGCGCCTCGGGGATGTTGGGCAGGTACGCGGCGACCCGGTCGCCCTTGGTGACGCCGAGCTCGCGCAGTCCCGCGCGCACCCTGGCCACTTCGGAGGCGAGTTCGCCGTAGGTCAGCGTTCCGGCCCGTCCGGACTCCGAGCGGTAGATGACGGCGGTTCGGCCGGGATCCGCCTGCGCGGTGCGCAGCGCGTTGCGCGCATAGTTGAGCGTGGTGCCGGCGAACCAGCTCACGTCCGGCATCGCGCCCGACAGCACCGGGCCGTCCCCGCGGTGGCCGAGCACATCGAAGTAATCCCAGATCGAGGCCCAGAACCCGGCCGGGTCCGACACCGACCATCGCCAGATCGCATCGTATCCAGACAGAACGGGGCCGTGGGCGCTGGCCAGCCACGCCGCGTAATCGGTGATCCGCGCGTCGCGGATCGCCTGCTCGGTCGGTTCCCACAGCGTTTCCCCGTAGTCGCGGCCGCCCAGGGCGGCGGTGACCTGGTCCTCGGAAGGCATAGGCATCAGCATGCGGCGTCCGGTGCGTCCTCGCAACGACGGCCTGTTCGTTCAGCCGGCCGACACCGCGCTGGTCAGACGGTCAACCGCGGCGACCACGGACCCGGCGTCGGAAAGGTCATCGAGCACGACGTCGGCCCCTGCCTCGCGCAACTCGCCGCCGCTGGACCGGCCGCTGGCCACGGCCACACAGCGGGCGCCGCCGATCCTGGCCGCCTCGACGTCCCGGCCCGAGTCCGCGATGTAGACCGTCGAGCCCGCGCCGATGTCCGCGCGGTATTTCTCGGCCGCGCGGCCGCGGGAGCTGAGCAGCTGGGCGCCCTTCGGGTAGATCTCGGACCCGTAGCCGCCGATCTCGAAGTCGAAGAACCCGTCCATCCCGAACGCCCGGAGCTTCGCCGTCGCGTTCGGGCGTATCGTCCCGGTGAGCACCGACTGGATGGCCCCCGGCAGGGCGGCCACGGCGGCCACCGCCTCCTTCGCGCCCGGCAGCGCGCGGCCCTGCGTGGGGAGCAGGTCGAGCCGGGACCCGAACGAGATAGCGAGCTCCCGCGTGTACCGGCCCAGGAGCTCCTGGCTGCCCGCATCGGCCCGGTCGGTGGCCGGCCCGGCGCCGGCGCCGTTGAGCGCCAGCGCCTCAAAGAAGATCTCCGAATCCGTCCGCCCCGCGGTCTGCGGCAGCGCCACCAGCGGGCGTCCGGTCACCCGCTGGAACGCCTCGGCATAGGCCTGCCTGGACACCCGGGCCACGTCGACAAGGGTCAGGTCGATGTTCCACAGAACCAGGCGGTAGATGGGGAGCCTCCGGTTCGCCGATCGCGACGGCGGTCAGGGCACGGCGACTTTGGCCGCGTTTGCCGTATGCATCGAGCCTATCCGTTCGCGCGAGCCTTCGAACCGATGTCCGCCGAGCCGTCTGCTCGTCAGCCCATGTGGGGGTAGCGGTAGTCGACGGGCGGCACGAGCAGCTCCTTGATCGTCCGGGTGTTCACCCAGCGGATCAGGTTGAAGATCGAGCCCGCCTTGTCGTTGGTGCCGCTGGCCCTGGCCCCGCCGAACGGCTGCTGGCCGACGACGGCGCCGGTCGGCTTGTCGTTTATGTAGAAATTGCCCGCCGAGAACCGCAGCGCGTCGGTGGCCTGGGCGATCGCCGCCCGGTCCTGCGCGATGATCGAGCCGGTCAGCGCGTACGGCGAGATGTCGGCCGCCTGGGCGACGACGTCGGCGTACTGCGCGTCCTCGAACACGTGCACGCCGAGGATCGGCCCGAAGTACTCGGTGGTGAAGATTTCGTCGGTCGGGTCGCTGCCCTCCAGCACCGTGGGCTGCACGAAGTACCCCTCGGACCCGTCGGTCTCCCCGCCGGTGAGCACCCGGATCGACGGCCGGGTCTTCGCCCTGGCCAGGGCGTCGGTGTGGGTGGCGAACGCCGCGCGGTCGATGACCGCGCCCATGAACAGCGACAGGTCGGCCGACACGTCGCCCACGGTCAGCGAGCCCACCGCGGAGATGAACTGGTCCGCCATCCGGTTCCACACCGAGCGGGGCACGTACGCGCGGGACGCGGCCGAGCACTTCTGGCCCTGGTACTCGTAGGCTCCCCGGACCAGCGCCGTGACCAGGACGTCGGGGTCGGCCGACGGATGGGCGATCACGAAGTCCTTGCCGCCGGTCTCGCCCACGAGCCGGGGGTAACCGCGGTAGTTCGCGATGTTCTCACCGACCGTGCGCCACAGGTGCTGGAACGTGCCGGTGGAACCGGTGAAGTGGATCCCGGCCAGGTCCGGGCTGGGCAGCGCCACCTGCGAAACGGGCCGACCGCTGCCGGTCACCATGTTGATCACCCCGGGCGGCAGGCCGGCCGCCTCGAGCAGGCGCATCAGGTAGTGCGCCGCCAGTTGCTGGGTGGTGGACGGCTTCCAGACCACGACGTTGCCGAGCAGGGCCGGCGCGGTCGGCAGGTTGCCGGCGATCGAGGTGAAGTTGAACGGGGTGATCGCCAGCACGAAGCCCTCGAGCGGGCGGTACTCGAGCCGGTTCCAGGAGCCCGGCGCCGACGACGGCTGCTCGGACAGCAGCCGCCTGGCGTAGTGCACGTTGTACCGCCAGAAGTCGATCAGCTCACAGGCCGCGTCGATCTCCGCCTGGTACGCGGACTTGGACTGGCCGAGGACGGTCGCGGCGTTGATCGTGGCCCGCCACGGCCCCGACAGCAGGTCGGCGGCGCGCAGGAAGATGGCTGCGCGGTCGTCAAAAGACAGTTCACGCCACGCTGGCGCGGCCCGCCGGGCGGCCTCGATGGCCGCCGCGACGTCCTCGTCCGAGGCGTTGCCAAGCCGGCCGAGCACGTGCCGGTAGTTGTGCGGCTGGACCACGTCGACGGGGTCGCCGGCACCCATCCGGTGCTCGCCGCCGATCGTCATGGTCAGCTCGGCCTGCTCCCCCGCGAGTTCCTTGATCCGGTTCTCCAGAACGGCGCGCTCGGTGCTCCCCGGCGCATAGTGCCTGACCGGCTCGTTCACTGGGACCGGAACGTTCGTTACGGCGTCGAACACGGACTACTCCCTGGGCTACTGGCGTCAACGCCAGCAGGATAATCGACGCCGGAGAGGGCACAGACGGCTCAGCCGGCCACGTGGCCAAGTTCCTGGGTCGCGTACCAGAGCAGTTCGTGGCCCTCGGCGCCGTCGACGATGAACCTCGCGTCGTCGTCGCCATCGTCGGCCGCTGGCAGCGCCGCGACCGCCGCGCCGATGTCCTGCGCCGCACCGACGTCGTCAATGTGACCGGATACCACGTCGCTGAGCGCGACCGGCACCCTGATCTCCACGAGCGCGGGCTCGTCGAACCCGGCGATGCCGGCCACGTGCTCGTCGGGCACCTCGGCGGCGAGCACCACCCGGCGGTGCGGAGCGCTGGGATCGGAATGCAGCAGCCGCAGCGACGCCCTGGCCGCGAGCGTCATCGCGACGTACTCCAGTTCCTCGTCGTCACCGCTCGAGTACCACTCGCGCAGCGCTGGCGTGACGGCGAAACCGCGCACGGGCGGCGCGCCAGCCTCGGCGGCGGCGAGCAGCTTGGCCAGCGTCGGCATCGTGAAAGGCAGATAGACGCGCATTTGGGGTCCCCGCGGAACAGAAGAGATGCTCACGAGTGTGCCAGCGATGCCGCCGCACGGCTGGAAATTCGGCCGCTCCGGTCAAAGCGGCCCGGCCGGCCCGGCGGGCCCTGCAGCTCGTCCGGGCGCCCGGCGGTCTCCCCCGGACCTGGTCAGCGCCGCCAGCACGGCGGTGACCGCCGCATCGAGGGGCTCATGTTCCCAGATCCGGACGACATCCCATCCCGCGGCCGACAGCGCGGCGTCGGCCACCCGGTCCCGCTCGACGTTCCGGCGCAGTTTCGGTTCCCAGTACCAGGTGTTGTTGGCCGGCTTGCCGCCGTGCTCGGGGCAGGCGTGCCAGAAGCAGCCGTCCACGAAGACCGCGACGCGCCGGGCGGTGAACGCGATGTCGGGCCTGACCCGCTTGCCGTCGGCCAGGTCGAGCCGGTGGTCCTTGCGGAACCGGTACCCCTGGCGGTGCAGGGCCTGGCGCAGCGCGATCTCGGGCTTGGTGTCCGTGCGCCGGATCGCGCGCATGTTGGCTGCCCGTCCCTCGCTGGACGGGTGCGGGTACTCGGCCACGGGCCTCAGCGTAGAGCGCGGCCCCGG
>JASHOI010000673.1 GCA_030041195.1 Streptosporangiaceae bacterium | reverse complement strand
TCCGGGCCGAACACGCGCAGCGCGCTGCGCAGGAACCGGACCGTTCCGTCGGGGTGGTGGCAGGCGCCGCGCCCCTCGACCAGGCCCGCCCACCGGTCCAGGTCCTCCAGCACCCGGGGGTGCGGGTGCGGGTCGGCCAGCTCGGCCATCGCGCCGGCGATCGACGGCAGGCCGTTGAGGCACGGCCCGCACTGCCCGGCGGACTCGAGCGCCAGGTAGCGGGCCACCCGGGCCGACTCGAGCACCCCGCACCGGTCCATGGGCAACGCCGCGAGCACCCCGGCGCCGGTGAACGCGCCCGCCGGCCGAAGCTGCGCGTTGCTCAGCGTCAGCTCGGCGGCCTGGCCCGCCGGAAGCCAGGCTCCGTGGTATCCGCCGGCCAGCACGGCCTGGGCCGCCGATAGGTCTAGCAGCCGGGCGAGCGGGGTGCCGATCGCGGCCTCGGCGACGTCGACCGAGCCGCTGGCCTGGCGCAGCGTGCACAGCATCGTGCCAGGCTCGTCCGGCGTGCCCATCGCCCGGAACCAGCCGGGCCCGTACCGCGCGATCAGCGCGAGGTGAGCCAGCGTCTCCACGTTCTGGACGAGCGTCGGGCGACCGTCCACACCGCGCTCGAAGACCCGCGGCGGCGTGAACCGCGGCACGGCGGGCTCGCCGCTGACCCGGCTGGCGAGCGCGGACTCCTCCCCGGCCAGGAAGCGCCGCGGCGACCACACGATCTCGACCCGGAGCCGGTCCAGCCCGTAGGCGTCGCGTTCCGGCAGGTAATCCTCGAGCGGGGTGCGCGCACGCAGGTCTTCGCGGACGTAGAGGACCGCACGCGCGGCGCCGACAGCCTCGGCGGCCAGCTGCAGGCCGTCCAGGACCAGGTGCGGGGCCAGGAACAGCAGCGCCTCGTCCTTGTGGCTGGCCGGCTCGCCCTCGGCGGCATTGCCGACGGCGATCGCGCGCCCGGGGCGGGCTGCGGCGACGGCCTCGAGCTTGCGGTGCACCGGGAACGCGGCGCCGCCGCGGCCGGTCAGCCCGGCGGCACGGACCTCGCCGATCAGCGCTCCGGCGCTGCCGCGGTACGGCACCGGGCCGTGCAGCTCGAGGTGGGCGGCCAGATCACCCCTTTGGCCGGCGGGCGGCAGCAGTCGGGGGCATCCGCCGCCGTCCGCCGGGTTCTGATGTTGCAGCGTGTCTCCGGCAATCACGGCGCTCACCGGTCACCCGCCTTGGCCAGCAGGCCCTGGTCGGCCATCAGCCGGGGCACGCGGTCGGCCCGCGGCAGCCCGGTGCGGGCGTGGACCAGCCGCCAGCCGAGCGCGCCGAGGACCGCGGCAATGCAGGCCAGCGCGAGGTAGAGCAGCGGACCGCTCTGCATGTCGTGGCTGGAGTAGATGCCGTGCACGACCGCGACCGGCCAGGACGCGTACGCCAGCCAGTGCACGGCGCGCCAGACGCGACGGCCGATGTGGCGGCGCAGCAGGCTGGTCACGATCACCGCGGCCATCAGGTCCAGCGAGACGGCGCCCAGGCCAAGCCACAGCGGCTCGTAGGAGGAGACGAACGGGATCACGATAGCGGCGAGGCTGATGCTGACGTAGGAGTCCGCGACCGCGGTGAGCACGTGCACGGCGACGAACGCCACCGCGAGCAGGGACAGGTTGCGGTGCAGGCCGAGCACGGCGAACCGGGGGAGGCCGGGCAGCCGTCCCTGCCGGTTCACCAGGATCCCGATGATCATGACTGCGGACAGCAGGACGAGGCTGACCACGCCCGTGGCGCGGCTCGCGTACCAGAGCGCGGTCGTCGACGTGATGCCGCTCATCACGAGCCGCCCGAGGTGGCCTGTCCGCTGCCGGAACTGGACGTCGGCGTGGACGACGGCGAGCTCAGGCCGGACGAGCTGCCCGACGACTTCGACGTGCCCGAGCTGCCTGACGAGCTGGAGCTGCTCGAGCTGCTCGAGCCGGAACTGCTCTTGCCCGATGTGGTGTGGTGGGTGTCGGTGGAGGTGGAGCCCGACGAAGAATGGGAAGCGGCCGAGGCAGCGCCGGGCAGGCTGATGGCAACCGCGCCCGCCGCGACAAGGCTCGCCGCGGCGGCCGAGACCGTGGCTGCGCGCAGCCGCCTGCGGCCCCGCTCCCGTTCCGCGACGCCTGGCGACGGACCACCCGCTTGCATCCTGTGCTTGCTCATGCCAGCGAGTCTCCCGGTTCGCTTTCCGCTGGCGCTCTAGGTTCCCTCTCAGCCACCTATGAGCGCACGACGCCGGCCGCTGACCCCGCCTGGCGCGACCACAGGTATGAGATCGCGAGGGTCGGCTCATACCGGGCTCATACCGGGCGCTGGGTAAATCAGCCTGCCGCTCCGATGTGCCGGCGGCCGGTCGGGACAAGCCTGGTGAGCAGGAACCCGACCGGAAGGACGTTCAGATGTCGATGCCGCCCGTTGCCGAACGCCGGCGGACGAGTCCGGCCCCGGCCAGCCGGCTCGCACGGATCATGCGGCTGCTGCGCTGGCCGGTGGTGATCGTCTGGCTGCTCGCGGTTGTGGCCCTGTACCCGTCCGCGCACACGCTCTCCAGCCTGGCCAACGGGACCGCCGCGGCCAACCTCCCGTCGTCGGCGCCGTCCACCCGGGTCGTCGAACTGGAGCAGGGGCCGGGCCAGCCCGATGTCGACCAGGCGATCGTCGTGTTCGCCCGCGGCACCGGCCTGACCGCCGCTGACCTTGCGACGGTCGCCTCGGCCCACGCGGCCGTGGCCCGCCTCGCCACCCATGTGCACGGGCTGAGCGCCCCCGGCCCGGCACGGCGGTCCGCCGACGGGAAAGCCGACGAGTTCACCGCGAACGTCACGTCGCCGCCCGGCGGCAACAGCGAGTTCAGCACCGACTCCTCAGCGGTGCAGGCCATCCGCAAGGCCGTCGACGGCCTGGCCCGCGGCGGCCTGCAGGTGGTCGTGACCGGGTCGGCCGGGCTGGAGACCGACGGTGGCGTCAGCAGCAAGACACTGAACCTGCTGCTGCTCACCGCGGTGCTGATCGTGGTGATCATTCTCATCCTCGTCTACCGCAGCCCGCTGCTGTGGCTGCTGCCCCTGCTCGGCGCGCTCGGAGCCATCACCGCCGCCGAAGCCGCCGTGCACGGAATGCTGAACGCCGGGGTCACCGTCAGCACGCTGTCGGCCGCGATCCTGCGGGTGCTCGTTCTCGGCGCGGCCACCGACTACGCGCTGCTGCTCGTCCACCGCTACCGGGAAGAACTGCGGCACCACGCCGCGACCGCGGACGCGATGGCCGTCGCGCTGCGCCGGACCCTGCCCACGCTCCTTGCCTCGGCCGGGACGGTGGTCTGCGCCATGCTCTGCCTGCTGGCGGCGCAGTCGGCCTCGCTGCACGGCCTTGGCCCGGTCGGCGCCGTGTCCATCGTCGCGGCCCTGCTCGCCCAGATCACGTTCCTGCCCGCGCTGCTGCTGATCGTCGGGCGGGCGGCGTTCTGGCCGCGGGTTCCCCGCTACGGCCAGCCCGGGCGTGAGGACTCCCGGGTGTGGACGGGCATCGGGAACCGGGTGGCCCGCCGCCCCGCGCCGGTCGCCATCGCGGCCCTGGTGCTCCTCGGCGCAGCCGCCACCGGCCTGGCCGCCCTGCACATCAACAACAGCCCGCTGGCCGATATCAAGGGCCATCCCGGCAGCGTCACCGGCGCGAACCTGCTCACCGAGCACTACGGGGCGGGGGTGACCGAGCCTCTCACGATCCTGGTCCCGCCGGCTGAAGCGAGCGCGGCGGCCGCGGCGGCACGGGCCACCCCGGACATCGCCGCGGTGTCGCCGTCCGGCCCGCTTCATGGCTATGCCAGCTACTCGGCCACGCTGTCGGTGCCGCCGTACGGCACCAGCGCCCACGCCGCGATCGCGAACCTGCGGCAGCGGCTCGACCGGGACGCCCCTGGCTCACTGCTGGGTGGTGACCCGGCCGTCCAGTACGACATCACCCAGGCCGCGCACCGGGACACGCTGCTGCTGATCCCGCTGGTGCTCGCCGTGATCCTGGTGATCATCGCCCTGCTGCTCAGGGCGGTCGTCGCCCCGCTGGTCCTGGTCGCCACCACCGCGCTGAGCTTCGCGGCCTCGTTCGGGCTGGCCAGTTTGCTGTGGCGGTACGGGTTCGGCTACGACGGGATCGAGGCCCAGCTGCCGATGTACATCTTCATCTTCCTCGTCGCACTCGGCGTCGACTACAACATCTTCCTGGCCGCCCGGATCCGCGAGGAGTCCGGTGGCCTCGGCATCCGGCAGGGCACCCTGCGCGGCCTCGGCGTCACCGGGGGCGTGATCACCGCGGCCGGCATCGTCATGGCCGCCACGTTCTCAGCCCTCACCCTGATCCCCGCGGTCGCCGTCGCCGAGGTCGGGGTCGCGGTCGCGCTCGGCGTCCTGCTCGACACCTTCCTCGTGCGCACCGTCCTCGTCCCCGCGAGCCTGCTGGCCATCGGGGAACGGGTCTGGTGGCCTTCGCGGCCGGCCGTCCCCAAGGCGGCCGCCTAAAGGCACGCCGCATTACGCACGCGCGGGCCGCTTGCGGCTCGTAGGGGTTCGCCGAAGATCTAGGAGGATCGCGTGCGGTATTTGCCCCGGATCCTCCTAGATCTTTAGGGGGGAGCGGGTTATCGCGGATCACTGAATCCGCACCGGAGCCGGGCCAGCCGCCGCGACCACCGGCGAACGCGATCACGCAAACCAACGGGTTGCTCCACTGCGAGTTCTTAGAGAGTCCGCCAGGTGCGTCCGGCGTCGGTGGTGGCGACGAGGTAGGTGTAGTCGTAGCAGTCCGACTTGAAGGCCTGGCAGCCGGAGTCGGTTGCGATGCCGATTGCCTGGCTGGGACTGATCAGGCTGATTGGGCTGGCAGACTGCGCGGTCGTGACCGTGGTCCAGGTCGCTCCCGCGTCGGTGCTCTCGTAGATTCTGCCGCGGGCCGGCAGCCAGATGAGGTTCCCGCTGGCCGACGCGACCGCGCCAGTGCTGAGTGAGGCTGGGACTTGCAGCGGTGGACCGGTCGGGCCGGTGAAGGTTGCGCCTGCGTCGGTGCTGCGGTAGATCGAGATGCTCTGCGCGCCGTCGCTGCTGGTAACGATGACGGGTAGCAGGACCTGTGTTCCGTCCACGCCGGGTGTTCCGTAGCTGACGTCGCTGTGGCCCGGCCCTGAGGGCAGTCCCGGGATCGTCACCGGCGACCAGGACGCCCCGCCGTCGCGGGTCTGGTACAGGAAGTTCGCCACCGGGCCGGCGACGGCGATGCCCTGCCGCGTGGACGCAAAGGTCTCTGACCGCAAATTGAAGGGGATGTTCGTGGGGTGCTGGGCGAACGCGGCGCCGTCGTCGGATGAGATGAACAGGCTGCTAAAACCCTCGCTGCTGGTGACGCCCCAGTCGGCAACCACGCTCACCACGCCCGCGGGCGCCAGCGTGATCGAGACGCTGGGCAGTTGCCCGGCGAGGAATGCATCCGCCGATGGCAGCTGCGGCACGAGCGTCAGGCGGGACCAGCCGGCCGCGCCTGCGTCGCGGTGGTACAGATCGATGGCCCCGCTCAGCCACACGGCCAGCCACAGTCCGCGGTCGGCAGCGGCTGCTGCCGGCGTGGTCGGCGACAGCCGCACTCCAGCGGGAAGAGGCACGGTAGACCAGCGTCGGCCGGCGTCCTGGGACACCGACATGCTGGTCGCGGTCAGCTCCCACGCCGTCGTGCCGCTGGCACCGACGAGCCGCAGGTCGGCGACCCCGGCCGGCGGCCTGAGTGTGGGCATCGGTGAGGTCGGGGGCGTCGGCCCGGTGGTGGTGATCCGGTGCGGTGACGACGTGCGCGTCGCAGCAGGGCGCCCGGCCAGCGGCAGATGCGCCGCAAACGCGCCCGCCGTGGCAGCAACGACCACGCAGGCAGCCAGGCCCATCGCCGCCTGGCGCACCCTGCGGCGCCGCGCGCGGTGCCGAAGGACAGTGACGTCCGGGACGGGCAGCCTCTCAACCGGCCGCACCCAGGCAGCAAGCTGTTCGCGCAGTTCCTCATCCCGCATCGCGCACCTCCTCAGGGCATTCGGCGAGTTCTCGCTCCAAGCGCCGCCTGCCCGCGGCGAGGCGCGTCTTCACCGTCCCGGCAGGCACCCCGCAGTCGCGTGCTATCGCCTCCACCGGCAGATCAGCCAGGTAATGCAGCACCAGCACCTCCCGCTGGTGAAGCGGCACACGCAGCAGCGCCTGGCTGAGCGCGGTGGAGGCGAGCAGGTCGCCAGACTCACTCGGCGGTTCCCGCCTGTCCGCGGCCAGCAGCGCCGAAAAACGCCTGGCGCGCCGAATCCGGCGGGCCGCGTCCACGGCAAGCCGCAGCGCTACCCGGCGGACCCATGCTTCGGGAAGGTCATAACGGCCGACCGATGGCCAGCGTGTCAGCGCCCGGGTAAACGCCTCCTGGGCCACGTCCTCGGCTTGGTGCCGGTCACCCAGCACCGCAGCCGCCAGCGCCACGATGCGGCCGTAGTTAGCCTCGTAGAACTCCTCGAAGCCACCCTGCTCGCGCACCGCTCATTCCCAGCCGCGACCAGGATGCGGCCTGGCCGCCAGGCTGCTGGCACGGCAATGACCATCGTGCGCCATCGCACCTCCCGGAACAACGCCACGCACTAGTACGCCGCCGAGCATCCGTCAGCGATGTTGGCCTGAGCTAAACACGCCCGAGTCACCGGCAGGGTTTGGCTTCATCGGTAACGATTACGACTCGCCCGAACGCAAGCAAGCGCGCCGCATTCGTGACCTCGCTTCCGCGGCCGTCGGGCCTCTCGGTGATCTCGACCTGGGCTCCGGGCTCGTCGAGACGGCAGCGGCGGCTCGGCCGCTTTGCGGTTAACCCGCAAGACGGTAGGGCTGCCGATTATTGAGCACATCCTGACAGCTGATCACCTGATCATCCTTGACGGCGGGTGGGCGGGCTTGTAGCGTCCGAACTGCCCTGGGCTGACCAGGGCGGCGGTCAGTCCAGCGAAGTCCGGTGCGAGCCCGGCACTGTCCCGCAACGGTGAAGCCCCTTCGGGGGACGAGTCCGGTCGCCTGGACTGGCGAGCCGGCGAATGCCAGTCCTCGGATGAAGGGCGGTTCGCGCGGCACCGGCAGGCGGTGCCAGCGGGCTCTCTTCATCCTCCGGAGCCTCGGAGGATGAACCATGCGGCGAGCGGGCCGGTCCGGACTGTGACCGTTCGCGTCCGCCCCGGCCGGCTCAGGCCGCGGGCCCGGCACCCTGGTGAGCGGGTGCCGCTGGCCCTGGTCCTCGGTGGCTGCACCGTGCTGCTCGTGCTGACGATGACGTTCGGCGTCGGGATCGGGTCGGTGGGCCTGAACCCGGTGGCGGTCTGGCACGTCATCGTCGGCGGGATCGAAGGCCACCAGGAAAACACCGTAACCGGCATCATCATCTGGCAGATCCGGCTGCCCCGGGTGCTGCTCGCGGCCGTGGTGGGCGCGGCCCTGACCACGGCCGGGGCGGTGGTGCAGGTCCTGGTCCGGAACGCCCTCGCCGACCCGTTCCTGCTCGGGGTGTCGTCGGGTGCCAGCGTGGGTGCCACCGCGGTGCTGCTGCTCGGGGTGTTCGCCTCGCTGGGCGTGTGGGCGATCTCGGTCGGCAGCATCCTCGGCGCTCTGGCGGCGATGGCCGCGGTGTTCGTGGTGTCGCGCAGCGGGCGCGGGCTGGCCCCTACGCAGCTGATCCTGTGCGGCGTGGTGCTGTCCGCGCTGTTCGAGTCCGTGACCAGCTTCCTGATCTTCCGCGGCAACCCGCAGGCCACGCAGTCGGTGCTGTTCTGGCTGCTTGGCTCGTTCGGGCTGGCGAGCTGGAACCAGCTGCCGATCCCGGCGCTGGCGCTGCTGGCCGCCATGGTCTACCTGATGGCCCAGGCCCCCAAGCTCAACGCGATGGCCATGGGCACCGAGCCGGCCGCGGCGCTGGGCGTCGATGTGCGGCGGCTGCGCCGGAACCTGTTCATCATCACGTCGCTGATGGCCGGGGTCGCGGTCGCGGTCAGCGGTGTCATCGGGTTCGTCGGCCTGGTCGTGCCGCACATCGTGCGGCTCATGGTCGGCTCCGACCACCGGCGCGTGCTGCCTACCGGAGTCCTGTTCGGCGCCTCGTTCATGGTCCTGGGCGACCTGCTGGCCCGCACGATCGTGGCACCGCAGGAGATGCCGATCGGTGTGATCACCGCGTTCATCGGGGCGCCGACCCTCATCGTGCTGATCCGGCGGCGGCCCTACCTGTACGGCGCGACGCAGTGAGCCTGCGTCTTGATCACTTGTCGGTCGACATCGCCGGACGGCGCATCGTCACCGACATCACCCTGACTGCCGAGGACGGGCGGTTCACCGGGCTGCTCGGGCCGAATGGCAGCGGCAAGTCCACGATCCTGAAGACCGTTTACCGGGTGCACAAGCCTGCCGCCGGCCGGCTCCTGCTGGACGGCGCTGACCTGCTGGCGCTCTCCGCCCGGGATGCCGCCCGGCGCATCGCGGTCGTGGCACAGGAAACAACGAGCGAGTTCGACTTCACCGTGCGGGAGATGGTGATGATCGGCCGGACGCCGTTCAAGCGGGCGTTCGGCGCCGACACCGAGGCCGATCATGCCGCCGTCGAGCAGGCCATCGACCGGGTCGGCTGCGGTCAGCTCACCTGGCGCAGCTTCAACACGCTCTCCGGGGGCGAGAAGCAGCTGGTCCTGGTCGCCCGGGCGCTCGCCCAGGGGGCCGATCACCTGATCCTCGATGAGCCGACCAATCAGCTCGATGTCCGCCACCAGGTCGAGATCCTGGAGGTCGTCGCCGGGCTTGGGGTGACCGTGCTCGCAGCGCTGCACGACCTCAGCCTGGCGGCGCTGTTCTGCGACCCCGTCTACATCCTGGCCGCCGGCCAGATCGTCCTGGGCGGGCCGCCGGCCACGGTCCTCACCGAGCAGACCATCCTGCGCGCCTACGGCGCCGACGTCCTGGTCATCCCGCATCCCGACACCGGCCAGCCACACCTGATCCCGCGCCGCGCCCGGCCCAGCGACGCGACCGAGCACCGCAGCGCCGATACCCGTGACACCAGCATCCCAGCCAGCCCAAAGGAAACCTGATGCCTCTTCGCCGCCCCCATCGCCCCTCCAGACCCGCTTCCCCGCGCCGCGCCGGGGCGCTAGCCGCAGTCGCCGCGCTGCTGGCCGTCAGCGGTCTGCTCGCCGCCTGCTCCAGCAGCACGTCCGCCGGGACTACCTCGTCGTCCAAGCCGTACCCGGTCACCGTGACCAGCTGCGGTGTACCGGTCACCTACCAGTCGGAGCCGAAGCGCGCCGTGGCCAACGACATCAACACGACCGAGGACATGCTGTCGCTGGGCTTGGAGTCGCGCATGGTCGGCACCTTCGGCGCAGTGGGCGACGGCCCGGTCGACGCACCGGCCATACCACCCGAGTTCCAGGCGGGGTTCAAAAAGGTCCGGGACGTGGACCCCGACGACTACTTCACGCTGGAACAACTGGTCGCGCTGAAACCCGATTTCCTGTTCGCCGGATGGAACTACGGACTGCAGGTTGGTACCAACCTCACGCCGACCTACTTGGCCAAGTTTGGGATCAAGACCCTGGTGCTCACCGAGTCCTGCGCCCACGTCCAGCCCAAGACGAACTCGGTCAGCATCAACGAGACCTACCAGGACCTGCGCAATCTCGGCGAGATCTTCAACGTGCGGGCACGGGCGCAGAAGGTCATCGCCGGGATGCAGGCCGAGGTGGCGGCGGCCCGTGCCAAGATCGCCGGGCTCAAGCCGGTGACCGTCTTCGACTACGACAGCGGCGAGGCCGCGCCGTTCACCGGGCCTGGGCTGGCCATGCCGAATGCGCTGATCAGCCTCGGCGGCGGAACGAACGTCTTCGCCTCGCTCAAGCAGAGCTGGACCTCGGTGTCCTGGGAACAGGTCGTCGCCGCCAAGCCGCAGTGCATCATCATCAACGACTACGGCACCCCCACGGTCGCGCAGAAGGAGAAGTTCCTGGAGACCTTCAGCGCGAGCAAGAACCTCCCGGCGGTGAAGAACCGCTGCTTCCTGCCGCTCAGCTACGACGAGGTCACCCCCAGCCCGCGCAACGCCGAGGCGGTCATGGCCATCGCCCGGTGGCTGCACCCGTCAGCGTTCGGCCTGCCCGCCGACGGCTCGTGACACTGGGCCAAGAGCTGGCCAGCATCGGCCCGTACTTCGCCCTGCAGGCCGGGCCGCCGGACCCGGCCGCAGGGTGGGCGCCGGTAACCGGCCTGACCAAGGGCACCGGGCCCGCCAGGCCCGGCGGACAGCGGCTCGGCCAGCTCATCGACCGGACCGCCGGCCGGCTCGGCACCAGCCATCGCTGGATCGCCGCGTCCGTGCTGTACCAGGGCTGGGCCGCCCGGCTCACCTCGATCTACTCCGGCTCGGTCGTCCTCGCACGCGGCGCTCCCGACCTCGGCGCGGAGCGACTGTACTACCGGACGCCGCGTTCCGGCCCGGTGGAATTGCTGGCCTGGCCGCTCACCATGGTGAGCACCGACGCCGGCTGGCGGCGTCTCCGCGACGATCATCTCGGCCCGCTGGCCGCGGCCGTCCGTGGGCAGGTGCGGATCGGCGAGCACCTGCTCCTCGGCAACCTCGCCTCCGCGATGGCGGGCTCGCTCGCCGCGCTGGCCGGCGCCGGGCATGGTTCGCTGGACGCTCTCATCGCCGAAGGCTGGGCGCAGCCAGCCGACCTGGCCCGGTACGGACGGTGGCTGGCCACCCCGGCCGGGCCCCGATACGCCCGGCGGACCTGCTGCGGTTACGTCCGGCTGCCCGGCGGCGGCCGGTGCGGCGACTGCTCGCTGAGCTGGCGCGGCATAGCTTAGGTGGATGACAAGCATCCAGCCGGAGCTGTGGGTGGAGCACGCTGGCCAGGCCGTCACCTTCTATGCGGCGGCGTTCGGCGCCCGGGTTCTGCACCGGGCAGGGGAGGGCGACGACACCGTCGCGCAGCTCGCCGTCGGCGAGGCGGCGTTCTGGGTGGCGGCGGCGGCGCCGGACATGAAGCGGCTCAGCCCTCTCGCGAGCGGCGGGGCGACGAGCCGGACGCTGCTGGTGGCCGACAATCCCGACGCGGTTTTGCGGCGCGCGGTCGACGCCGGCGCCACCGAGAAGTCGCCCGTCCGCGACGAGCACGGCTGGCGTCTCGGCCGGATCGTCGATCCGTTCGGGCACGAGTGGGAGATCGGCAAGCCGATCCGGCCTTGGCCGCCGGCCTGAGTCGTACCCGGCGGTTTATCGTCTCGCCGACGGGCGGCGGTCGATCGCGGCAACGATGATCGCCGCGAAGACCACCGAGAGGACGAATCCCACCAGCAGCGAGTACTGGTAATGCAGCCCGATGGCGTAACGCGCCACCAGCCCGCCCAGAAACGAGCCAGCCAGGCCAACCAGCGCGGTCCGGATCAGGCCGATCCGGTTCGGACCGGGCACGAGAAGGCGCCCCAGCCCGCCGATGATCAGTCCGCCGATCGCCAGCCAAATCAGCAGCAGGAGCATGCCTCAATGTTACGGCGCGCCCGGCAGTGCCGGCCGATTGTCGCCTGGCCGCCGACGCAGCACCCGCCGCCACAGCACCAGCCACCGGCTGCCGAGGGAGGGCCGGGCGCAGACCGAGCCGCTGCCGACCCGGCCGCAGACATTCACCCGCAGCTCTACCGGCGCGTCAGGCCCTGCGGGCGGGACCACCTTGACGCTGCCGCTGCGCACTGTCAGGTCGTCGGCGTCCACCACGATGCCGGGCCGGGTGATGAGCTTCAGGGTGCCGCTGCCGATCCGGGCGTCTATGCGCAGCTCCGGCGCGGCGATCACGGCCTGCCGGAAGTCGAGCCGGACCGTCCCACTGTCGACGTCGATCTCCATCCGCCGAGGCACTACCCAGGATCTGTCCCGCTTGGCGGAGCCGGAGCCGCACTTGATGCGCGCCAGGTCCGGGACCTGTACCGCGGGAGCGGCGGTCAGGTCGGCGACCAGCGGCTCAAGGTCCGCCAGCGTTCGAGCGGTGAGCGCGCCCTGCAGCCGCTGGTCGAGGTCGTCAGCGGTGAGCCGGCCGTCGCCCGCGGCTATCCTGAGCACCTCTACCACCCGGTCCCGGTCCGCATCTGAAGGGACGCCCAGCCGCGTGACCAGGAATGCGGCCTCGACCTGGTAGATCCGCTCCGGCCGGCTGAGGTCTTTCAGCTCGTATGTCCCGAGTTCCCGCAGGTCCACGCCCTCGGGCAGCTCATCAGACAGCAGTTCCGCCGCCACTCCGGACACCAGCACCTGGCCGCCGCCGGCGATCGCCAGCAGCCGCGCGGCCCGGTTCACCGCGGGCCCGAAGTAGTCCCCGTCGCGCTCCTCGCAGACCCCGGCGTGCAGGCCCATCCGCACCACGATCGGCCGGCTGGTCGGCCACGAC
>JASHOI010000672.1 GCA_030041195.1 Streptosporangiaceae bacterium | reverse complement strand
TCTTCTCCAATCGCAGCAAGATGGTGTAGACCGTCCCCTCCACGACGTCGGCGAAGCCGAGCTCGTTCAGCCGGCGCGTGATGGCATACCCGTAGGTCTCCTCGCTGCCGATGACTTCCAGCACGCAGCCCTCGAGCGTGCCCTTCAGCATCTCCGTCAGATCGTCCATCGCGGGTCTTACCCCTCCTGGTACTCCGCAGTACCGAGTACCACTATACAGTACCACCGAGTAGTGGACCACGCCCAGCGAGCGGCGCGCCGCGCGAGCTGGCGGGGCAGGCCTGGGCCTGCCCGCCTTTCCTGGTCCCAGGGCCGCCGAGGTCTCCGGGGTCAAGCATCGACGGACGACGACCGCAGTGGCGTTTGCAGCAAGTCGGCCCGCACGTAAGCAGGGCCAGGGTTTTGGGCGATGGCGGTAGTTAGTGCCACGGCCGAGAGATCGAGGCCGACGACGCGCCACCCGAGTCCATGAAGATGTAGCGCCTCACTTCCGAGCCCGCAGCCAACGTCAAGCGCACGACCAGATGAGGTCAGCCATCCATCGGCAAGCGCCTGCAGCAGCCCCGGCGACGGGCCCGACAGGTGCCACCACCGGTACGTTCCATCGGCGTAGTGATCGGTCACCCCGCAAGTCTGCCGGAGCCTGTAGCACCCAGGTACCAACCGGACTTCTGAACGACGCTGGCCCGCGACCGGGCACTACGCCTGGCGACCCGCCGGGACCGGCGCGGCCGTGGGCGGCATCGGGGCGGCCGGCAGGCGGTTGAGGACGGCGCGGGTGATGCCGCGGTAGGCGGCCGGGTCAACCGGCATCAGCCAGTGCCACGCGCGAACCGCGGGGCCGATGTTGACGTGCAGGTCGCCGAGCACCTCGTCGACGTTGTGCAGCGAGAACGGGATGATCTTCCCGCCGCAGCAGTGGTGCGTGTCGGTGGCCGCGTCCATGAACGCGAGCTGGTCGGCGATCTGCCGCCGCATCTGGGCTGGTTCCGGCAGCGCGACCGCGCCCGCCAGGTCCGCGGCGATCCAGACGGCGGCCATCTCGGCGTTCAGCGGGCTGAAGAACGAGGAGTTGTACCCGTTGAAGTACAGGTCGGACGTGGCGACCGGGCGGATCTGCCGGTACAGCATGAAGTTGCCGCGCTCGTCGAGCACCTGCCGCCTGACGTCGGCCGGCAGGAACGGCACGCCCTGGCTGAATCCGGTGGCGCAGACGATGAGGCCGGCGGGCAGGCGGGTGCCGTCGTCGAGTTCGGCGGCGGGCTGCCCGCCGTCGGCCAGCAGCCGGGTGATGGTCCGGTCCGGGTGGACGACGATCCGGCCGGCCGCCACGCCCTCGAAGAACCCCTCGGTGGCGAGGCCGATCGCCCCGCGCACGATGTCTTCCATCTGCCCGGGCGGCACCAGGCCGAGCCGCTTGAGGCCGAACTGGCGGACCGACGCCGACCCGATCGAGTTGATCATGTGGCCGCGCATGCCGTTGGCCGGGCCGTGCAGGAACTTCTCCATGCCGCGCGGGCGCAGGTACCTGAACAGGGCCTCGCCCATGCGGGTCAGCAGCAGCATCTTGAAGTTGAGGAACCCGCCGACACGGCGCGGCACCTTCCACAGCAGGTGCCGCGCGATCACGTCGGTGCTCGCCGCGACCTCGCTGATCGGCACCGTGATGTCACAGGCCGACTTGCCGTAGCCGACGACCAGCACGTGCTTGCCCCGCGCCTGCTCCTGGTCGTGCAGCTCGGTCCCGGGCAGTATCGTGCCGCCGG
The DNA here is from genome assembly GCA_030041195.1 of Streptosporangiaceae bacterium. Next base: position 21,923 of record JASHOI010000672.1, on the reverse strand, counting down.
CCGCGGTGAACTCGGCCTCGCCCGGGTAGCGCGGCATGGCAGGCTCGCAGAACACCCCGTTGGCCACCACGAGCTTGTCGACGTGTTCGGCCGCGCCACCGGCGGTCACGGTCCAGCCCCCGCCAGGCGCCGGGGCGGCCGACGTGACCTCGGTGGACAGCCGGAGCGCCGGGTCGAGGCCAAAGTGGCTGGCGTACGCCGCGAGGTATTCCTGGACCTGCGCGCCGGTCGGCCACTCCGGATAGTCGCGGGGCATCGGAAAGTCCGACAGCGAGTACTGCGCCTTCGGGCTCTGAGTGGTCAGTCCCGGGTACCGGCGGGTGCGACTCCACACGCCGCCGACGTCCGGTGCCTTGTCGTAGACCACGACCTCGTGCCCGGCCTGGCCGAGCACCTTCGCGGTGGTCAGCCCGGCGACGCCGGCGCCGACGATCGCGACGCGCATCTCAGCTCACCTCGGGCGGAAGCTGCAGCATGATCCCGAAATCGGCCATGATCTGCTTTATCTTGCTGATGTCCTTCGGGCCCGGCGGCATGTCGGCGAGCGCCTGGTAGTAGCCCTCCAGGCCGGACGGGGACACAACCGAGATCACCCGGGACTCCTCGTCGTAGGTGTTGCGGAACGTGTGCACGACATCCCGCGGCAGGTACAGGTAGTCGCCGGCGCCGAGCGTGAAGTCCTCGCCGCCGAGGTAGACGTCGAGCTTGCCGGCCAGGCAGATGAACGACTCGTCCTCGCGGGTGTGGATGTGCGCCGGGGGTCCGTCGGTCCGTGGCGGGATCGAGTACTCGAACAGCGAGTACGCGTCGTGCGTGGACTTGCCGTCGGTCTTCATCGTGATGCCGAGGCCGATGGCCGCGATCTGGTGCCCTTCCCGCGAGGGCAGCATGTATCCGCCGCCAAGAGTCATCGCCGCCTCCTTGTGTCGCAGACCGGGCCGCTCACCGCGCGTTCCGGGTGGTTAATGTCACAGCGTGCGGCGGCGCAACCGGCACCGCAACGATGTGTCTCACTCAGCGGGACTGCGCTCGGGGGCGGCTGTAGGCACGGGATGCCGCGGCGGCCGCCAGCCGCACCGCCGGCCCGATCCGGTCGGCCCGCACCAGCTGGCTGGGGCCGGTGACCGACAGCGCCGCGGCAACGTCGCCGGACGGGCCAAAGATGGGCGCCGCGACGCAGCTCACGCCGATGTTGCCCTCCTCGCGGTCGATCGCCCAGCCGCGTTCGGGCACCGCCGTCAGCTCCCGCATGATCGCGACTTTGCTGATCAGGGTGCGCGGGGTGCGGCGGGCCAGCGGCCCGGCCAGTACGGTGTCGATGGTCGCCGGCTGTGAGTAGGCGAGGATGGCCCGGCCCAGCGCCGAGCAGTATGCGGGGATCATGCCGCCGGTCTGCGACAGCATCGGCATGGCCCGGTGCCCGGTGATCTTCTCCACAACCAGGACCTGCGTGCCGTCGAGCACGCCAAGCTGCACGGTGATCTTGGTGGCCTGGTGCAGATCCTGCAGGAACGGCAGCGCCGCCTCGCGCAGCTCGAGCCGGATCGGCGCCAGGCTGGCGATCTCGAACAGCCGGTTGCCGATGCGGTACCGGCCGCCGGCCTTCTCCAGCCAGCCGAGCCGGATCATCCGGTCGGCGGTCCGATGCGTGGTCGAGCGGGGCAGGCTGCACCGGGCGACCAGGGCCGCGAGCGTGAGCTCGCGGTGGGCGGCGTCGAAGGCAGCGAGGATCGCCGCCGCCCGGTCCAGCCCGCTCTCCGGCAGCACATCCTTTGCCAGCACGGCGTCCCGCTGAGTGGGACTCATCGTTGGTTCCGCGGGGTCATAGCGGTCAGGCTAAGCCCAGCAACGCATCACCCGCGAGTCCTGGGGAGGCCGTCATCACCGTACCGACCGCGCTGATCGGCGGCGGGGCCACCGGCATCGGCTTCGCGATCGCCCGGCGCCTCGCGCCGACGCACCGCGTCGTGATCAGCGGCCGCCACCCCGAGCCGCTCGAGAAGGCGGCCGCGGCGCTGGGGAAGCGGGCTGCGGTCGGCACCCTGGTCAGCGACATCGCCGCGGCGGGCGCTGCGGAGGCGGCGATGGACGCGGTGACCGCCAGGTACGGCGCGCCGGACGTGCTGGTGCTCAACGCCGGCGGCCCGCCGCCCGGCCGGATCCTCGACGCCGCCGACGAGGCCTGGCGAGCCGGTGCCGAGCTGCTGCTGCTCGGGCCGCTGCGGCTGGCCCGGCTGGCGCTGCCGTGCATGGCGTCCCACGGCTTCGGCAGGGTGGTGTTCGTGACCTCCGCCACGGTCCGCCAGCCCCAGCCGGACCTGGCGATCTCGGTAGTGCTGCGGGCTGCGGTCACCGCCGCGGCGAAGCTGCTGTCCCGGGAGTACGCCGCCGACGGCGTCACCGTCAACTGCGTCGCCCCCGGGGCCACCGACACCCAGCGCCGCCGCGACGTGCTGGGCGCGCGGGCCGCGCGGACCGCCCGGCCGGTCGCCGAGGTGGACGCGGAGGACACGGCCGCGGTCCCGGCCGGCCGCCCAGGCACCCCGGACGAGGTCGCCGCGGCGGTCGCGTTCCTGGCGTCCGCCGACGCCGGGTACATCAACGGGACCGTGCTCACCGTCGACGGAGGAAGAACGGAGACGTTCTGATGGGACTGTCTGGCGCAGGCTTCGACATGGGCGAGTTCCTCGGCGCGATCAGCGGCACCGTCCGCCCGGGCACCGCCCGCCCGGCCGTGGTGCACGCCACCGAGCTGGAGACACTCCCGGCCGGGCAGGTGCACAACCCGACCACGCTGGCGGTCGCCGGACGGCTGCCGACCGTCACGTTCGAGCTGTTCCGGCAGACGATCCCGGCTGGCCAGAGCTCGGACATGCAACGGCACCACCACGAGACGGTGCACTACGTCCTCGCTGGCCGCGGTCACAGCGACATCGAGGACGACACGGTCACCTGGGCGGCCGGCGACTTCATCTACACGCCGCCGTGGACCTGGCACCGCCACTACAACGACTCGGCCGGCGAACCGGTCGAGTTCCTCACGATCGAGAACTCCCGGCTGCTGCAGGCGCTGGGCGTCGGCCGGCGGCAGAGCGCGGGCCTGTGCAGCGTCGCCGAGGCTCGTGCCCGATTCGGAGAGGACCAGTCATGAATGACCTGCCCGAGCACATCAGCATCTGGGCCGAGCTGGCCGACACCGGCCACGAGCTGCGCCACGTCGACGTGCGCGGCGTGCGCACCCGCGTGCTGCGCGCCGGCGCCGGCCCGGACCTGGTGCTGCTGCACGGCACCGGCGGCCACCTGGAGGCCTACGCCCGCGATATCGCGGGCCTGGCCGCGGACTTCCGGGTCACGGCCTACGACATGGTCGGCCACGGCTGGTCGGACCTGCCCGACCGGCCGTACACCATCGACGTGCTCACCGATCACCTGATCGGGCTGCTGGACGCGCTGGATATCGGCACCGCGCACCTGTCCGGCGAATCGCTGGGCGGCTGGGTCGCCGCGTGGGCCGCCGCGCACTACTCCGAGCGCGTCGGCCGGCTCGTGCTCAACACCCCGGGCAACATCGCCAACAAGCCCGAGGTCATGACCCGGCTGCGGGACAGCACGCTCGCCGCGGTCCGTGACCCGAGCGACGCGACCGTGCGCCGTCGCGTCGAGTTCCTGTTCCACCACACCGAGATGGTCACCGACGAGCTGGTCAACTTGCGCCGCGCCGTCTACAGCCGCCCCGGGTTCCTGCGCGCGATCGGCAACACGCTCGTGCTGCAGGACCCCGAGATCCGGAAGGACTTCGCCTGGGATCCGGGCTGGGTCGGGAAGATCGGGTCACCGACGCTGCTGCTGTGGACCGACCACGATCCCACCGGCGGGCTGGACGAGGCGGCGATGCTGCTCGGCTGGCTGCCGGACGCCCGGCTGTACGTGATCAACGACGCCGGCCACTGGCCGCAGTGGGAGAAGCGCGAGGAGTACCTGCGCGTGCACCGCGACTTCCTGCTGCGCGGCGCGGTGACCCCGTGAGCGAGATCATCGGCATGGTCGGCATCTCGCACTCGCCGTTCGCGACCATGCTGCCGCCGCCGAGCACCGCGGCACCGGGCGGCCGGTTCCTGGCCGACGCCGGCCGGGCCGCCGCCTCGGCCGCCGCGCTGGCCCCCGACGCGCTCGTGGTCATCGGCCCAGACCACTTCCACACGAACTTCTACGACGTGATGCCGCCGTTCGTGCTGGGCGTGGCGGAGGCCGAGGCGTTCGGGGACTTCGGCAGCCGCCGCGGCCCGCTGCCGGTGGTGTCGTCGCTTGCCTGGTCCATCCGCGACGGGCTGGCCCGTGACGGGTTCGACGTGGCGCTGTCCTACGCGCTCACCGTCGACCACGGCATCGTGCAGGGCTACGACATGATTCGTGGCCAGTCCGACCTTCCGCTGGTCCCGCTGGTCGTGAACACCGCCGCGCCTCCCTTGCCGTCGATGCCCCGCTGCGTGGCGCTCGGCCGGTCGCTGGGGGCGGCGATCCGGGGCGCCGACGCCGGGCGGGTGCTGATCGTGGCGAGCGGTGGGCTGTCGCACTGGCTGCCGTCTAACGATCCGCGTGACGAGTCGGTCCCGGCTGAGCGCCGCGCCGCGGTGATCCATGGCCGGCGCGACGTGCGGGCGTTCTCGGCCGCCCGCGAGCCCGGTGTCCGCGCGCTGGGCGGGAACCCGGACGCGCCGGTCAACGCGGCCTGGGACTCCTGGTTCCTCAAGCAGCTGGTCACGGCCGACCTCGACCCGGTGACGGACCTGGGCGACGAGGGGCTGGAAGAACGGGCCGGCAGCGGCGGCCACGAGATCCGCACCTGGCTGATCGGCTTCGCCGCAGCCGCCCGCCCGCTGGTGTGGACGAGCTACGAACCGGTACCGGAATGGGTTACCGGCATGGGTATCGGCACGACTTTCGAGGTGGCCTGATGTCAGTCGCGGTACCGTCCCTGGGCACGTCGGCCACCCTGGCGCTGGAGCGTCTGGCCGGCGCCCGCGCCACCCGGCGCCCCTGCGAGCCCGTGCGCACGCTGCTGCCCGACGGAGACGTCGGCGCCGCGTACGCGGTCCAGGCCGCCTGGGTCGCCGGGCGGGTAGCGGCCGGGGACAGCGTCGTCGGCCGCAAGATCGGCCTGACCAGCCCGGCGGTGCAGGCCCAGCTCGGCGTCGGCCAGCCCGACTTCGGCACGCTGCTGTCGTCGATGGCCTGCCCGGCGGGCGAACCCGTCGACGCCGGACGGCTGCTGCAGCCCAAGATCGAGGCGGAGATAGCGTTCATGCTCGAAGGCGATCTGGATGGCCCGGACATAGGTCCCGGCGACGTGCTGGCAGCGACCGGATCGCTGGCCGCGGCGCTGGAGATCGTGGACAGCCGCGTCGCGGGCTGGGACATCTCCATCGTCGACACCGTCGCCGACAACGCGTCGTCGGGGCTGTTCATGGTGGGGCCGGAGCGCCATCCGCCCGCGGGCCTGGACCTGGCGGCCTGCCCGATGCGGCTGCGGCGCGGCGGTCAGGAGGTGTCCGCCGGATCCGGCGCGGCCTGCCTCGGCCACCCGGCCATCGCGGTCGCCTGGCTGGCCTCGGCCGCCCGCTCGTACGGCCAGCCGCTCCGGGCCGGCGAGATCGTGCTGTCCGGAGCGCTCGGGCCCATGGTGCCAGTCCGGGCGGGGGACCGGTTCACCGCCGAAATCGGCGGGCTGGGCCAGGTGACGGCGTGGTTCGGCGGAGGCCGGCGGGGGTAATCCCGCGATCGCGCTCGATCCCGGCTCGTTTCCGGCCAGCAGCAGTGCGAGGTTCTTGATCGTGATCTGGGACTCGCGGTGCAGCCGCACGCTGTCCAGGCCGGCATCGCCAACGAGCACCAGCAGGGCGGTGGCACCGACCGCGTAGGTCGCGACGTAGCCGCCACTGCTGCGGGTCACGACCTCGTGCAGCGTGCCCTTGCCGACCTCGGCTGCCATGCGGTGGCCAACGCCGAGCGCCGCCGCCGCCATCGCGGCCAGGTATTCGGGCTCGATGTCTCCGGTGTCCGCTCTGATGATCAGCCCGTCGCGGCTGGCCAGCGCCGTGTCGGCGATTCCCACCACGCGGTCCCGCAACGCCCGCATCTCGGCGAGCAGCGCGTCCTCGGCCATCGGCGCCCCCTTCGTCAGTCTCTTTCGTTTCCGCGTGGTTCAGGATCGGCGGTGGCACCCGGGCGCAGCAGCCGGAGCAGGGCAGAGGAGTTGCCAGGCTGGCCGGCCGGCTGGGGTCGGCGTGACTGCCCGCCGCTCGGCTTGCGGCGCCGCGGCAACGCCGGGACCTGGTCGTCGGCAGCCCTCACGTCGTCGGCGGGCAGGCCGTGCGGCCCGCCCGCGGGGACCGGATCACGCTGCTGGTCACGGGTTACGCTGCGCCTTGAGCCCACCGTGAGAAGGTCGGCCTCCTGCATCCGGATAAATTCCAGCGTCAGCGCGTAAACGCCCCATCCCAGGGAGAAGGCCATGTCGCGGGCGGTCCGCCGGCCATTCGCCAGGGCGAGGATCCCTTCCTGGCCGCCGTCGAGGGCGGACCCGACCGGCGGCGCCCGGTGCCCGCGCAGTACCCGGTCCCGGTCGTGCTCTATCCGGTTGGGCATCGAGGCCAGCACCCGCAGCCGCCGCGAAGCCTCGGACAACAGCCAGTCGGGCTCGGCGGGCGGCTCGAGCGGGAGCAGGCAGGCAGTCGCGGCCGGCTCCATCTGGCACTCATCGACCTGCCCGCTCATCAACGCGAACATGGAATCGGCCAGGGCAGCGCGGAGCACCACTTCGAGCTGGCCGCTTCCGATGAGACCGCGGCGGACAAGCTCCGCGGTCATCCGGCCGTCGGCTGCCGCGACCGCGAAGGCATCTTGCCAGCCCGGCTCGGGGACCCGGCCAGAACGCAGCAGCACCACCTCCGGGCCCGGAGCGCCGGGCGTGTCGATCGCCGCGACACCGCCGTCCACGACGTGAACGGTGCCGCCAGGCTCGCCGGTGACGCGCAGCGCGCCGGACTGGCGCCCGGCGGCACAGCTCAGCAGGGCCTGGCCGAGCAGGGCGAAGCCGGTGCCCTGGCCGGACGGGTCACCGTCGGCAGTAGGCGGGAGCCCGCGGCGAGGGAGATCCATGCCTATGCCAGCAGGGCCGGTGCCAGCTCACCGACCTGCAATGCCGCCAACGCCTGGTTGGTCAGCGCCCGGTCGAAGTCGACGAAGAGCAGCAGGGCATCGCGCTGCCGGAACTCCAGCACCTTGGTCAGATGAACGCGAGCCGTGGTGGTGACGGTGATCTCGTCGAGGTCACCACCGGGACGGCTTGGTCCCAGCGACCAGGCAGCCAGCCTGGCCTCATCGGCGATGCTGGCCGCCGCGGCCGGCAGGTCTGTGCCGGCCTGCCCGGCTTCCCGCACAACCATGCCGGTCCCGACGTCGATCAGAGCCGCCGCGCGGGCTCCGGCGGTCGTCAGAACACGCCGCAGCGACTCATCAAGAGTTGACACCGCTCTCCCCAATGCGAAATATCCCGGGATACTACTTTGCGTGCCAGGAGCACGCAACGAAATGGCGGAAGCTAACGATTGCAGATTCGGCTGCCTAGGTTACAGGGACCAAAATAATATCCTCAGCAACGCACGGTCATAATGCCGCTACCATCCGTTAGTAGAAAGATTTCCTTGCTTTCTCGTTGTCAAAGATCAACGGGCTCGCTATGGTTCTCTGTGGGTAATTCCGTCCGAGGGGACAGGGGAGTGGGACATGGACATCGAAACGGCTCTCAAGGAAGCGATGGCCATTGACGGAGCGCTCGGCGTCGCGCTGGTCGACTGGGAGAGCGGGATGTCTCTCGGCTCGCTGGGCGGGGGCAAGTACCTCGATCTGGAAGTCGCAGCCGCAGGTAACACCGAGGTGGTCAGGGCCAAGATGCGGACGCTCGCGTCGCTGCGCATCAGCGACACGATCGAGGACATCCTGATCACGCTCACGAAGCAGTACCACCTGATTCGCTTGCTGCGGCAGTCAGATAGCGGCCAAGGGCTTTTCCTCTATCTCGCGCTTGACCGGGCAAAGTCGAATCTCGCACTCGCCAGGATCAACCTGAAGCGGATCGAGAGCGAACTGACAGTTTAGGCTGCGCCACTTTAAGGCGTGCTCGCGGCACCCAGCAGTCGCCGCGGCGGGTTTGGACGATACGCAGGTGTCAGTATTTCCGTGTGCCTTTAATTGACGGATCAGTCAGCGGCTCGGCCAATATCAGGCATGGATCGGCGCCCTGACGCATACTGCTGAAATCCTGGCTAAACTCGGGCACGTCTCGCAGTCGGTCGGATTCCACCCTCGGCCACACCCAAGGCAGGGCGCTTCCTCGCATTGAGCCTGTTCAGGCGGGGTATATGCTGCTTCAACTGCGTAGGACGGGGGAGCGTTCAGACGCTTTCGTTGTGATGGCAACGACGGGGGAGACCAGCAGCCACGGGCCGGACGTGGCGGGCGGGCGTGGCCTGACGGAGGCGTTCGGGGCGGCCGGAGTCGGTGCCTGGGTGTGGTATCCGGCTGCAGAACGGGTCAGCCTTGACGAGCGCGCGATCGGGTTGTTCGGCCTTGACCCGGATACGTATGACGGGCATGTCAAGACTTGGCTCAGATTGATACACCCTGACGATGTCGCCTGGGTGGTCGCCGAGGTGGGCAACGCGGTCAGCACCCTGCGTTCCTACGAGGTCGAGTACCGGATCTGCTGCCCGGACGGGGCCAGCCGGTGGATCCAGGTGCGCGGGCGGGTTGAGCCTGATCGTGACGGGCACCCGTACCGGGTGCTGGGCACGGTCTGGGACAACACCGAGTCCCATGTCGCCCGCGATGGCGTGCGGCGCGCGCTGCGCTTCATGAGCGACGGGTTCCTGTCCGTCGACAAGGACTGGCGGATAACCTTCGGCAACGTCCGGGCGGAACTGCTGCTGGGTGCGGGGCAGCAGCTGGCGGGGCGGGTGCTGTGGGACCTTCCGGTGAGCCAGGTGCCGGGCCTGGAGGCTCGCTGCCGGGAGGCTGCGGCCGGGATGACGCCGGTTGGCTTTGAGGCGGAGTGGCCGGGTACCGGGGACTGGTACCTGTTCCGGTTCGTGCCGGTGCCTGGCGGCATGGCCTGGTATTTCACCGACGTCACGCAGTCGCGCTTGCGCGGGGCCGAGCGGGAGGCGGCGGAGCGGGCGGCAGCCGAGCGGGCTGCGCGGATCCAGGAGCTCACAGCAGCGCTCGCCGAGGCTGTGACCTCGCAGGATGTGGTAGCTGCGGTCGCCGAGCATGTGCTGCCGCCGTTCGGGGCGTCGGGGCTGCTCGTGCACGCGGCCGAGGCAGACCATCTGCGGGTGATCGGGTTCGTCGGCTATTCCCAGTCGTTTGTCAGCTCGATCGATGGAATGCCGCTGCCGGAGACGCCGTCGATCGCCGCCGCGCTGCACGATCACCGGCCGTTCTTCCTCTCCTCTCGTGAGGAGTTTGCCGAGCGCATCCCCGAGCTGGCCGGCGGGCCCGACGTGACCGGCAAGCGGGCCTGGGCGTTCATGCCGTTGGTGGCCTCGGGACAGACGGTTGGAATGTGCGTGGTCTCCTTCGACCAGCCGCGCCAGCTGACCAGCGAGGAGCGTGCCCTGCTGGTGGCGCTGAGCGGCCTGATAGCGCAGGCTCTGGAGCGTGCCCGGCTGTTTGACACCGAGCACGCTCGGGCGCAGGCGCTCCAGCGAGACCTGCTGCCCCAGGCGCTGCCCTCGCTGCCCGCGGTGAACGTGGCCGCACGGTATCTGCCGGCCGGGCCGGGCACGACCGTCGGGGGGGACTGGTATGACGTCGTGCCGTTGTCGGGTGGCCGGGTCGCCCTGGTCATCGGCGACGTCATGGGGCATGGCCTGCCTGAAGCGGTCATCATGGGGCGGCTGCGCACCGCCGTGCAAACCCTCTGCGACCTGGACCTGCCCCCCGATGAGATCATGGGCCACCTCAACGACGTGGTGGGCGGCATCAGCGATGACTTCTTCTTCGCCACCTGCCTGTATGCCGTCTACGACCCGGTCAGGGGCGTCTGCGCGGTGGCCCGCGCCGGTCATCCAGCTCCCGCGGTCGTCGGGCCCGACGGCGCCGTGACGCTTGCCGAAGCCGCCGCCGATCCGCCGCTCGGCGTCGCCGAGCCGCCCTTCACGGTCGCTGAACTGGCCGTTCCAGACGGTGGCCTGCTGGTCTGCTACACCGACGGCCTGATCGAATCGGCCGACGTTGACGCCGACATCGGCATGAACCGTCTGGCAGCGATGTTGAGCGCCCATCATCGCGAGACCCTGGAACAGCTCTGCGACAGCCTCACCCGCGGCCTGCTGCCTGCCGGCTCTCTGCGCACCGACGACGCGGCGCTGCTCGCCGTGCGTGTTCATGCCACGGACCCGGACGCGGTAGCCACCTGGTCGCTCCCCGAGGAGCCGCTGGCCGCCCGCGCGGCCCGCCGCCACGTGCGTGACCAGCTCGGCGCCTGGAAGCTGGACGAGCTGGCGGCCGACACGGAGATACTCGCCAGTGAGCTGGTCACCAACGTGCTCCGGCATGCCCGGGGACCGATCCAGCTTCGTCTGCTCCGTAGCCAGACCCTGGTCTGCGAGGTCTTCGACGGCAGTGCCACCACGCCCCGGATCCGCCGGGCCTCGTGGAACGACGAAGGCGGCCGGGGTCTGCAACTGGTCGCCGCTCTCTGCGACCGCTGGGGAACTCGCTACCTGGCCGAGGGGAAGTGCATCTGGACCGAGCAGTCCTTGCCCTCACCGGGTTAGCGCCCAGGGGCCGCCAGCGGAGGGGACCGTTCAGCTGCTGGAAGACGTGCTCGGCGCACCGGCGACGCCGGCGACGATGAGGACCCTCAGGGCGCGGTAGGCTGCCGCGTCATCCAGCGAGGTCAGCGCCTGCATCTGGCCTTGCTGGATCGACTCCATGACCTGGGCGGCCACGGCGCCGATAAAGCCGGCGTCTACAGGCCGGCCGGGCTGCTCGGCGTCACGGACCAGGTCCTGGACCCGGGCAGCCGCGATCGCGGTGTTCTGCGAGTAGATCTCCCGGGCTGGGGCGAACGCGTCAAGATGGGCATAGAAGGCCGCCGACGCGGGCGCGAGCTCCGCGGCAATCGCGTCCAGGTAGACGCCGATCCGGTCGATCGGGTCATCTTCGGCGCCCAGCCGCGCCTCGACGCGCTCGGTGGCGCGGCGGAAGAACGCGCGGACGACCGCGGTGATGAGCTGCTCCTTGCTCGGCGCCACCGCGTACAGGGTCGACTTCGAGCACTGCAGCCGGACGGCCAGGTCCTCGACGCTGAAGTTGGCGAAGCCTTCGGCCAGGAAGATCTCGATCAGGCCACTGCGCAACTCGTCGCGACGGGCCGAATGCCGGTTGATCCTCAGGCCAGCATCCATGCCAGAACCGTACCAAATTCGCGACTAGCGTACAGTTAGTGGTATCTCCCGCTGGAGACGGAGGATCCATGCCTGCCGAGCGCATGATGCCGACCCAGGAGTCGGCCGACCTGATCGAGCTGACGCGCAGCATCGCCGAGAAAGAACTGCTTCCCGTTGTGGAAGAGGCCGAGCGCACGCACACGTTCCACCGCGAGGCGTTCACGATCCTGGGCCGGGCGGGACTGCTGAGCCTGCCCTACCCCGAGGAATACGGCGGCGGCGGGCAGCCCTACGAGGTCTACCTGCAGGTGCTCGAGGAGATCGCCTCGGCCTGGGCAGCGGTCGGGGTCGGAATCAGCGTGCACGTGCTGAGCTGCTTCGGACTGTTCCGCGCCGGTACCGAGGAGCAGAAACAGCGGTGGCTGCCTGATCTGCTCGGCGGCGAGATGCTCGGGGCGTACTGCTTGTCCGAGGCGCACGCTGGCTCAGACCCGGCAGCGATGCGCACCCGGGCGGTGCGTGACGGTGATGACTACGTCATCGACGGGGCGAAGGCGTGGACCACTCACGGCGGCACCGCCGACTTCTACAAGGTGATGGCCCGTACGAGCGACGACGGCGGCCGCGGGATCTCCTGTTTCCTGGTGCCCGCGGACGCTCCCGGCCTGTCGGCGGACGTGCCAGAGGACAAGATGGGCCTGATGAGCTCCCCGACGGCCACGATGCTCTTCGGCGGAGTCCGGGTCCCGGCCGATCGGCGGCTGGGGGAGGAGGGCCAGGGCCTGCCGATCGCGCTCGCCGCGCTCGACTCCGGCCGCCTCGGCATCGCGGCGGTGGCGACCGGCGTTGCCCAGGCGGCGCTCGACGTGGCCGTGGGCTACGCCAAGCAGCGTGAGTCGTTCGGCAGGCCGATCATCGATCACCAGGGGCTGGCGTTCGTGCTCGCCGACATGGCCGCCGCCGTGGAGTCCGCCCGGGCGATGTACCTGTACGCGGCGCGACTGCGCGATGCCGGCCGCCGGTTCTCGCGCCAGGCGGCCATCGCGAAGATGGTCGCCACCGACAACGCCATGAAGGTCACCACCGACGCGGTCCAGGTACTCGGCGGAGCGGGCTACACCAAGGACTTCCCGGTGGAGCGGTACATGCGCGAGACCAAGGTGATGCAGATCTTCGAGGGAACCAACCAGATCCAGCGCCTCGTGATCAGCCGGGATCTGGCTCGCTCCTGATCGCGGCCCGTCGGCAAGGACGATGGTGCTGGGTCTAATCGGCGGTCCATTGCGTCGTCATGGCCGGCGCCGCATGGATGCAGACCAGCCTCGCCGGACCGGGGCCGCTGTTGGTGAACCCGTGCGGCAGCCCGGCCGGGCCGATGACGATGTCGCCCGGGCCGCCGTCGAGGACCTCATCCCCGACGCTGACCCTGACCCTTCCCTCGAGGATGATGAAGGTCTCGTCATACGGATGGTGGTGCAGCTCCGGTCCCTGGCCTGGCTGATTGCGCACCAGGAAGAACGACACGGAGCTCGGGCCGTACCTGCCACCCTCGAACGTGCGGGAAACCTCATTGCCCGGCAGGTCATCGGCGTTCACGTGGTACATCGATCACCCTCCTTGAACGTGACGCCAACCGGTCCGTCCCGCTCCGCTCGACTATATGGTGAGCGGCGCTGGCGTCCCAGATCGCCCCGGTGTCGCCTTCGCCCAGGTGGGCGACGAGGATAGCTGCGGACTGCCCGGGTGTGATCAGAGTGCCTTCGGCGAAGTTCTTGCTGAACCGTTCGTGCGTCGCGGTCCCGATGCGGTCGGGATCCTGCAGCCGGATCCAGGCCTGCATGGCGGTGTCCACCCCGCCCGGCCGGTACACGTTCACCGTCACACCGGTGCCGCGCAGTTCGGCGGCGAGGTTGACGGTGTGTGCCTCCAGCGCGGCCTTGGTGGCGGCGTAGGCGTTGAAGCGGACCATGGAATCTGGCCGGGCGGCAATCCCGCTGGAGACGTTGACGACGCGGCCCCAGCCGGCGTCCAGCATTCCGGGCAGGAGGGCAGCGGTGAGTGCGATGGGCGCGACGGCGTTGAGCTCGAAGGCGCGGCGCAGCTCCGCGACCGGGACCGTGGCAGTCGGGCCGAGCGGCTCGACGGTGGCCGCGTTGTTGATCAAGATGTCCACGGGGCCGGCCTCGAGCGCGGCCGTCGCGGCGCGGCCGCGCTGTTGGTCCTCGCTGAGGTCAGCGGCAACTATCCGGATCCGCCCGGCGGCGGTGCCCTGGCCGAGCAGGATCGCCCTGGTCTGCTCCAACTCGCCGGTCGAGCGGGCGACCAGGATCAGCCCGGCACCGGCGTCCGCCAGCGTAAGCGCCACAGCACGGCCGATACCGCGCCCAGCGCCCGTGATCAGCGCCGTCTTACCGGCGAAGTCAGGTACCACCGCCGTCTCCCCTTTCGCAGTAGATTCCAACGCCGAAGCCGCACATCGCAGAGCTCCGGCTTGCCCGCCGCAGGCATTGGTCATCGCCGGGCCGGCGCACGCCGGCGCAAGTAGCGGACCAGGCCGATCACGTCGTCGGGGATGAGCCGACCGATGGCGCCGCTGGAGTACACACTGACCACGACCTTGCCGGCCGGGTCCAGGACGAACCCCGTTGACTGCAGGTAGACCGGGTCAGGGTTGACGAACGCGCCGGTGAGCCTCGCGATGGCCGGGGCATCGGCGCTGTGCCCGACCGGGAAGGTCAGGCCGTGCTTGGCGATGAGCTCGGCCGTGCTGGCCTCGTCGTCTACCGACAGCGCAGCCACCTTGATTCCGGCGTCGGCCAGACTGCCGTCGGCCAGCTGGAACGCCCGTAGCTGCGCGTTGCAATAAGGGCACCACGGCCCGCGGAAGAACAGCACAACTCCGAACTCGCCGTCAAATGCGCCCGGTAGTGTCAGGGTCGGTTTGCCGGGCGCGGTCAGCGGCAGGGCCGGGAATGAGTCTCCGGGGCGTAGCAGGGGCATGACAGCCCTCCGTCATCTGTTCGCGGAAATGGCGCCGACGGGGTGTCGCGCCGTCTTCTCCGTTAGCGACGCTGCAGCGGGCGGTCTTACCGGTGCACCTGGAGACGGCCGGTCACGCCGGATTCGTCCGGGCTGCGAGGAGGAGCCCTTGGAAATCCTCGGCGCACGGGCCGCAGTCAAGCAGGTGCGCGGCGACCCCGGGGTACCGGCGACGCGCCTGGCCCCCCGATTCGTCGTCGAGGACGAGCTCGACATAAACATGCAAGATGCGCAGCGCCTGCTCGCATCCCACGTCGCGCGGATCGGTTCGCAGGAACCGGTCTAGCTCATCCCAACCAGTCATGATCGCCTCGTACCCCGGCCGCTCAGACCGGCCTCTTCGGCGGAGGCGGTCAGATACCCTTTGGCAGCCAGCGCGGCCCGCAACTTACGCCTCGCGTCGAACATCGTCTTATAGATAGCGCCACGGCTCGAACCCAGCCGCTGCGCCAAGGCGTCGGCCGGAACGCCGTCGACCACGATTGCGATGAATACCCGCCGCTGCCGCGCGGTGAGCTCCTCCTCGACGGCACGGCGCACCGCGGTGACCAGTTCGAGCCGCTCGACATGGTCGGCAGGGCTGATCCCGAAGCGGCCGGGCAGCCGGTCCCAGTCCGCGGCGTCCAGGGGAGCGGAAGGACGTTGCCAGAAATGTCGCCCGAGCTTGCTGGACACCTCGAGAACGACAAACTTATATGCCCAGGTCGTGAACTGGCTTTCGCGCCGGAACTCGGCGAGTTTGGTTGTGACAGCGAGCAGGGCATCGTCGGCCGACTGGTGGGCCAGGTCGTCGAGTTCCGGACCGGTGATCGGATGCCGTCCCGCGCGGCGGCCCAGCTCAGCGCGCGCGACGCGCAGCAGCATGCCGTGCAGCCGCGCCAGCGCCTGCTCACGGGTCGTGCCCGCACCGCTCAGTGCCGACAGCCACCGTGCCGTCTCATCGGCGGGCCCGGAGGCAGCGGCGTCAATCAGTGGCACGCCTGCCAATACTACGGCGCGTGGCGCAGGCCCGGTCGACCTGGGTAAATGCAGTCCTCCGTTAGCCTGGGACGGTGAAGGCACTGCTGCTCGAGAACATCCACCCGGAGGCCGTCCGGTCGCTCGAAGATGCCGGTCTGGAGGTTACCCAGCACCGATCCGCGCTCGCGGAAGCTGACCTGGCCGCCGCGCTGCCTGGCGTGGCGCTGCTCGGCATACGGTCCAAGACCCGGGTCACCGAGGCCGTGCTGGCCGGCGCCCCTGACCTGCTCGCGGTCGGGGCGTTCTGCATCGGCACCGACCAGATCGACCTGCCAGCGGCCTCGGCGCTCGGCGTAGCCGTTTTCAACGCCCCGTACTCGAATACGCGCAGCGTGGTCGAGCTGACGCTGGCCGAGATCATCGCGCTGACCCGGCGGCTCACCGAGAAGGACCAGGCCATGCACGCGGGCAGGTGGGACAAGTCGGCTGCCGGGGCTCACGAGGTCCGTGGCCGGACGCTCGGGATCGTCGGATACGGCAACATCGGCGCGCAGCTTTCGGTCGTCAGCGAGGCACTGGGAATGCGGGTTGTCTTGTACGACACCGCCGACAAGCTTGCCCTCGGGAACGCGCGGCGCTGCGTCAGCATGGATGAGCTCCTCGAGATGTCCGACGTTGTAAGCCTGCACGTGGACGGCCGCCCGTCGAACAGCTCGCTGTTTGGCGAGAAGGAGTTCAGCCAGATGCGGCCGGGCGCCTTGTTCTTGAACCTGTGCCGGGGCTTCGTGGTCGACCACGAAGCGCTGCGCCTTCATCTGCTCTCCGGGCACCTTGCCGGCGCGGCGGTCGATGTCTTCCCGGAGGAGCCCCGGTCGGCGGGCGAGGAGTTCGTGTCTGTGCTGCGCGGGCTGCCGAACGTGATCCTCACCCCGCACATCGGCGGCTCGACGGAGGAGGCGCAAGCCGACATCGGCGCGTTCGTCGGCGCCAAGCTGATCGACTTTGTCGCCGACGGCGCCACTTCGCTGTCGGTCAATATGCCGCGGCTGGCCCTGCCGCCGGCCACCGGCTCGCACCGCCTGGCGCACGTTCACCGGAACGTCCCCGGTGTCATGGCGGAGATGAACTCGGTGCTCGCCGCGCACGGCGTCAACGTCGAGGCCCAGTTGCTGGCCACACGCGGTGACCTCGGCTACGCGCTGACCGATATCGGCGTCGACTATCCGGACGACGCGGTCGGGCAGTTGCGCGCGATGAGCCCGACCGTCCGGCTCCGGGTTCTGTCCTGACGTCGCCAGGGAAGGAGGCGCGAAGACCATGACGATCCTCGTCGTCGGGGCGGGCGCCACCGGTGGCTATTTCGGGGCACGGCTGGCGCGGGCCGGCCGGGACGTCACGTTCCTGGTCCGTCCGCGACGCGCTGAGCAGCTGCGCGAGCGCGGGCTGCGGATCGTGGCGCCGGGGCCCGGAGCCGACGCCGAGCAGGTGGTGCGGCCGAACCTGGTCATGGCCGGAGAACTGACCGAGCCCGCGGACGTCGTGCTGTTGTCGGTCAAGGCGACCGCGCTGGACCAGGCCATCGCCGACTTCGCGCCGGCCGTAGGGCCGCAGACCGCCGTGGTGCCGTTCCTGAACGGGATGGCACACCTGCCCGTGCTCAGCAAGCGGTTCGGCGAGCCGGCGGTGCTCGGCGGCGTGGTCATAGTCGCCACCCAGCTCAACGACGAAGGCGACGTAGTCCTGCTCGCCCCGTCCGCGACCATGACGATCGGGACGCAGGACGGCGCCCGGACCACCCGGCTGCAGACTGCCTACGACCAGCTCGCCGGGGCCGGGTTCGACGCCAGCATCAGCGACGAGATCATCGCGAGAATGTGGCAGAAGTGGGTGTTCATCGCCACCATCGGCGCGCTTACCTGCCTGATGCGCGGCACCGTGGGGGAGATCGTTGCCGTTCCCGGCGGGCGTGACCTGGGGCCGGCCATTCTGGCCGAGGCCAGCGCTGTCGCAGCCGCGGCCGGCTGCCCGGTGCCCGCCGACGCGATCACCAGCACGACCCAGATGATCACACAGGCCGGGTCCCCGCTGACCTCGTCGTTGTCACGGGATGTGGCCGAGGGGCGGCCCGCCGAGGTCGAGCAGGTGCTGGCCGACCTGGCCCGCCGCGGCGCCGATCACGGGATCAAGACGCCGCTGCTCGACCTGGCCACGATGCAGCTGCGTATCTACAACGACGGCCTCCATCCGTCGCACTGACCAGCGGCTTTGCAGGAGCTCGAGCGGCGAGGCGGCCGACCACAGTTCGGCCCTCAGCCCGCGGCGGCAATGCCGAGGACTGTGCTCAAGGCGGCGATGATCGCTCCGCCGACGGTGATCGCCAGGAATGACCGGGCGAAGCCGGTGGCGAAGAATCTGCGCCGCAGCCAAGCCAGGATGATCAGCTCGGCGGCCACCACCGCGGTGGCGGCGCTGATCGCGGCGCCATAGCCGGGGATCAGGAACGGCAGGGTGTGGAAGATACCCCCGGCGAAGGTTCCGCCGCCGGTGATCACGCCGCGCAGCACCGGGCTGCCGCGTCCGGTCAGATCCCCGGTGTCCGACAGGCCCTCGGAGAAGGCCATGCTCACGCCCGCGCCCAGGGCGGTGGCGACGCCGGTGAAAAACGCGGTCAGGGGCCGGTGGGTGGCCAGCACCACCGCGAAGATGGGCGCCAGGGTCGACAGCGACCCGTCCATCAGCCCACTGAGCGCCGGCTGGACCCGGGTCAGCAGGAACGACTGGGTAGCGAGGGGGTCAGCGGAGATCCTGGCCGCTTCGACGGTCTTGCTCGTGCTCATCTGGATGCTCCCGCCACGATGTCGGCGCGTTCTTTCGTTGCCATACATGCGATGCTGTCGGCCGGGCGGCCCGCCGTCGTCCTGCGAGGGAAGCGTTTTCTGACTGGTCAGCGGGGATGCGGCGGACTGCGCGGATACTCCGCAGGGAGTAGCCGGAAATGGGTCCAGCGGGCGAACGCCGCCGGAGGGCCGTGCGCGTACGCTCGGAGGATGCGCAGCGACCGGGGCCGACGGACGTTCTACGCGGCCGGATGGGCGATCTCGGCCGGGGTCATGCTCGTGACGTTCCGGATGTGGCAGCTGCACGTCCGCGAGGTCGAGCAGCGCGCCGACGAGGCGGAGCGGACGAGGGACGAGGCCGCCCAGCGCAGGGCGATGCAGGAGCGGCTGCGGATCGCCCGTGAGCTGCACGACTCCCTGACGCACAGCATCTCGGTGATCTCTGTCCAGGCGGGCGTGGCGGTGCACCTGGCCCGCAAGCGCGGTGAGGAAGTGCCGTCGGCGCTGCTGGCGATCCAGGAGGCGGGCGCCGACGCGGCGCGGGAACTGCGCACGACGCTCAGCGTGCTGCGCAACGCGGAGGACGGCGACGGCAGCGGGCTGGGCCAACTGGACAGCCTGGTGGAACGCTCCAGGGCCGCCGGGCTCCCGGTCACGGTAACCGTGGTTGGCGCGGAACGCGGGCTCCCGCCCGAGGTGGACCGGGCTGCCTACCGGATCGTGCAGGAAGCGCTCGCCAACGTGAGCCGTCACGCAGGCGGAGCCAGCGCATCGGTTCACCTGAACTACACGCCACACGCCCTCGCCGTCCAGGTCGACGACAACGGCCCGGGCACCGGCACCGCCGCGGGCCCCCGGCTAGCGGGACCCGGGCTCGGCCTCGTCGGCATGCGGGAACGGGTGACCGCGCTCGGCGGTCTTCTGCACGCCGGACCGCGGGACGGCGGCGGCTTCCAGGTGCATGCCGAATTCCCCACGCGGGCACCGTCTTGATCAGGATCCTGCTGGCCGACGACCAGGCGCTGATCCGCAGCGGCATCCGGTCGCTGCTCGAGGCCGAAGACGACATCGAGGTGGTCGCCGAGGCCGCCGATGGGCGGCAGGCGGTGGCGCTGGCCGCCGAGCACCGCCCGGACATCGCCCTGGTCGACATTCAGATGCCGGTGCTCGACGGCATCGAGGCCACCCGCCAGATCGTGGCCGACGAGCGCCTGGAAAACGTGCGCGTGGTGATCCTCACCAACTTCGGGCTCGACGAGTACATCTTCGCCGCGCTGCGGGCCGGGGCGAGCGGGTTCCTGCTCAAGGACACCGAGCCAGGCGAGTTGCTGCAGGGGATGCGGGTCGTCATGGGCGGAGACGCGCTGCTGTCCCCGGCCGTCACCAGCCGCCTGATCAGTGAGTTCGTCGCCCGGCCGCCGGACGCGGTCGCCACGGCAGGGATGGGAAACCTCACCAACAGGGAACGGGAGGTCGTGGCCCTGGTCGCGCACGGCCTTTCCAACGACGAGATCGCCAAGGCCATGGTGCTCAGCCCCGCCACCGCCAAGACCCACGTCAGCCGGGCGATGATCAAACTCGGGGCTCGCGACCGGGCGCAGCTTGTGGTCTTCGCCTACCAGGCCGGCCTGGTCACCGCGCGCGCTGCCGGGTAAGCAGGCCAGTTCCTGGCGTGGGCGAGGACTGGCGGCCAGGCCGGGTCTACTTCCTGCCGCTTCTCGAACCCTCCTGGGACGACCGGTCTCTGGCCCTTACCGCCAGGTCGGCCAGCCTTCTGCCACCGTAGGGTCCGGCCTGACCCAGGGTCGACTCATTTACAGCTGTCGTGTCCGGCGGAGCCGGCTGTCGACAGCGGCCAGATCATCGCGCAGCGCGCGGAGCGTGCCGACGCCCTCGTCACGGGCCTTTTTCCCGCGGTGGCCCAGTATCGCCAGCGCGTCAGCGATGGACTCAACGGCTCGCTCGACCGCTGTGCACGCTGCGTCCTTGGCATCTGCGCGCCGCCGGTCCGCCTCCGCGGCGGGATCATGGCCGACCCAGTCACAGCTAGAGCAGCGATACCCCAGCAGTCGCGGCTTCTCGTACAAGGGCTCGGCTGCCGCGCCGCAGCCCGCGCAGACCAGGTCATTCTCATCGGGAGCTGCGGCCTGGGCGCCGCTGCGCACCCGCTCGGCCTCGGCCATCCGGCTCATCACGTGATCAAGCTCGGCATGGCAGCGCAGTACTTCCTCGTCATCTCCCGCCTGGTCCGCTTCATCCATGCGCACCAGCACGTCGGCCTGCAGCCGTGCGAGCTGAAGGGCATCGGCCAGCGCCCGCTGTACTGCGCGCCGGCGTTCCTGCTCCGGGACCGAATCGCCATCCGTGGTCAGCTGGTCGTCACCGGTCGGCGCTGAGCTGTCCTCTCGTTGCACGTTTCCATATCCGTTGTTGTACGGTGCCCGAAATCCTGCCAACTGCTGCACGACCAGCATCGCACCGGTTCCTGAACTGAACCTTGGCAAGAGCAGTCAGCATCTCAAGTGCTGCCCGCCCGACGCGCGGGTAAATTGCCCAGCCATGCGATATCAAGTCCGCGAGCGGCTGTTCTCCATCAAAGACGACTTCTGGGTGACCGACCAGGACGGCAACCGGGCGTTCTTCGTTGACGCCAAGGTGCTGTCACTGCGGCACATCCTGGAACTGCAGGACGCCTCGGGGCGCAAGCTCGCCGAGATCAAGCACAAGCTGGTGACCTTCACCGACGCCATGCAGGTGGAACGCGACGGCTCGGTGGTTGCGACCGTGCACAAGGCGGTGTTCTCGCCGCTGCATCACCGGGCCGTCATCGACCTGGCTGGCGGCGGGCGCCTCGAAGCCGTCGGCAACATCGTCGACAAGGACTTCGAGATCCGCGACGGCCACCAGGTCGTGGCCCGGGTCTCCCGCGCCTGGTTCCGTGTCCGGGACACCTACGGCGTCGACGTCGCGCCTGGCGAAGACGACGCGCTGATGATCTGTATAGCGGTCTGCCTCGACCGTATCCACGACGAAGACGAGGAGGAACGCGACCGCTGAGCCGAAGTGCTGGCCCGTGGATGACGACCTGCGGGCATGCGTCGGCAGGACGAGGGGCCTGAGCCAGCCTGGTCGTCGACGTCGATGATGTGATGCGTGGGTGCCGCGGTCAGGCGGCTGCGGCGGGTGGTGGCCCGTGGCTGTGCAGGGTTTTGTCGCCGTGGGGGCTGGTGGCGGTCACGGTGCCGTCGGGGTTGAGCGCGATGCGCCAGCCCCACCGGTGCACGGCGATGAGGTGGTGGAAGGTGCACAGGTTCATCAGGTTGGTCAGGCAGGTCGGCCCGCCTTCGGACCGCGGGATGATGTGGTGCGGCTGGCATGTTGCCACCGGCTGGTCGCAGCCGGGGAATCTGCAGTGCCGGTCGCGGACGGCGACCGCGCGGCGCAGGTGCACCGGGATGGTGTCGGTGAGGGTGCCGACGTCCAGCGGCAGGCTGACCGACGCGACGGTGCCTGGGGCCAGCTGGGTGCGCAGGCAGGCGGCGAGCCCGCCGGGCCCCGACAGCAGGTCGGCCGCGGCGGCCAGGATCATCTTCCGGGCGGCGCGCTCGGCCCGCGCCCGCCGCGCCGCGGCGGC
>JASHOI010000077.1 GCA_030041195.1 Streptosporangiaceae bacterium | reverse complement strand
GGGCCGCGCCATGCGGCGGCGTCGGCGGTCGCGGCCGCCCGCCGGCGCGCCCGCCCGCGCACACGCCCCGATCCTGCCTCGTCGATGGGGTGTGCCACCCCGCGCACCCGGACCATGAGCACGTGCGCACCCACGACCGCGACCAGGATGATCGGGATCAGCACGATGTGCCACATCAGCATCTGGCCGAAGTTCATGAGGTTGAAGAAGGCGCCGACGCCGACCGAGTTGAACGCGTCCTTCCCGCTGGTGGAGATCCACTGAGAGTCGAAGTTCTGCTGCGACAGGTATCCGGTGAAGCACTCCACGATCGACGCCAGGAACGCGACCACGCCGGTGATCCAGGTCATCGCGCGGCGGCCGCGCCAGGCGGCCATCCAGAATTTCGCCCACAAATGGATCACCAGCAGCGCCATGAACAGCTCGACGCTCCACAGGTGCAGGCTGTTGAAGAAGTGGCCGACCGGATTGTAGTGCCACCAGTCGGGGCCGCCGAGAGCGAGCGCGAATCCGGAGACAATCGCCACGCCGAGCGCGGCCAGGGAGGCCACCCCGAACACGTACGCCCACGACGCCACGTACGCCGGCTGGCGGTCGGGCAGCAGCTTGCCCGGTGGCAGCAAGCGCAGCGCGCCGCGCCGCACCCGCGCCGTCCACATCGTCGCGTCCTCGTTGTCGGCGGCGGGCGGGCTCGGCGGGCCGGGCAGCGACTCGCCGGTCGCCGGGTCGGTCGCGGGCTGCTCGGCCGGGTAGGTCTTTCCCTTCGGGAATCGCAGCATCAGCGCCGCGCCGAAGATCACGACCATGACCGCGATGAGCACGAGGTTCGCCACCGACACGGTGAAGATCGACCAGTGCAGGTAGCTGCCGGGCGAATTCAAGTTGATCGCTAAGGGACGTGCGGCCTGGGCTGGGATACTCATGTCCTTGCTCCTTATCAGGGGGCTCAGGCTGAGCCGTAGCACAATGGCTGCAATCGTCGCTGTCGCGAAGCCGGCCGCACCAGGGATGTGAGTCACCGCCGGCCGGGACCTTGGTCCCGTCGGCACGGGCGCCCCGCCCGTCCCGCTGATCCACGTAGACTCTGCGCCACACGCCAGTAGCCGCTCGATTGGATCTTGCCGATGTGCCCCGAGTTTCCGGTGCAATGGGCGGGCCGGCAGGCGGTCGTGACCCTGCCCGAGCACATCGACGTGACCAACGTGGCCCGGCTGCGCGAGCAGCTGCTCTCGTTGATCAACCGCGGGGCGGCCGTGCTGATCGCGGACATGACGGCCACCGCGTCGTGCGATCACGCGGCCATGGACGCGATCGCGCGCGCCTACCAGCGGGCGGCAGTCAGCGGCACGCAACTGAGGCTCGTCGTCACCGCACCGGTCGTCCGCCGCGTGCTCGGCATCGAGGGACTCGACCGCCTGGTCTCGATCTACCCCACGGTGGAGGCGGCGACCGCGGCCGGAACGCCGCGAACCGAGCCCATGGCTTCCACCGACACGCCGGTACCCGCCAGCACCCGATCGCCGGCCATGCCTGCCGGTGCGCCCGGGGCGACGGCGATCACCCCGGGCATGCTGTGGCAGCTCATCGACGCGCTCGGCGACGGGCTGGCACTGACCGGCCATGATGGCGAGATCGTCCTGGCCAACCGGCGGTGCGCGGAGATGTTCGGCTACGAGCCCGCCGATCTGGCTGGCCGCCCGGTCGAGAGCCTTGTCCCGGTCGACTTGCGCGCAGCGCACGAGGGATACCGGGCCGCCTATGCGCGCGCTCCCGAGGCCAGGCCGATGGGCAGCCGCGCCCGGCTGGTCGGGCTGCGCAAGGACGGAGCCACCCTGCCCGTCGAGGTCAGCCTGACCCCGGTGCCGACCGCAACGGGCCTCTTCGTCCTCGCCGTGATCCGGGACGCGACCGAGGCCCGCCGCCGCGAGGACCTCGCAGATCTCGCCCGCGCCGCCGTGGCCGAGCACACCCGCCGCGACCAGGAGCTGTTCGACCGAGTCGTGCAGAGCCTGTTCCGGGTAGGGCTCAGCCTGCAGGCCGCGGCCGACCTGCCCAGTGAGCTGGCCCGCGAGCGCATCACGGACGCGTTGCGCGAGCTGGACGACACGATCCGCGATGTTCGCGG
Organism: Streptosporangiaceae bacterium; assembly: GCA_030041195.1. Next base: position 12,600 of record JASHOI010000077.1, on the reverse strand, counting down.
CTACGCCTTCGCCCCGCCCAGCCCGGGGCCCTCCCCGAGTCCTGCCCTGCAAAACGGTGACAGGTGACCCGCAATGCCGTATTCAGGGGTTGCTACGGCATCTCGGGCGAGAACGGCAGCGGGAACGGGTCGGCGCCGGTTTCGGGGGCGCCCGCTGGGCTCGTGATGCCGGCGGCGACGCGGCCAAGAAAGCTCCGGATGGTCGCGGCGGCGACTCGATGCAGGGCCGCACGGTCGAGCGCATTACCAAGCGTGCCGAGCGGCGGCCGGTACACGCCCGCAAGCGACAGCACCGTGGTTTCGTCCGAGGCCCGGGCTAGCCTGATGTCCGCATCCAGGGCCGGGAACAGCCCGCCCCCCGGCCCAGTGGCCTCCCAGCGGATGGCGAGCCCGGGGCCGCCGCCGGCCTCGGTGAGCTCGCGCACGCGCACCCGGACCACCTTGGACAGGCCCAGCGTGCCAACCCGCGCCAGGCCCGTGATCCCGGCGCCGTAAGCGTCTTCTGACGCGCCGCGCAGCAGATCGTTCCCTGCGAGATCCGCGAGCCTGGCCCGGGCCACAGCGAAGCTGACGTCCAGGACCACCTCGTCACCGACGAACATGCGTGCAGCCAAGCACTTGTGGCAGTGGGCCGACAGAGGACCTCTGGCCCGGGTCGTGGGCCTTAAGTCCCCTGCACCCGCGGAGCCTGGCCTAATGGCCGGCTGAGACCGGGCCGTTGGTCATCACCGCCCGGGACCATCGGCCAGCGCGCTTGACATATAACCCAATTGCAAACTATAATAAGCGAAGGATTCCACCCGAGGAGGAGAGTCAGATGACCGACATCCGCACCGCCGGCCAGGAGTTCCAGGAGCAGATCCTGGACACCATCCGCAAGAGCCAGGAAGCCGTCACCGACGCGATCAGGACGTGGGCTGAGACGGTCCAGTCCATCACCCCGTCGCTGCCGACCCCGCCCGTGCCGCTCGCCGACAAGCTGCCCAAGCCTGGTGAGCTGGTCTCCAACGCGTATGACTTCGCCGAGCAGCTCCTCGCCGCCCAGCGCAAATTCGCCGAGGACGTGATCGCGGCCACCGCGCCGGTGCTCACGGCCCGCAGCGGCACCGACAAGGCCGAGACCGCCGCCAAGAAGGCCAGTTCGCAGGGCAAGTGACCGCATCGCAACGTGCGCGGCGAGCGGCGGAAGCCACCACCGCCGCGCCCCGTTGCGCCAGTTGTACTTAGCACGGTACTGACCCGAAGGAAGATGCCGAGTGCCCGATCCGTGGAGCGCGCAGATGGAGGCCCTCGGCGTCGAGCGCGGCATGCATCAGCCCTCCGAGCGGGTGCTCAAGCTCATCGCCCAGGCTCTCAACATCTCCGCCGAGACCCTGCTCATCCAGGCCGACCTGCGCGGCTCGAGGATCTCCCGGCGGCCCGCACTGTTGCTCATCCAAGGCCTGGGCCTGGACCGGGCGGGCTGGGCCCGGCCATCGGCCCCCTGCAGCGCCGGTACCGGCTGGTGCTGGTCGACAACCGGGGCAGCGGCCGGAGCCTCGCTTCTGGCTCGTTCAGCGTGGCGGACATGGCCGGTGACGTGCTGGCCGTGCTCGACCACGCCGGGATCGGCTCCGCGCACGTGCTGGGCGCGAGCCTCGGCGGCATGATCGCGCAGGAACTCACGGTGCGGCACCCCGCTGCCGCCGGTGCGCCTCGCCCCCCGCGAGGCGCTGCGCCGCAACGTCGAGAACGCCCTGTCCGCGGCGACCGTCGCGAACCGCCCGGAACTCATCCAGCAGATCATCGGCTGCCTGCCGCCGGCCTTGGAGCGCGACGCGGGTGCCTGGCAGGCGCAGGCCGCAGCCGGAGGATGCTACGCGGGCAGCGTGCGGCAGCGGCGCATCCGAACCCGGCGAGTTCGCCGCCGCCGTGACGTCCTTCCTGGACGGCACGGACGTCAAGCCAGCACGTCGGATGGTGCGCGGCGGACGCTGACCGCCGTCTGGATGACTGTCCCGAGCCTGAGCACGAGCTGCGGGTAATCCCCGTCGGCCAGCCGGAAGCGGACGAGCTCACGAAGCGAGGGGAACTCGAGCGGCTGGCTGTGCAGCGCCGCGGCGACCCCGTGCGTGCCGGCGGTGAGCAGGATCCGCTGCAGCGCCTGCCCGGCATTGATCCAGTCCGCCCGGCGATCATTGACCGTCGTGAGCAACGCAACGACCCCCGCGCCGCGGAACAGCGGCGCCGAGCTGAGCGGCGGCCAGCCCCATCCGTGGCCGTGGGCGAAGTCCCGGCCGGGGAAGTCCGGGATGGTGTGCTCCGCCCGTGCTGGATAGGAGGTCGACGGGACCCCGTCTCGGCGGGTGCTGCCCGGCGCGGGAGCCCAGCGGGCCAGCTCCGCGGCGCGTTCCCGGTCGTGTTCCAGGGCTCGCTCGGCGGTCTGGACGGCCGCCGCGAGTACCGCCCGCTGCCCGTCGTCGGCCAGGATCCGCAGCGTCGACTCGTCCCGCGCGGCCCCCGCCAGCAGCACGTTCAGCAGCCGCGGCGGAAGCGGCGCCGCGCCGAAGGCGCCACGGTGCGTCCGCCGCTCGCGCACCGCGCGGAAGAGCCGCCGTTCATCGTCCGTGACGGCTGCGCGCTCCGGCCAGCTCACCCGCGCCACGTGCGCCGGTTCACCCGGGTCGGGCAGCAGGAGCGCCTGCGGAACACGGCCGAGCGCCCGCAGGGCGAGGCGAACGGTGAACAGCGCGGCACCACAGCTGATCATCATTTCGCGGCCGTCGGGATCGGCCACGAGCAGCTGCCGACCGGGATCGGCGTACAGGTCGATCTGCTGCTCGCCGACGTCGAACCGCCACGGCTGGGTGTTGTGCACCGACGGCGCCCACACGGCTTCCGCCACGACGGACCCGACGATCTCGTCCACCGTGAGCTGCTCGGTCATGCTGCCAGACAACGTCCTCGACGGGCGGAGCTGCAGGTGCCAAGGCCCTCGTGATCCGGGACCTTCGGCCCCCACCTGGCCATTCGGGCAGTGACAGCAGGCTTCGGCCAGGCGGGAGAGTTACTCGTCCAGGACGTCGCTGACGGGCCGACGCGGGCTGGATTGCACCGGCAGGCCATAACCGATGCGGAGAATCATCTGCGGCTCCTCCCGGCCGGACCGCGGATCGCGGACCAGCCACGCCTGTCCCCTCTCCAGCGGCTGTGTCAGCGGGCTGGCGGATATACCGCGCGCTGTGGCTGTCAGCAGCACCCGCTGCAGCGCCTGCCCGGCCAGCAGCCAGTGCGCCCGCCCGCGGAACCGGGTCGAAACGACCGCGAGCTGCGGGTTCTCCTCGAACCAGGCGTAGCCCGCCGGAGCCGGGCGGCCGGGCGCGAAGTCACGCACCGGGGCCGGCCGGTCGGGGGACCGGGGCCCGAGCACGCTGTCCGGCATGCCGTCCCGGTCCCGGGGTCCGCCCGCCCACCGGGCCAGCTCGGCGCGGTAGCGGCGATCGGCCAGCCAGGCGCGCTCGGCGTCCCTGACCAGATACAGCACGCGTGCGGTCTCCTCATGGTCCAGGACGTGCAGGATGCCGCCCTCGGCCTCGGCAGCGCCGGCGAGCTCGGCCAGCACGCCCGGCGGCACCGGGCGCCCGCTGAACGGGCCCCGGTTGGTGTGCCTCAGCGTGATCGCGGCGTGCAGCTCCCGCTCGGCCGGCGTGGGCCGGTGCGGCCCGGCCAGCCGAGCCGTGGCCAGCAGCAGCGGCTCGGCCGGCCAGGGAAGCAGCTGGGTCACGGGCTCGCGGCCCGCGACCGCGGCGGCCAGGCACAGGTTGAACAGGGCCGCGCCGCAGGCGATGTGGATGCCCCGGCCGTCCGGGTCGATGACCGGCAGCATCCGTTCCGGGTCGGCGCGCAGCTCGATCGTGTCCCCCCTGACCGCGAACCGCCACGGCTGCGTGTTGTGGATCGATGGCGCCGCTGTCGCGGCCGCCAGCAGCTCGCCGACCAGCTGGCCGGACAGCTGTTCCGTCACGGCCGGCCGCGACGAGCCGCGCGAGCTTGTCTTAGCCATGTCCCCAGCGTCACGGGCGGGACGGCGCGCGGCCAGGGACATAGGTCCCGCCGTCGGGTTACCGAGTTCCCCGGCAGGCTCGCACGGCCCTCATTACTCGTGCACGTACGTGCCGGGGGCGGGGCCGAGTGAGGGGTACCGCGGGCTGCCCAGAACGGGCGGGGCGGGTTTCTCGGCACCGGCACGCGGGATCAGCCACCGCGCCCATGCGGGCCACCACGATCCCTCGTGCTCAGCCGCGGCGGAGAGCCACTCGTCCGGATCGGGAACCGACGGCGGTGCGTCCCAGTACCCGTATTTCGCGGTCTTCGCGGGGTTGACGAAAGACTGGATGTGGCCGGAACGGACCACCACCATCTCCTTGCGCCCGCCCAGCACCTGGGTGGTGCCGTAGCACGCCCGCCACGGGGTGATGTGGTCGGTGTAGCCAGCCACGCAGAAGCTGTCGCAGTCGACCTTGGCCAGGTCTATCGGCGTGCCGAGCACGGTGATCGCGCCCGGCTGGGCGGCCTTGCGACCCACGAGTACCTCGCTCATCTCCGCCGACAGCCGGGCGGTCATCCCGGTCGCATCGTCGTTCCAGGCCAGAACGTCGAAGGCGGGTGGGTCCTCGCCGAGCAGCCATCCGTGCGCCAGGTAGTTGAACACAAGATCGTTGGGACGCAGCCACGCGAACGAGGTCCGCAGCATCCGGCCGGGGAAGACCACGCGGGCAGCGGCGGCCCGGCGGAGCGCCTGCAGCGAGCCCCCGCCCGCCATCCAGCCCACGATGTTCGGGTGATCGCTGGTCAGCATCGTGACGATGAACGTTGCCGCGCCGGCCGGGGCATCGCCCCTGGCGGCCAGGTAGCCGAGAGTCAGCGCGGTTGTGATGCCGCCCGCGCACAGGCCCAGCCAGTTCACGGTGCCGCTTCCGGAGATCTTCGCGGCGATCCCGGCGGCGCGGGCCTGGGCGCCGACGTAGTCGTCCAGCCCCCAGCGCCCGTGACCCAGGTCGGGCCGCGGGTTCCGCCACACCACCATGAAAACCTGGATGCCCTGCGCTACCGCGTACTCCACCATGCTCCGGCCGGGAGCCAGGTCGAGCACGTAGTGGCGGTTGAGCTCGGGCGGGACGATCAGCAGCGGCACCGTCCGCACGGCCGGTGTGGCCGGCGCGTACTGGAGCAGCTCGAAGATCTCTTCCCGGTGCACGACGGCCCCGGTGGTGCACGCGAGCTTCTCGCCGACCGGGAACGGCTTGCGGTCAACCATCGCCGGCATGCCGCCTCGCGACAGGTCACGCACCATGTTCCGGCCGCCGCGAAGCACCGACCAGCCGCCGGTCTCGAACACTCGCTTGAGCGCGGCCGGGTTGGTCGGCAGGTAGTTTGTCGGCGCGAGCGCACCGGTGAGGATGTTCGCCAGGTAGCGGGTGCGGGCCTGCCGTTCCCACGGGCCACCGCCGGCCGCCACCATCCGGTCGGTCCACTGCTCGTACAGCCGGTAGGTCTGGCCGAGCCGGCGGAACAGCGGGTTCTCCCGCCAGGTCGGGTCCGTGAACCTCGGGTCCTGCTCCGCGAACGTGACGCCCGGCCGCCCCAGCGCCGGGGCCTGCGCCGGGACACAACTCGGATGCCACCGGGCCTGGCGCCGGCTATTGCGGCCATTTCCAGTCCCTGACCTCGGGGATGTCGTCACCTTCGGCCCGGGTCCAGGCGCGGGCCCGGATTCGCTCGTCGGTCATCAGCTGCCGCACATGCCCGGCCCGTGAGGCCAGCCCGGGAACCCGGTCGATGACGTCGATGACCAGGTGGAACCGGTCGAGGTCGTTCAGCATCACCATGTCGAACGGCGTGGTGGTGGTGCCCTCCTCCTTGTACCCGCGCACGTGCAGATTCGAATGGCCGTGCCGCCGGTAGGTGAGCCGGTGGATCAGCCACGGGTAGCCGTGGTAGGCGAAGATCACGGGGCGGCTGGTTGTGAACAGGGCGTCGAACTCCGCGTCGGACATGCCGTGCGGGTGCTCGGTCTCCGGCTGCAGCCGCATCAGGTCGACCACGTTGACGACCCGGACCTTCAGCTCCGGGAGGTGCTCGTGCAGCAATGACACGGCGGCCAGGACTTCCAGGGTGGGGATGTCCCCGGCGCACGCCATGACCACGTCGGGTTCGCCGCCGTCGTCGTTGGAGGCCCACTCCCAGATCCCGGCGCCGCGGGTGCAGTGGATGACCGCGTCGTCCATGGCCAGCCAGTCCGGCTGCGGCTGCTTGCCGGCCACGATCACGTTCACGTAATGCCGAGACCGCAGGCAGTGGTCGGCGACCGACAGCAGGCAGTTGGCGTCCGGCGGCAGGTAGACGCGGATCACCTCGGCCTTCTTGTTCATCACGTGGTCAACGAAGCCGGGGTCCTGGTGCGAGAACCCGTTGTGGTCCTGCCGCCACACCAGCGAGGAGAGCAGATAGTTCAGCGAGGCGATGGGCCGCCGCCACGGGATGGTCCGGGTGACCTTGAGCCACTTGGCGTGCTGGTTGAACATCGAGTCGACGATGTGGATGAACGCCTCGTAGCAGTTGAACAGCCCGTGCCGGCCGGTCAGCAGGTAACCTTCCAGCCAGCCTTCGCACAGGTGCTCGCTGAGCACTTCGGTGACCCGGCCCGCCGGCGCCAGGTGATCGTCCCCGGGAAGGATCTCCCCCTCGAACTGCCGGTCGGTTACCTCAAAAACGTCCTGCAGCCGGTTGGACGCCGTCTCGTCCGGACCGAACAGCCGGAAGCTGGTCGGGTTGGCCGCGATGACGTCGCGCAGCCACAGGCCCAGCACCCGGGTGCCCTCGGTGAACGTGCCGCCGGGACTGGTGACCTCGACGCCGTAGTCCCGGAACTCCGGCAGGTTCAGCTCGCGCAGCAGCAAGCCCCCGTTGGCGTGCGGGTTCGCGCTCATCCGCCGGTAGTCCCGCGGCGGCAGCCCGGCCAGCTCCGGTATCGGCGCTCCGTCCGGGCCGAACAGCTCGCCGGGCCGGTAGGAGTGCATCCACTCCTCCAGCAGCCCCAGGTGCACGGGGTTCGTGCGTACCTCCGCGATCGGCACCTGGTGCGCCCGCCACGTGCCTTCCACCGGCAGCCCGTCCACCGTCTTCGGCCCGGTCCAGCCCTTCGGGGTGCGCAGCACGATCATCGGCCAGCGCGGCCTCGTTGCCTCGCCCTGCTCGCGCGCGCGCTGCTGGATGGCGTGAATTTCCTGCACGCACGCGTCCAGCGCGGCCGCGAGCTGCTGGTGCACCTCCGCCGGATCGTCCCCGGCGACCACGCGGACATGGTGCCCGTAGCCTTCCAGCAAACAGACAAGTTCGGCTTCGGGGATGCGGGCCAGCACCGTCGGATTGGCTATCTTGTACCCGTTCAGGTGCAAGATCGGCAGCACCGCCCCGTCGGTGACCGGGTTGAGGAACTTGTTGGAATGCCACGAGGTGGCCAGCGGCCCGGTTTCCGCCTCACCGTCCCCGACCACGCACGCGGCGATCAGGTCCGGGTTGTCGAACACCGCCCCGTATGCGTGCGCCAGCGCGTACCCGAGCTCACCGCCCTCATGAATCGACCCGGGCGTCTCCGGGGCGGCGTGAGAAGGTATGCCACCGGGGAAGGAGAACTGCCGGAACAGCCGCTCCATCCCCGCCGCATCCCGGGTGACGTGCGGGTACAGCTCGGTGTAGGTGCCTTCCAGCCACGCATTGGCCACGACGGCGGGGCCGCCGTGCCCGGGGCCGGCGATGAAGATCATGTCCAGGTCCCAGTTACGGATCACCCGGTTCAGGTGCGCGTAGAGCAGGTTGAGGCCTGGGGTCGTTCCCCAGTGGCCGAGCAGCCGGGGCTTGATGTGCTCGGGCAGCAGCGGCTCGGTCAGCAGCGGATTGCCCATGAGGTAGATCTGGCCGACGGAAAGGTAGTTGGCCGCCCGCCAGTAGCTGTCCAGCGTCCTGGCCTCGGCGTCGGTGAGCGCGCGTGCCTCCGTGGTCGTCATCTTACTCCCGGTCCGTTCGCCGCATTAGCTCGCTGACCATCCAACCAGCCGGCGCAGGCCCACTGCAGAGTCGTTGGTCCCGGTACCGCCGGAATTCGCCGGGCCTCAACCCGCGTGGAGTCAGGCCGAGCCGCCGCGCCGTCGCGGCCTGGCGGGCGGCCTCGCATAGGCTGGAAGGCGAGGAGCACGCCAGTGCATGAGGAAGGAAGTGTCGTGTTTGCCCTGCTCATCGTCGGTGTTGTCGTTGTGGTGCCGGTCCTGTACGCGGCCGACCGCATCATCAAGGCACGCGCGCACTCGCATCGGCTGCGCACGATGAGCGAACGGCTGACCGCCGCCACCGAGAGAGCCGAGAAGCAGCACGAGAGACAGCAGGAAGTCGCCAGGGCCAGCGCGGAGCTCACATCCGTGATGCCCGCGATCAACCGCCCGCCGCTCACCCTCCCGGACGACGCATCGGACACCCAGTGACCGCAGTTTTGCCACTCGAGCCCACTTCTCACGGGTTCGGTGACCCCAAAGCGGACATAAACCCCGCGACCACTAACGCAACACGTGAGAAGTCGCGGTTACCGGGCTCGGGCGCTGCACCGGCTGGTCTGCGCGCCGCCGCCCGGCCGGGGGCTTAGGATCACGTCTCGACGGTAAGGAGCGCCGTGGTGCACGTGGTGATCACCGGGGGCGCCGGGTTTGTGGGGTCGCGGCTGGCCAGGGAGCTGCTCGCGGCGGGCTCGCTCGGCGTGGCTGGGGGCGAGGCGCGGCCCATATCCGGGGTGACGGTCATCGACCGGGCGGCGGCTCCGCCGGATCTGGCCGCGGACGAGCGGGTGACCGAGATCCGCGGCGACGTCGGCGAGCTGGCCGGGCACGCAGGCGAAGCGCGGGACGCGCTCGCCGGGGCCGAGGTGATCTTCCATCTGGCCGCGGCGGTCAGCGGGGAGTGCGAGGCGGACTTCGACCTCGGCATGCGGGCGAACCTGCGGGCCACCGAGTTGCTGCTGGCCGCCTGCCGGGCCACGGGCACGAACCCGGTCGTGGTGTACTCGAGCTCGGTCGCCGTGTTCGGCGGCTCCGATGAGCACCCGCTTGCACCGGTAGTAGAGGATGAAACCCTGCCGAACCCGCAGACCAGCTACGGCGTGCAGAAGTTCATCGGCGAGCAGCTGATGGCCGACTACACCAGGAAGGGGTTCCTGCGCGGGCGGTCCCTGCGGCTGATGACCGTGTCGGTGCGCCCGGGGCGGCCCAACGCCGCGGCGTCCGGGTTCCTGTCCGGCATCATCCGCGAGCCGCTGGCCGGGCAGCGTGCCACCTGCCCGGTCGACCCGAACACGGAGGTGGCGCTCGCCTCGCCGGCCAAGGCCATCGAGGGGCTGCTGTGCGCCGCAACATCGTCCGACCAGGCCTGGGGCGGCCGCACCGCGGTCAACCTGCCCGCGCTCACCGTGTCGGTCGCGGACATGGCCGCCGCGCTGGAGCACGTCGCCGGGCCCGAGGTGAGCGCGCTGATCGACTGGGTGCCGGATCCGGCGGTGGCCCGGATGTTCGCCACCTGGCCGGGGCGGGTGCGCTCGGAGCGCGCCGCCCGGCTCGGCCTCACCCCGGATCCCGACTTCGCCTCGATCATCAACCTGTATCTCGCGGAGTCCGCCACAGGTCGGTGATGGCCAGCCCGAGGTCGGCGAGCATCCGCCGCAGCAGCGGCATGCATAGCCCGATGACGTTGCCGGGATTGCCGTCGATGCGCTCCACGAACGTCGCCCCGAGGCCGTCGATGGTGAACCCGCCGGCCACGGTCATCGGCTCCCCGCTCGCCACGTACGCGGCCACCTCGGCGTCGGTCGGCGACCCGAACCGCACCACGGTGCGGCCGACCCCGCGCACCCGGCGCCCGGTCCCGGGCTCGATGAGGCAGTGGCCGGTGCACAGCGTCCCGTCCCGCCCGGACAGCCGCGCCCACATCTGCGTGGCACGCTCCGGTGACGCGGGCTTGCCGAACGCGGTGCCGTCCAGGTCCAGCATCGAGTCGCAGCCGAGCACGAGCGCGTCCGGCCGCAGCGCGGCCACCGCGGAGGCCTTCCGCTCGGCGAGCACGCCCACCGCGGCCGCGGTGTCCAGCTGATCCTCGATCGTCTCGTCGACGCCGCTGACCACGACCTCCGGATCGATCCCGGCGCCCCGCAGCACCCGCAGCCGCCCGGCCGACCCCGACGCGAGCACGAAGGCAACCGGGCCGCGTTCCATCACCCGGTCACCGTAGCAACCGCCTGGGACAATGCGGACATGACACCGGAGCAGCCCCCGAAGCGCGGCGCGGAGTACTTCGACCACTGGTACGCCGGCATCATCGCGTCACCCGCCCGGAACGCGATCGTTGCCCGGAACCTGGGCCTGCCGCCGGGGATGCTGTCGACCGGCTCCATGACCTGGTCCGGCCTTGCCGAGGTGACCGAGGCGCTGCGGCTGCCGCCGGACGGGCTGCTCGTCGACGCCGCCTGCGGGTTCGGCGGCTACGGCATCGAGGTCGCCCGGCGCAGCGGCGCACGCCTGCTCGGGCTGGACTTCTCCAAGGTGGCCGTGGAGCAGGCCAGGGTGCGAGGCGCCGCGTTCCTGCCCCTCGGAAGGGCGGAGTTCCTGGTCCAGACGCTGGACAGTGCCGGGCTGCCGGCCGGGACCGTGGACGGGCTGATGTGCCTGGATTCGGTGCAGTTCGCCGATCCTGCGCTGCACGCGCTGGCCGAGTTCCGCCGGGTGCTGGCTCCCGGGGGGCGGCTGGTCCTGACCGGGTGGGAGGCTGTCGAGGCGGCCGACGAGCGGGTGCCAGCGCGGATCCGCGCGATGAACCTGGAGCGGGACCTGCCGGCGGCCGGCTTCACCGACGTGCGGGTGCAGGACCGGCCCGACTGGCGGGCGGCCGAACTCCGGATGTGGCGCGAGGTCGTGGCCGCGCCGGCCGACGACAGCGACCCAGGGCTGGCGTCCATGCAGGCCGAGGGCGCGCGCTCGCTGGCCGTCTGGGACGCGATGCGCCGCGTGTTCGCGACCGCGACCGCGCCGTGACGCCCTGCGATCAGCCGTCGAGGAGCCGGCGGGCGTCGGCCGGCCTGGTGATCCGGTGGAACGTGATGTGCGCGTACCCGGGGTCGCGGGCCGCTGCGGCGTAACGCTGTCGGTACTCGGGGAAGCGCTGCCACGCGTACCGGATGACCGAGTCCTCCGGATCCCAGGCGAAGAGGTTGCGCCACCCCTCCCGGTTGCCGTTCCACAGCTCGGTCCTGCCGACGACCCGGCGCAGCGACCGCCAGACGAGCCGGCGCATCATCATGAGCCGGGGCGGGTCCAGCCAGATCACCGTGTCCGCGCGCTGCCAGACCAGCGGCAGGACCGCGGCGTAGTTGCCGTCGATCACCCAGGCATCCTCGGCGGCCAGGGCGGCAACGCGGCGGCGGAAGTCGTCCTTCGGCAGCGGAGCCCAGTCCGGCTGGTGAAAGATCGAATCCAGTTCGGTGTACGGGACCGCGAGCCGCCCCGCGAGTTCCCGCCCCAGCGTCGACTTCCCGGAGCCGGAGACACCCACCATCGATACCCGCTGCACGAAGCGCGACCTTACCCGCCGCGCGCCCGGACGCTCAGGCCGAGCCCGGGTAGCCGCGGGCGACGGTTCTGGCCAGGATGCCGAGGGTGGCGCGCAGCGCGCTCTCCGGGATCACCGGGAAGATCCCGGCCTGCTTCCAGGCCGGGTCGATGTCTGACCAGTCGTAGTACGAGGTCACGACCGTGCCGTCGGCCGCGGGCTCGAGCGTGTAGCCGTAGACGTGGCCGATCTGCGGGCGGATCCGGCCGAGGATCGTCCAGGCGATCTCCCGGTCCGGCACGAACGTGGAGATCGAGACCGTGACGTCGTACCGGCCCAGCTCGGGATAGTCGTTCAGCGCCTCGCGGTCCATGTGCACGACGAAGCTGTCGCCGACCGCGGCCACCGGATCGCCGGTGGCGTCCATCAGCATTCCGGAGCTGTCGATGGCCACGTGTCCCTGCGGGTCGCAGAGCACCCGGAAGATCGCCGCGGGGTCGGCGGGGATCGTGCGCTGCACCTCGAGCCGCTCGTCCGCCACCTCTTCATCCTGCCATCACGCCGTTAGGCTCAGATAGTGGTCCTGACTGCGATACCCGGCGCGACGTCCACCGGCGGCGACGTGGCGCGGCGGCTGCTCGACGACGGTTACGTGATTGTCTCCGGCATGATGAGCGCCGCCGACGTGCGGTCCGCCAGGGACGATCTCGGCCGGGTGCTCGAGGCGACGCCGGCCGGCCGCAACTCGTTCGAGGGCTTCGAGACGCAGCGGGTGTACGCGCTGTTCGCCAAGACCCGGACGTTCGACCGGGCCGCGGTGCATCCGCTGCTGCTCGAGGTGCTCGACCAGGTTCTCGGGCACTACCAGCTCAGCGCCCCGGTGGGGATCCGGATCGGGCCCGGCGAGCGCGCGCAGACGCTGCACCGCGACGACGGGGTGTACCCGCTGCCGCAGCCCAGCCCGCCGGTGGTCGTCAACAC
>JASHOI010000671.1 GCA_030041195.1 Streptosporangiaceae bacterium | reverse complement strand
CAGGGTGGCGAGCAGGTCGTCGAGGTGGTAGCCGTTGACGAAGGCGAGGTAGGCGCGTGAGCGCAGCCAGTCCATGCCGCCGCTGGCGCCGTGGGCTTTGAGCCACCGGGCGGCGGCGGTCAGCCGCTGGTCGGCGGCGATCACCTCGGCGGCGGGCAGGTCACGCCCGGCCAGCGCCGCGGTGCCGCGGCCCGGCTCGGCCCACGCCTCCACCCGGGCGTCGCGCTCCGCGCGCTTTTTGCGCCGCTCGGCGGCGGCCGGGTCCACCGCCGCGACCGCCTTTTGCAGCGCATACGCCAGCTCCCCGGTCGTCATGCCGGGCGCGCGCGGCATCACCATCGCCTCGGCCCGCACCGCCAGCCCGTCATCGACCGCGAGCAGTTCCCGGACGAACACCTCCGCCCGGGCCAGGTCGATCACGCCCGCCGCCAGCGCCGCCGGGACCTGCGACAGCCGCATGATCCCGCCGGCCAAACCCAGCAGCCCCTCGGCGCCGCGGTGGGTCAGCCGCAGCGCCGCCGCGACCTCATCAGCGACATGCTCGCCGGGCACACCGCCGGGGTGCGCGCGGCGCCGGTCCAGGTCCGCGACCGCGGCCAGCTCAGCGGCCTGCTGCCAGGACGTATTACGCCGGGCCGCGCACAAAAACCCGACCAGCTCCCCGTCGCTGAGCCGGCCCAGCCCGCGGCACAGCGCGGTGCCGGTGAACGCCGCCAGATCCTGGCCCGGCAGCATCGTGTCCAGCACGCCCCCCGACGCAAACCCATACCCCGGCGCACCGGGTATGCCATGGGTGAACCCGGCATCCCACACCTCGGCCACCCCGGCCGGCGCGTCTTGATCCGCGGGGTCGTCCTCGTCCTCATCCTCGCCGTCGTCCCAGGCGCCGTCGGCCTTGGAAAGCGCAACGATCTGCGCGGCAGTCAGCATGTCTCCGGGCGTGAGCTCGTCATCCCACAGCCACACGTCGCTGCTGTCAGCACCGGAGGCGTTGTCCGCGTGCGGCCCAGCACCGCCGGGCGGCATCCCGCCGCGTGGCTCGCTGTTCCGCTCGCCTGATTCCGTTGCTGGTCACTCCCAACGAGGTGAATCGATTGCCCGTACGTACAGAATATCGTGGTACAAGCCTATATCGTGACTATTTTCGAATATCCCAGGTTACGGTAACATATCGATTCCCAGGACCAGCTCAAGGGTGGCCGCCGGGACCCGCGCAGCCGCGGACGTCGCCTCGTCCGTCAGGCGCACAGGTTGGCCCAACTCGGGTTCGATCACGCGTGCGGGGTGAGGACGATGCGGTGCGCAGCGTCGATGTCGGTCCACGCCTGCTCGACGTCCGCGAGCGGCATCGCCCTGGCATCGACCTCGAGCCTGCCGGTGGTGATGGCATCGGCCAGGGCCGGAAGCTCGGCGAGGTACTCCCGTGCGCCGACCGACCCCTGGCCGCTGCCGACGATCGACAGGCGGGCGGCGCGCAGCGCGGCCGACGGGATCGCCGCGGTCGGGCCCGCGATGGAGCCGATCTGGATCCAGCTGAGCGGCTTGCCGCGATCGGGGCGCGCGGTGATGAGGGCGGCCATCGCGGAGGCGGCGGGCTCGCCCCACAGGTAGTCGATCACCACGTCCACGTCGGCTGCCGTCTCACCGAGCCGGCGGGCAACGACGTCGGGCTCCGCGTCGAGCGGCACCGTGTCGGTCGCGCCGGCCGCGCGGAGCCGGTCCGCCACCCCGGCGTGCAGGCGCCCCGCGACGACGATCCGGTCCGCGCCCAGCAACTTCGCGACGCCGACGGCCATCTGACCCGCGTTGCCCGCGCCGAGGACGAGGACACTCTGCCCGGCCTGGAACCGTACGCGCTGGCGCAGCGCGACCCACGAGGCCATCGCCGGGTTCATGGCGGCGGCCACGGCCACGGGGTCGGCGTCGTCGGGCAGCACGATGCTGCGGCGCGTGTCGATGACGGTCCGCTCGGCCATCGAGCCGAGCGTCGTGTCGGGGAGGACGAAGTAGCGCAGCAGCCCGTCGCTGCCGCGGCCGACGCCGTCGATGCCGGGGACAAGCGGCAGCTCATCGGTGCTGGTGTAGTGCGACCCCGCGGCTTGGGACCGGACCCGCGGGTGCAGCCCGGCGGCGAGCACGTCGACGACGATCTTGCCATCACCGGCTGGCACCGGGTCAGGCATGTCCTGGTAGTGCGGCGGAGTGTGGAATGCGGAAACGACTGCGGCTTTCATGATGACTCCCAAAGAGCTAGGTGGTAATACAAACTAAAGTAGTTGCGAGTACCAACTAAGTCAACTAAGCTTCCCTCATGGCACTCCCCGACCCGGCGGCTCGGCAGGCCGCAGCCAGCCAGCAGGAGCTGATCGACGCTCTGGTCCGGGCGTCATTCGCAACGATGGCCGTGCTGAACCGAGTCGCCGCCGCCCACGATCTGTCCCTGACCCAGCTGCGGGTGCTCGCCATCCTCCGCGACCGGCGCGGCAAGATGAGCGACCTGGCCGACTACCTCGGGCTAGACAAGTCGACGGTCTCCGGCCTCGTCGACCGCGCCGAGAAAAGGGGCCTGCTGCGGCGGGCACCCAACCCGCTCGACGGGCGCGCCGTAGACGTGCTCCTCACCCCGGGCGGGGCGGAACTGGCCGAGCGCGGCGCCGCCGAGATCGCCCAGTCCCTGTCGCCCATGACCAGTGCGCTCACCCCGGCCGAGGCACGCCGCCTGACGACCCTCCTGGAGCGTATGCTCGAACCCCGCTGAGCCGCCGGCATCGTGCATGCCCCGGAAGTGTCGCGGACAGACGCCGTTAAGCGCACGATCAGCCGGAGCGAGCAGAATGTTCGGCAGTCAGCCAGGCCGCCATGCGCCCCCGGGAGCCCGTCCGAATGCCATCTCACGAAGAAGCGATCACCACAGCCTGGCCGTCGTCACCGGCGTCCGCGGCGTCGGCGCCACCGGCACCGCGGCGCGGGTCCGACTACGCCGAGCTGTCCCGCCAGGTGAAGCGCACTGGGCTGCTGGAACGGCACCGCTGGAGTTACCGCTGGCGGATCGCGGTCGTGGTCGCGCTGCTGGCGGCCGGATGGGCCGCCTTCGTGCTGGTCGGTGACTCATGGTGGCAGCTCGCGGTGGCCGCGTTCCTGGCCATCCTGTTCACGCAGATCGCGTTTCTCGGCCACGACGCCGGGCACCGGCAGATCTGCGGCTCGCGGCGGCTCAGCTACATCCTCGGGCTGCTGCTCGGCAATCTGGGCATCGGGCTTAGCTACGGGTGGTGGGTCGACAAGCACAGCCGCCATCACGCCCGCCCCAACACCGAGGGCGCCGATCCGGATATCGAGATGCGCGTGCTGGCGTTCACCACGTCCCAGGCGCGGCAGAGCCGGGGCCTGTCCCGCGTGCTGTTCCGCTACCAGGCGCACCTGTTCTTCCCGCTGCTGCTCGGCGAGGCGTTCAGCGTGCACGTCGCGAGCATCCGCACGCTGGCCAGCCGCGCCACCTCCGCCAGGCCGGCCGAGGCGGCGCTGCTCGGCCTTCACTTCGCCGGCTACCTCACCGCGGTGTTCCTGGTGCTGTCGCCGGTGAAGGCCGTCGTGTTCATCCTGGTCCAGCAGGGGCTGTTCGGCCTTTACCTGGGCTTCGCGTTCGCCCCCAACCACAAGGGCATGCCGATCCTGAGCGCGGCCGATCGCACCGACTTCCTGCGCCGGCAGGTGCTCACCTCACGCAACGTCCGCGGCGGCTGGCTCACCGACCTCGCCATGGGTGGGCTCAACTACCAGATCGAGCACCACCTGTTCCCGTCGATGCCGCGGCCGGCGCTGCGCCGCGCCCAGCCCCTGATCATGGAGTACTGCCGGCGGCACGGGCTGCCGTACTGCCAGGCAAGCCTCGTCGGCTCGTACGCCCAGGCGCTGCGCCACCTGGCGATCATCGGCAAGCTGACCGACGCGGTTTGACGCACATCTCGTGGCCTAGTCTTGCGCCTCGAGAATCACCATGGACTCGGCCGGCAGCGTGATGCCGGAGGCGAGCGAGGAGGCGCTCGCCGTGCCCTGGACGATGTTCGAGTTTGTGGCGTTCTGGTTGCCCGCGCTGTAGGTCCACGTGTGCAGCGGGCCGGACAACCCGGCGGAGTCGAAGCGCACCGTCCGCGCCGAACTGGTGTTGGTGTTGAGGAACGCGACGGCCCTCTCACCCCCGGGCAGCAGCGACTGATATGCCAGGACGTCGGTGGGGTCGGAGGTCGGCATGGCGCCGAGCAGCGCGTGCGGCCGGGCCAGCACCGAGGCCAGCAGATAGCCGTAATAGGGCGTCTCCGGCGCCGGAGGCGAGCTTGACGTGAACATCCCGTAGTCCGGGTTCGTGCACGAGGCGGTCGTGTTGCCGTAGTTGTTCATGTCCCACCAGTCCACGCTCTGCGCCCCGGCCGCCAGCCAGGACAGGACGTCCCCGGCGGCGAACAACGCCCCGGTGGGGGTGCAGACGGTCGTGGTCTCGTTGTTGGACACGCCGGTCTCTCCGACGATCACCTGCGCATTCGGGTCGTAGGCGTCGAGTTCGCCGCGGATCTGCCGGTACAGCGAGGGCACCGACATCAGGGACCGCAGGACCTGCTGGTCGGTCGGGTTGCTTCCGCCGGTGGCGCCGCCGAACGTGAACGGGTAGTAGTGCGCGTCGACGAAGCTGACGTCCCTGCCGTCCTCGCCCAGCACGGTGTCGTTCCACTCGTCGCTGTCGGGAACCGAGGCGCCTTGCACGTTGCCGCCGAAGGCCCAGGGCACACCGATCTGTGCGGACGGATCGGCGGCCTTCATCGCGCGCAGGAACGCAAGCGCGTTGACGGCGTACGAGGTCGCCAGCGTCTGAGTGCCCGCCGCGTCGCCCTCGGTCACCTGCGGGCACGTCGGGTTCTCGTCGACCCCGTTCACCTCGGTGTAGGTGTTGGGGGTGTAGCCCTGGTAGTTCTCGGGCGGCCCCGCCAGCCAGTTGTTGACCTCCCAGCAGCCGTAGGTCTCATTGCCGACTTCCCAGAACGCCACGCCATCCCCCGGTGTGGTCAGCGAATGGGTCACCCAGGCCGCCGCCTCTTCCGGCGTGCCGGAACCGTAGTTCACGGTCACGAAGCTCCCGGCGCCGATCGCCCTGGCCTGGGCGGAGAACTGGTCGAAGCCGAGCGAGTCCGAGGTCGCGCAGCCGGTGGGCGTCACCACGAACGACGCCGTGGTGTCGTACGGCAGGCAGTTCTGGATGTTCGAGTTGGTCTGCCAGTCGTAGTAGTCGGCGTAGGAGCCGCCGCCGTAGCGGAGCAGGCCGACGCCGGCCGCCTGCAGCAGCGGCTGGAGCGTGTTGAGCCCGCCGTCCGCCGACGTGTCGGCGGCATAGATGTAGTCCCACGGCGCGGTGTTGAGGCCGAGGGCCAGCGGCGACACCGGCGTGCCTTGTGGGCCTGCCTGCGCCGGAGCGCCGGCCAGGGCCGCGGGAGCGGCCGTCAGCACGACCGCCACGGTGGCGGCTAAGGCGGCTCCCAGCAGGCGCCGCCCGCCCTTGCCCGTACCTGGTACTGCGATCATCGCGACTCCCTTCGATGGTCTAGCTGTCCGGGGCGGGGCTGGCGTCCAGCCGGAAGACGCCGACGCCGAACGGGGGAAGAGTGACGCCCGAGTCGGCGGCGGAGCCATCGAGATGGGCCATCCGGAGCCCGGCGGCGAGTTCCGGCTTGACCGTGACCGGCTCGGCTGCCTGGCTCACCAGCCATGCGAAACGGGTTCCGTCGGAGCGGACGAGCACGTCCGAAGCGACCAGCGGGTCATCGACGGTCAGCCACCGGCGGACCCCAGCGTGCGTGGCGAGAGCCTCGTAGACCGCGCCGGTCGCCTCCGGGTTGACCCGCGGCGTCGCGGCGGCCATGTGCTCCACCGGGTAGGTGCACAGCACGACCGAGCCCGCACCCACGCGATGCAGCAGCAGGGCGGGCCTGCCGTGCCCGTCGACCGCGACCACTTCCGCGCTGACCGGGCGGACCGGCAGGTAAGCGCGGCTGTGATCATTGCCGCCCGCGCGGAAGGTCAGCCGTGTCCCGGCGGAGACCGAGCCGAGGTCCCTGACGAAGCAGAACGTCACCTGATCGTCCTCGATCGGGTCGATCAGCCCGGCCTTGAGCTGATGCTCGACCCCGAACATGTCGTTGAGGCGGCCATAGGACGGCCCGCGATGCCACCCCGTCAGCCCGGGGGAGTACGAGACGTAGACCGTCGCGCCCCCGATGGCCAGCCGTTCCAGCTCGTCCCAGGTGGGCGCCAGCAGCTGCTTGACCGACGGCACGAGGTAGAGCATGGCGTCGTCGCCGATGCCGTCTTTCTCCCTGGCCAGCGCCAGCGGCAGGTCCGCGAGCCGGGCGGACACGTAGGCCTGGCGCAACGTGTCGTATATGTAGCCGGCCTCGTCCGGCGAGGTGAACGGGTAGCTGGTGTCCAGATAGGACGACACCACCAGGGCCGCGTCGGTGGCGGCACGCTGGCAGCGGCCGATGTCGACCGCCCGCAGCGTCTCGGCGAACGCCTTCATCTCGGCAAGCTGCGGCTTGGGATTGCCGCGGCTGTCGGTGAGCCCGAAGTGCAGCTCGAACGCGTGGTGCCGGTAGGGATCCTGTCCGGCCAGCTCGTCGTAGTCTGAATTGCACCATCCGATCCAGCCGGTCGCGCCGGCCAGCAGGCTGTTGTGCAGCACCTGGCGGTAGTAGCGGGCGGCGTTGGCGTCGGCCGCGAAGTCCGAGCTGACCCCGAACTCCTCGAGGATGACCGGCCGGCCGAACGTCCCGGCCAGCTCGCACTCCCAGGCAGCCGTGTAGTGCTGGCGCACCTCGTCGTCACTGGTGGGGTAGACGTGCGGGCCGAGGAAGTCGCACAGCCGCGCCGTGTCGGCGAGCGCGAATCCGGTGTGCCTGCCGGTGAGTTTGGTCCCCCACGCGCCATCGCCGAGCGAAAACGGCTGCAAACCGCCTGCCGCGCGGACCGCGTCCCTGATGATCTGAGCCCAGGCGGCGATGACCTGTCGCGGCGTGTTTCCGCTGCCGTAGATCGGCATTTCGTTGGAGACGACCCAGCCGCACACGGCCGGGTGGGCGCCGAAACGGCGGACCATCTCGCCGGCGAACCAGGCCTGCCGTCCGACCATCCAGACGTCGGCGTACAGGTCCCGGCCTTCGCGCCAGGGAGGATCCCAGTTCTCGCCGGACATGTGGCCGACGATGAACGTCGGCACGGTCGACATGCCAGCCTCGGCGTGCCGGTCGAGGAAGTCGGCGAAGCGGTCGGCCATCGCCTCATCGATGCGGTCCGGCTCCGGCATGAAGTCCGGCCAGAAGAAAAACGAGCGGGTCATGCCCAGGCCGTGCTCCCGCAGCACCGCAAGTTCCGCGCGGACCGTGTCGGGATCGTAATTCCGCCACATCAGCGGGCCGCCGGTCCGGGACCAGAAGTTGGCTCCCAGCCAGTTGACCGGCTGCCCCGCTACCACGATCGGCGCGGAATTACGGTGCATGCGGAAGGCCCCCTTCTTCGATCCGGGAACGAGCGAGTCCGCTGGTGAAGCACCAGGGAGTCCGACGGCTTGCTATACCGGTTAAGTATTACCGCCGGGAACGCTATCTGAGAAGTCTTTCGCCCGGCTTTCTTTAACAACCCTTGGTGGGCGCGCCGATACGCTCCGTGTCGCGGGAGGCGGTCGCCCGGACCTCGCCATTACACTTGGCTGGCAGGAGCGCCGCGTGCTGCCGCGGCCTGGCGGTGCCGCGCCGAACGGCGGGCAACCGTCGAGAGGGGACACAGGTGAAGCGTCCGACCATCGCCGACATCGCGAGCCGGGCGGGAGTGACCAAGGCGGCCGTGTCGTTCGCGCTCAACGGCCAGCCCGGCGTCTCCGAGGCGACCAGGGCGCGCATCCTGGCGATCGCCAGTGAGATCGGCTTCCAGCCGAGCAGCGCCGCGCGCGCCCTTTCCGACGGCCGGGCGGGGGCGTTCGGGTTCGTCTTCGACCGGCCGGCCTGGATGCTGGGCATCGAGTCCTACTTCATGCGGCTTCTCTCCGGCATCCAGGCCGAGCTCTCCGGCGATCACATCGCGCTGCTGTTCACCACGGCCGAGGATCAGGCGGCGGAGATCGAGTTGTACCGGACCTGGTGGGCCCAGGGCCGGGTCGACGGCGTGTTCATCGTCGACCTCCAGCTCCGTGACAAGCGCCTGGCCGCGCTGCGGGACCTGCAGATGCCGGCGATCGCGTTCGGCACGCCCAAGGGGTCGGACGGGCTGCCAGCGGTCTGGCAGGACGAAGTCGCCGCCACCCGGACCGCGGTTGAGTACCTGGCCGGCCTCGGCCACCGGCGGCTGGCGTGGGTAAGCGGCATCCCCAGGTACTGGCACACCAAGCTGCGCGCGGATGCGCTGCGCGAGGTCGCGCGTGCCGCTGGTCTCGAGGCGGTGTCCGTAGAGGGCGACTACACCGGCGAGCACGGTGCCAAGGCAACCGCCGAACTGCTGCAGTCGGCCAGGCCGCCGACCGCGATCCTGTACGACAACGACCTCATGGCGCTGTCCGGGCTCAGCCTGGCCCAGCACATGGGCGTGCAGGTGCCCGGCGAGCTGTCGATCGTGGCCTGGGACGATTCCCCGCTGTGCGAGCTGGTCCACCCGCCGCTGACCGCGCTGCGGCGGGACATAGCCGCGGTGGGCGCCGAGGGGGCGCGCCGCCTGATCGCGCTGGTCGGCGGGTCCGAGGTCGGTGACTTCCAGGAACCGCCGCCGGTCCTCATCCCGCGCGGCAGCACGGGCCGCCCTGCCTGATCATGACGTACCGGCTTTACCGTCCCGATATCTGATCGAGACCTTAGCGATACATGCACGGGACTTTACCAGCTGGCCACACAGGAGTAACACTTAACCGGTATAGCTAACGGGGCTTGCAGTGGTGCGGGCCCAGGCGAATCCGGCTGTCCTGGCGCGGCAGCCCGGAAAACGAGTAAGGCGCCCGAATCGGCGGTGTCCTATGGCTCTAATTTGTGCGTCCCGGGATGCTGCGGCATTTCCGGTGACCGCAGACCGGGGTCTCAGCGAAATTCCAGTGGTCTTGCGATCGAGGAGGCAAGAGCCGGGTGAGAAATAAAAAGAAGCCGACGGGCACGAGCAGAGCCCACCGGGCGGGTGCCCGCTGGGCGAGCATGGCCGCCGCGGCTGTCCTGCTTGCCGGGCTGGCCAGTGCGTGCACCAGCTCGCCGAAGAGTTCCACGCCGACCTCGTCATCGTCGTCGGCTTCGCTGGCGGGCTTCCCACGGTCTGACACGCTCTACACCAGCGGGACGGCCTACGCGCCGCCCTCCAACTGGAACCCATTCAATATCGGCAACATGGCCACCGGCACGCAGGGCCTGGTCTACGAGCCGCTGTTCCTCTACGACCCGATCCACAACAAATACGACCCGTGGCTGGCCACGAGCGGCACCTGGAGCGGCGACACCTACACGATCCAGGTCCGCAGCGGCGTGAAGTGGAGCAACGGGACACCGCTGACCGGCGCAGACGTCGCGTACTCGATCAACCTGGCCAGGACCAACAAGTCCGACCCGTTCGCCTCCAACGTGGCCACCGTGACCGGCGCGACCGCGAGCGGCAACACCGTGACGGTGAAGTTCACCAGCTCACCGGCTTACACCGCGTGGCAGGACTTCCTCTGGAAGGCTCCGATCGTGCCGCAGGCCATCTGGTCCAAGCTGTCGGCGGCCAACCAGATCACCGGGGCCAACAAGAACCCGGTGGGAACCGGGCCGATGCTGCTCGACACGTACAACTCCACCGAGGTGGCCTACAAGGACAACCCGAACTGGTGGGCGATCAAGCAGCTCGGTCTCTCATTCAAGTTCAAGTACCTGGTCGACGTCGTCAACGGCTCCAACAACGTCGAGCTGTCCGCGCTCACCGCGGGGCAGATCGACTGGAGCAACAACTTCCTGCCCGGCATCAACGAGCTGGTGAGCGGCCTGAACGGCAACGCCGGGTACGGCTTCAAGACCTACTACCCGAACTCTCCGTACATGCTGTCGGCGAACACGGTCTGGCTGGAGCCGAACACGACCAAGGCCCCGATGAACAACGTCAACTTCCGCAAGGCACTGGCCTACGCGATCAACCCAAGGCAGATCGTGAGCGCGGTCTACGGCGGGATCACCCAGCCGGCCAGCCCGACCGGGCTGCTGCCGAACCTGAGTTCCTTTGTCAACCAGGGCGTGGTCAGCAAGTACGGGTACAGCTACGACCCGGCGCTGGCCAGGCAGTATCTGGCGAAGTCGGGCTACAGCGGCCAGAACATCACCCTGGAGGTGCCCGACGGATGGACCGACTGGATGGCAGGCACCCAGGTGATCGCCCAGGACGCGGCCGCGGTCGGCATCAAGATCACGCCCATCTACCCCCAGGAGGCCGCCCGCGACGCGGACCTGACCAGCGGCAACTACGACCTGGCGCTGGACAACAACGCCAGCCTCGACTCCACGCCGTGGAGCTACTTCCAGCGGGTGTACAACCTGCCGATCGAGAAGCAGCAGACGGCCCAGCTCAACTGGGAGCGCTACAGCTCGCCGGCCGACTGGGCGCTTGTGCAGCAGGCCGGCTCCACGCCGGTGTCCGACACCACCAAGCTCGACTCGATCTACGGCCAGCTCGAGACGAGCTTCCTGCAGCAGCTGCCCGAGATCCCGGTCTGGTACAACGGCGCCTGGTTCCAGGGCAACACCAAGTACTGGACGAGCTACCCCTCGAGCGGCACCGCCAGCGACCAGAACACCCCGGTCATGTGGTACGGCTACCTCGGCGCGATGACGACCGTCTACGCGCTGGCCGACCTCAGGCCTGCTCCGCCGGTGCCAAGCTCGTGATCCACACGCCGGTCTCATCCGGATAGGTTCAAAAGCCACGGATGCTGCGGCCCGCTGTCCCGGGTTGGGGACGGCGGGCCGCAGGCCCGCTGCAGTACCCGAGGAGCGTGCCCGTGCGACGGTACTTCGCCCGGAAGATCATCACCTACGTGCTGACGTTCTTCGTTGGTGCGACCATCGACTGGGGCATCCCTCACCTGATGCCCGGCAACCCGGTCCAGCTCTACCTGTCGAACTTCGACCTGCAGCCGTCCGGGTACGCGCCGCTGTACAAGACGATGTCCGAGGCATTCGGCACGAACCTGCCGCTCTGGGACCAGTACCTGCACTACTGGGACGGTCTGGTGCACGGCAATCTCGGTGTCAGCATCTACGACTTCCCGGCCACGGTGACGTCGCTGATCTGGAGCGCCCTTCCCTATACCCTCGCGCTGCTCGTGCCCGCGATCACGCTGTCCTACATCGTTGGCAACCGGCTCGGCGCACTCGCTGCGCGACGCAAGGCCCTCGACAACACGGTGCTGCCCCTCGGCTACGTGCTCCAGGCCACGCCCTACCCCTGGCTCGCGCTCGCACTGCCGTTCCTGCTCGGCGAGGTCTGGCATGTGTTCCCCATTTCCGGGGCCTACGGCTACGGCATGCTGCCCACCCTGTCCTGGACGTTCGTATGGAGCCTGATCGACCACTGGTTCCTGCCGTTCTTGACGGTCTTCCTTGTCAGCCTCGGCGGCTGGGCCATCGGCATGCGCAACCTGGTCATCTACGAGCTGGAAAACGACAGCTCGCGGTACCTGCGGGCGCTCGGGGCGAGGGAACGCCTGGTTCGCAGGTACGCATACCGGAACGCCTCGCTGCCGCAGCTGTCCGGTCTCGCCCTGGCGCTTGGCATCGTGATCGGCGGCAACATCGTCGCCGAGGTCGCGTTCCGCTACCCGGGCCTCGGTTACCTGATCTTCAACGCGATCGAGCGCGAGGACTACTTCCTGCTGCAGGGGATCTTCATCTTCATCATCCTGGGCGTGCTCGTGGCCAACTTCATCATCGACATGATCTTCGTCGTCGTGGACCCGAGAACCCGTCTCAGCATGCAGGGAGCATCATGAGCGAGCTTCTCACCGAGGGCGAGCAGAGCCAGCGGCCCGCCGCCGAATCACCGGCGGTGACCCGCTACCGCGGCGAGTTCCTGCACTACGCGCTGCGCAACCCCAAGCTGGTCTTCGGCCTGTGCCTCGAGACGCTGTTCGTACTCGGCGCGATCTTCGGCCCGGTGATCTCGCCGCACAACACCACCGACTTCTTCGCCTCGTACCTGCCGCCGTCGGCGCAGCACTGGTTCGGCACCGATAACCTCGGCCACGACCTGTTCGCCGAGGTGGTGGCCGGGCTGCGGGACAGTTACCTGGTCGGCGCGCTCGGGGCGCTGTCCGCGGCCGTGATCGGCGTGGCGCTCGGCCTGACCGCGGGCTACCGGGGCGGCTGGCTCGACGAGGTGGTGCAGATGTTTACCAACATCATCATCATGATCCCGTCGCTGGTCCTGCTGATCGTGATCGGCGCCTACCTGAAGACCCGCGGCGCGCTGTTCGAGGGCGTGTTCATCGGCCTCACCACGTGGCCGTGGGTGGCGCGGGCGGTGCGGGCGCAGACCTTTACGCTCCGCTCGCGCGACTTCGTCGACCTGGCCCGGTTGTCGGGCAAGCGTGCCTACCAGATCGTGATCGCCGACATCGCCCCCAACATGGCGTCCTACCTGTTCCTCGTCGTAGTGCTGCTGTTCGGCAGTTCGATGCTGCTCGCGGCCAGCTACGACTTCCTCGGCCTCGGCCCGACCAACGGCATCTCGCTGGGCACGATCATGAACCAGGCCAACGAATGGAGCGCCCTGCAGTACCACTACTGGTGGTGGTTCGTGACGCCAGGGGTCGTTCTCACCGGGATGGTGGCCGCCCTGCTGATCGCAAACGTCGGCCTCGACGAGGTCTTCAACCCGAAGCTGAGGACCCAGTGAGCCTGAACGTCGAGAACCTCCGCGTCGCCTACCGGACGCTGGCCGGCGATGTCGTGGCGGTCGACGACGTCAGCTTCTCCGTCGCCGACGGCGAGATCATGGGGCTCGCGGGGGAGTCGGGCTCCGGGAAGTCGACGCTCGGCAACAGCCTGATCTACCTGGAAGCCCGGATGAGGCAGCTCGGCGGCCGGGTCGAGCTCGACGGGAGGGAACTCCCGATCGCCGACACTAGGGCGATGCGGCCGCGGCGGATGAGGGACGTGTCCCTGGTCCCCCAGTACGCGATGAGCGCACTGAACCCCACCCGCAAGGTACGGCGGCTGACCGCCGACCTGCTGCGCAGCCACGGGGTGCGCTACCGGGACGTGGCCGAGGAGATGGAACGCCGCATCGCACTCGTCGGGCTCGAGTCCAACGTGCTGGACAGGTACTCCTTCGAGCTTTCCGGCGGCATGCGGCAGCGGGTGACGCTCGTTCTGTCCACGCTGCTGAACCCGTCCCTGCTCGTCGCCGACGAGGTCACCTCGGCGCTCGACGTCTCCACCCAGAGGGCCGTGGGGGAGCTGATGCTCGAGTTCCGGGGGCGAGGGTTCGTCAAGAGCCTCATCGTGATCACGCACGACCTCTCGGTCCTGGCGCAGATCGCCGACAGCATCCTGGTGATGTACGCGGGCAGGCTGGCCGAGAAGGCGGACACCGGCACGATCGTCAGCTTCCCGCTGCATCCCTACACTCAGCTGCTGCTCGCGTCGCTGCCCGCCGTCGGGTCGCGCTATGACGAGACCACCCTGACCGGCATACCGGGACGCCCCCCATCGCTGGCCAACCCGCCGGCCGGCTGCCGGTTCCGCGAGCGCTGCCCCTTCGCTTACCAGCGGTGCGCCGAGCAACCGCCGTTCGAGGAGGTTCGGCCCGGGCACTACGTCGCCTGCTGGAAGGTCTCGGAGGAGACAGCGGTGCGAACGCCGGACCGTGCGAGGGTCACCCAATGAGCGCGCTCCAGATCGACCAGGTATCCAAGGTGTTCCGGGCCAGCGGAGCCCGCGGCGGGCTGACCCCTGCGCTGCGAAAGGTCAGCTTCGGCATCGGCGAGGGTGAGGTGGTCACGCTGATCGGGGAGAGCGGCAGCGGCAAGACCACGCTCGGCAAGATCGTGCTGCGTCTCACCCAGCCCAGCGACGGCAAGGTGACCTTCGGCGGAGAAGACATCTCCGCGTTCCGGAGGGCTCAGCTCCGCGACTACTACCGCAACGTGCAGGGCGTCTTCCAGGACCCATTCAGCTCCTACAACCCCATCTACAAGGCCGACCGGGTGTTCGAGATGCTCCGGCACGAGTACTTCCCCCGGACGCCGCAGCGGGCCTGGGACGCCAAGATCGAATCGGCGCTGCACGGCGTCGCGCTGAACCCGGGCGACGTGCTGAACAAGTACCCCCATCAGCTCTCCGGCGGTCAGCAGCAGCGGCTGCTGATCGCCCGCGCGCTGCTGCTTGACGTCAAGCTGCTGGTGGCCGACGAGATCATCAGCATGCTCGACGCCTCAACGCGGGTGGACGTGCTCAACCTGCTCGTCGGGCTGAAGCGCGCCGGGCTGGCGATCCTGTTCATCACGCACGACCTGTCGCTCGGCAGCTACATAAGCGACCGGACCGTGATCCTGCGGCATGGCGCGGTCGTGGAGACCGGGTCGACGGCCAAGGTGTTCGGCAACCCGCAGCACTCCTACACGAAGATGCTGCTGGCCGCCGTGCCGCAGCTGCACAAAAAGTGGCACGCGCCCGCAGCCGGGAACGGTGCGGCCGGCCATCCTCTGGCGGTGCGTTCCCCGGGCGGTCAACGGCCGCCCACGATGCGCGGTCAGGTCCGGGAGGCGGTCAAGGACCTGCAGGCCCCGCCGCTGACCGAGTTCGAGCAGGACCACCTGGTCGCCGCCGAAGAGCGGCCTTGATTGGCGGGCACCAGTTGCCTTCGCGCTCAGGCGCCGAGCCTGGCGGTGGCCTCGGCAGCCGGCACGAGCGCGCTCGCCCGAACGGTCTGCGCATACCACCGGAAGCTGTCCTTCGGATCCGGGTCCGGGTCGGATAGTCGACCCAGACCAGCCCGAATCGCTTGGAGTAGCCGTACGCCCACTCGAAGTTGTCGATCAGGCTCCAGACGAAGTACCCGCGAATATCCGAACCCGCCCCGTGGGCGTCCAGCACGGCGCGCAGGTGCCCGTCAAGGTAACGGATGCGCTCTGGGTCCCGCACCAAGCCGTCCTGCCCGACGTAGTCACCGCACGCCGCGCCGTTCTCGGTGAGCAGGATCGGGATGTGCGGGTACTCATGCCGGACCCGGGCCAGCAGTTCGGTGAGCGCCGCGGGCTCGATCTCCCAGCCCATTTCGGTGCGGCGGAAACCCGGCCGTTGCACCGGAACCACGCGCAGATCGGACGAGATCAGGTCGGTCTCGGCCGCATGCACGCAGTGCCCCGCCATCGTTGCCTCGGCAGCCCGCGTCGCGTCAGCGACGGTTCGCGGCGTGTAGTAGTTGATGCCGAGGAAATCCAGCGGCTGGGAAATCATCTCCAAGTCGCCGTTCCTGATCGCGGCGAAGCCCGGGACCTGGTCTTGGTAATGCTCGAGCATGTCGGGCGGGTAGCTGCCCCTGAGCAGCGGATCGAGGAACAGCCGGTTCGCGTTCCCGTCCATCCGCCGCGCCGCGGCCACGTCGTCCTCGTGTGCGGTTGCGCTGCGTATAGGCGTCAGGTTCAGCGAGATGCCCACCTCGGCCGCTGTGATGGCCGAACGAATCGCCGCCGTCGCCTCGCCGTGCGCCAGCAGCAGGTGATGAGTGGCCGCCGCGGCCTTCCCGATGTCGCGTATCCCCGGGGCGTGGTGGCCGGATCCGTAGCCCAGCCAGGCTGAGCACCACGGCTCGTTGAGCGTGATCCACTTGCCGACCGTCTCGCCCAGGGCCTGGGCGACGATCGCCGCGTACTCGGCGAAGCGGCCCGCGGTGTCGCGCCGCGGCCACCCGCCCTCGTCCTGTAGCGGCTGCGGCAGGTCCCAGTGGTAGAGCGTGAGGACGGGAAGGATGCCCCTGGCGCGAAGACCGTCCACGACCCGGCGGTAGAAATCGAGGCCCTCGGGGTTGGCCGGGCCCTTGCCCGTCGGCTGGATACGCGGCCACGAGACCGAGAACCGGTATGCCCGCGCGCCAAGCTCCGCGATCAGGTCGAGATCTTCGTCCAGCCGCAGGAAATGGTCGCACGCGATGTCGCCGGTATCGCCGTTCAGCGTGTTACCGGCCGTGTGGCTGAACGTGTCCCAGATGGACACGCCCCTGCCCCCGGCGGCCACGGACCCTTCGACCTGGTACGCCGCGGTGGCCGCCCCGAACAGGAAGCCCTCGGGGAACGAAACGGCATCGCCGTTGATAGCTGACAAGGCTGCGCCAACCTCCGTCGCGTGGTTCTGCGGCGCCGCAAAGCGGTCGTTTACTTAACCGGTATAGTAAACTCGCGATGGCCGGTCCGCAATCGTCTCGCACGCGCCGCAGGCCGAGATCGCCGGGAACGGTGGCGGGACCGCCTCAGCCGAGGGCGTTGTGTATCTCGTCGGCCGCCCGCTCCCCGGAGCGGACCGCGCCCTCCATGAGCCCGTGCATGGTCGTGGCCCATTCCGATGCTGCCCAGTGGACGTGGCCCGCTGGCTTGCGGATCGCCGGGCCGTAGCTGGTGAGCACGCCGGGCGGCAGGTGCCCGATCATGCCACCGAGCGACCAGGGCTCGGCGGACCAGTCGGTTTCCAGGTACGCGCTCGGCGTGCGGGCCTTGGGGCCGAGGCGCTTCGACAGTTCCCTGAGCCATTCCTCGCGCCGCTCCCCGGCGGGCAGCCCGGCCAGGCGCAGCGCGCCCGGGCCGACGGCGAAGCTCGTCAGCACGCCGGGCGACGCGCTGCGCGGCGACTGATCGATCGTGATCGGAACCGGTGACGCCGGGGCCACGGTCTCGCCGGTGAGCCCGTCGGCCCGCCAGAACGGCTCGTCGTAGCTGATGATGGTCTTGATCACAACGCCGGGAAGGTAGCGCCGCAGCAGCTGCGTCTGGGCACCCGGCAGCGCCGGGTCGAAGTCGATCTTCGTGGCCACCGAGGGCGGGGTGGCCATCACCGCCCGCCTGGCCCTGACCGTGCCGCCGTCGGCCGTGATCTCGATGCTGCCGTTGTCCTGCCGGACCGCGCGTACCGGGCTGGACAGCCGGACCCGGTCGCCGAGCGTGCCCGCCATCCGCGCGGCCACCTCGGGACTCCCGCCGTCGATGAGGTGCGTTTCGGTGTTCTTGCTGTCCGCGTAGTACTGGAAACCGCCTCCGCCCGCCGCGAGCACCATGCTGCCCAGCAGCGAGACTTCGGCGGGGTCGACGCAGAAGAACGTTCCCAGGGCGGCGAGCAGCAAGGCCTGGGCCTTTTTTGACGGCACGTTGACCGGGTTGCTGACCCACTCCGACAGCGTCAGCGCGTCGAGCTTCCCGGCGCCGGGCGCCTTCCAGGGCGAGTCGATCGGGACGCGCTTGACCAGCCGGTTCAGCCGCCACAGGCCCAGGCCAAGCGCGGCCACGTGCGTGATACCGAAGTTGGGGATCAGGCCCCGGTACCGGTACTGGCTCCCGTCGACATCGAGCAGGACCTCGCCGTCCTCGAACTGCGGGTACGTCCCCATGCCCAATTCCTGGCACAGCGCGAACATGCGGTCCTGTCCCTTGCCGAGCCAGGTGCCGCCCGCGGACACGACGGTTCCGTCGGACATTTCCCGATTCCACACCCGTCCGCCGACCCGATCGCGTGCTTCCAGCACGATCACGTCGCGCCCGGCCGCCACCAGCCTTCTGGCAGCGGTCAGCCCGGCGAACCCCGCTCCGATGACGCAGACGTCGGTCTCGTCAGCCTGCATGGGCTTATCCCCCCGTTTGTCCGGCCCCCCACCCGTACCCGGATATCTTCGCCCGTCCACCGGATGCCAAAACGCGGGCCGGTCACTGCTCGGACAGGATCGCCTCCAGCTCGGCCAGCGGGTCGCGGACGACCCGGCCGCGGGTCTCCACCCGGGCGCCGCGGATCGTGCCGCGGAACGCGAACGGCGCCGTGTACCCGGTGCCGACCGCCGGCCCCCACTCGTAGCCGCAGGTGAGCCCGGCGCCGACGCCGTTGAACCCGGACGGTGTGAACCGGGGGATCACACCCCGCCCGCTCTCCTGCCCGTCGCAGCTCAGCACGCCGGTGCCGCCAGGGCCGTCATCCTTGGTAAAGGCGAACTCGATACGGTGCTCGCCCGGCGTGACCGGCGCCGCCGACTCGACCGTGTGCCGCTCGCTGCCGTAGAGGTTGTGCACGTACCGGGCCCGGCCGTCCAGGATGTGCAGCGACCATCCGCCGAGCGCGGATCCCATCGCGAGCAGCACGCCGTCGCCGGGCCCGGACTCAGGCATCGTCACGTCGACGATCAGCGCGTGCGAGCGGTTCCGCACGTTCACCGCGACCGATTCCGGCACCTGCGCCGCGCCGGGGAAGTAGCGGAACGCCTCGCGCGCCGGCCGGCGATCGGGCTTGGGGTGCACCAGCGCCCACAGCACCCTGTTGTCGAGCGGGAGCACCTGGTTGCGCTCGGCCTCCGCCCACCACAGCTCGATGAGCTCGCGCAGCAGGTCGGGGCGCTGCCCCGCGAGATCACGGGTCTCCGAGAGGTCCTCTCTGACGTGGTACAGCTCCCATACGTCCGCCCCGAACGGGGCGTTCGGGTCTTGATCGTCGTACAGCGGCCCGACTGGGTGGAACGTCACCGCCTTCCACCCGCTGTGGTAGACGGCACGGGACCCGAACATCTCGAAGTACTGCGTCGTGTGCCGCTCGGCGGCGCGCTCGCCCCCGGCGCCGAGCAGGTAGCCGAAACTCACGCCATCGACCGGGGTCTGCGCGATGCCGTCGATCTCGGCCGGGTAGTCGAGCCCGGCGAGCTCGAGCAGCGTCGGCGCGACGTCGATCGCGTGCGTGAACTGGCCGCGGATCGCGCCTGCCTCCAGGGACCCGGCCGGCCAGGAGACGATGCACGGATCGGCCACGCCGCCCTCGTGCACCTCGCGTTTCCACCGCCGGAACGGCGTGTTCCCGGCCATGGTCCAGCCCCACGGGTAGTTGTTGTGCGTGAGCGGGCCGCCGATCTCGGAAAGTCTGGCGAACATCTCCTGTGGAGTTGCCGGGTCGAGGTTCACCATGCGCACGTCGTTGATCGACCCGGTCGCGCCGCCCTCGGCGCTGGCCCCGTTGTCGGAGACCACGACCACGATCGTGTTGTCCAGGTCGCCGATGTCCGCCAGGAAGCCGAGCACCCGGCCTAGCTGCTCGTCTGCGTGCGACAGGAACCCGGCGAAACACTCCATGAACCGGGCAGCGACGACCCGGTCCAGCAGGCCCAGCGAATCCCAGGGCGGGACCCAGTCCGGCCGCCGGGACAGCCGCGTCGAGTGCGGGAGCAGGCCGGCCGAATGCTGGCGCGCGAACGTCTGCTCGCGCCAGGCGTCCCAGCCGAGGTCGAACCGCCCGCTGTAGTAATGGCGCCAGCGCGGCGGGGGCTGGTGCGGCGAGTGGCAGGCGCCGGTCGCCAGGTAGAGGAAGAACGGCTTGCCAGGGTCGACCGCGCGCAGGTCCGCGATGAACTCGATCGCGTGGTCGGCCAGGTCTTCGGTGAGGTGGTAGCCGTCCTGCATCGACGCGGGCGGCCGGACCGAGTGATTGTCGTGGTAGAGCGCGGGCACGAACTGGTGGGTCTCGCCGCCGTGGAAGCCGTACCAGCGGTCGAAGCCCCTGGCCAGTGGCCAGGTGGCGCGGGACGCGGCCATGTTCGTCTCGTCCTCGGGGGACAGGTGCCACTTCCCGACCGCGTAGCTCGCGTAGCCCGCAGCGCGCAGGACCTCGGACAGGTAGCCGTTTTCGCGCGGCGGCTTGCCCCAGTAGCCGGGGTACCCGACGGCCAGGTCGGCTATCCGGCCCATGCCGCTGCGGTGGTGGTTCCGGCCGGTCAGCAGGCAGGCCCGGGTCGGCGAGCACAACGACGTGGTGTGGAAGTTCGCGAGCCTGACCCCGCCCGCGGCCAGGCCGTCGATCACCGGCGTCTCGATGTCCGAGCCGTAGCAGCCGAGCTGCGCGTAGCCGACGTCGTCGAGCACCACGAGAAGCACGTTGGGCGCACCCGGCGGCGGGGCCGGTTCGGGCGGCCACCAGGGTTCGGAGTCACGCCAGTCGCGGCCGATCCGGCCGCCGAACTCCTGTGCCATGTCCGCGGCCCCTTTCCCCGCGCGCCGGCCTGACCCGCCGGGACGTACCCGACCGGCCACGGGGCGTCGCGTAACGGCCCCTAACTAAGGTTTTCATCGCGTTTTCCCACCAACGGTGGTTAATTTGAATCTGTGGCCTATGATCTCGCGGCACCCGAGCCCGGGCGCAGCGCGGGGACCATAGTCCGTTACGTGATCGGCGTGGCGCTGGGGATCGCCGTCCTGGTCGTGCTGTTCGGCCAGCGGGGCGATCTGGTGGCGGCACGGCACGAGTTCCGCCACCTCGCGGTGGGCTGGCTCGCCGCCTCGGTGCTGGCCGAGGGCGCGTCGCTGGCGGGCTTCGGCTTACTGCAGCACCGGGTGCTGCACCTGGCGGGCGCGCGCATGCCGCTGCCCGGCCTGGTCGCGCTCAGCCTGGCCAACGAGGCCATCGCGAACACCGTGCCGGCCGGGCCCGCGCTGTCCTGCGTGTACCGGTACCGGTACTACCGGCAGCGCGGCGCGAGCGAGGCCAGCGCGGGCTGGTGCGTGTTCACGGTGCTGATCGCCCAGGCGGTCAGCATGAGCTTGCTGTTGCTGGTCGGCGTGCTCGTGGCGATGCTGGCCAGCGCCAGCGTCGGCGGCGCCGGCGTCGCCGCGGTCGGCGCCGTCATCGTCATCGGCGGGGTCGCGATCCTGGTCCGCCGGGACCTGGTGCTGCGCCTGGCCGGCCTGCTGGTGCGCGCGTGCCAGCGGGTCACCGGCCATCCCAGGGCGGCCCGCCGCTCGCGCATCGACGCGTCGCTCGCGCGGATGCGGGAAATTCCGCTGAGCGCGACGTCCACCGTGGCGGTCGTCGCCATTGCCGTCGGCGTGTGGGCAGCCGATTTCCTGTGCCTGATCTGCAGTTTCAGCGCCATTCACGCCAGCGTTCCCTGGGGTGGCGTGCTGCTGGCCTACGGCGCCGCCCAGGCCGCCAGCGCGCTGCCGATCGTTCCCGGCGGGCTCGGCATCGTCGAGGGCAGCCTCGCCGTCATTCTTGCCGCCTACGGTGTCGCCCGCGTTCCCGCGATCTCGGCGGCCCTGGCGTACCGCCTGGTCAGCTTCTGGCTCTCGATCGCGGTGGGCTGGGTCAGCGTGGGGATGATCGCGTACCGGGCCCGGAGAAAGGGCGGCCGCTGGCAGCCGGAGACGCCGGGGATGCCGGAGACGCCGGGGATGCTGGGGACGCCGGGGACGCCGGGGATGCTGGGGACAGCGGGGACGCCGGGGACGCCGGGGACCGAGCCGGACGCCGAGGCCGGGGAGCAGGCCCTCGCCTAGCCCCCGCTACGCATCGCCCGGTGCCCTCAGCTGTCCCATAATGTGGGCCATCTCCATATTGGGTGATCCTCTCAGTCGTATTGACTGACGCGATACCCCAGTCCCTGACCGGCGCTCCGGCAGGCCACTTCGAGGATGCTATTGGCTGTATTTGGCCAAATCAACCTGCTACGTCCCCAATCGTGTGGTCGAATACCCTCACCTTCCGAGGCGCGGGAGGCACGCACCGATGGCGGGAGTGCCGACGTGTTCCACATCTACGTGCTGTTCCTCCTGGTGAGCGGCATCGCGATGCTCGCCATCGCGTTCGTCAGGAACGCCCAGTCCAAGCGGAGGCGGCTGTGGAATGCCATCTTCGGCGCGGCGTTCACGGGCTACGGCCTGTACCTTCTGCTCTTCTTCCGCGGCGGGCACTACCTGCTCTTCTTCTACGCGTTCGTGCTTCCGGTCATCATGATCGTGCAGTTCTTCCGCGACCGCTCCGCGCTGCGGGCCAGGCAGGCGGCCGGCGTCCAGGCGCCCCCCGGCTACTCCGGCTACTTCCCGCCGGCGCCCCCCGCC
The DNA here is from genome assembly GCA_030041195.1 of Streptosporangiaceae bacterium. The sequence goes on along the minus strand of JASHOI010000671.1, from coordinate 8,232 downwards.
CACGGCCAGCCCTCGCCCTCGGGTTACGGCCAGCCGCCGGCACCGGGTTACGGCCAGCCGTCGCCGTCGGGTTACGGCCAGCCGTCGCCGTCGGGTTACGGCCAGCCGTCGGCACCGGGTTACGGCCAGCCGTCGCCGTCGGGTTACGGCCAGCCGCCCGCGTATCCCCCACCGCCCGGAGACCAGCCTCAGGGGTCCGCCCAGTAACACCTGTCACACCGGTCGCGCGCCTACCGCGCTCGCGCGCGTCTTGGTCCAAGATCTGGGGTTCCTGGAAGATCTAGGAGCCTGACGTGCAGCATGGGCTCGCAGATCATCAACACGCCGGTTTGATCTTGGCGCCAGGCCCGTTTCCATGATCGCGGTGGGTTTTTCGCAGATACGACAACAAATCCACCGCGATCATGGAAAACCGCTGTCTGACGCCAGCAAGTCAAACGTAGATTCGGCCAAAGCGCTCACTCTGGCGCGCCGTGCATACCACGCGCCAGGACGCTACAACAGAAAGCAACGGGTTATTTCGCTGCGAGCACCATCTGCACGCGAGGCTCCTAGATCATTTAGCGCGGCGACGAGCCGTGGAACCGGGCCCCGTCGTGGGATCACTCAATCCGCACCAGAGCCAACTATCCTGAACGTCGCCGTCCGTAAATGTTCTGCTGGCCGGCGAGGAGGTAGCGGCGTGGCTGGTGAGGGAGGGGCAAGCACGACCGCCGGCAGCACGGCAACCGGCAGCGCGACCGCCGGCGGGGGCCGGGCGCGGCGCGGACGGCCCCGGGACCCGGGAGTGGACGAGTCGATCCTGTCGTCGACCCTGCTGCTGCTCGGCGAGGTCGGTTACGCGCAGCTGACGATGGAGCAGGTCGCGGCGCGGGCCGGAGTCGGCAAGGCCAGCCTCTACCTGCGCTGGCCGTCAAAGGTCGCCCTGGTCGCTGACGCCGTCCAGCGGCTCAGCCCGGACCTGGTTCCTGGGATACCTGACACCGGGAGCCTGCCCGCTGACATGCGCGAGTTCCTGCGGCAGCTTGTGCGCCCGCGGAGCGCCGCGGCAGCGGCGCTGCCCGCGGTGGCGGGCGAGGCCGCGAACAACGCGGAGATGCGGAAGGCGTTCCGGCGCGGCGTCACCCCCGCGCTGATCGACAGCGTGCGGACGATCGTGCGGCGGTCCGTTGACCGCGGCGAGCTGCCCGCGACCGCGGACGTTGAGCTGCTGTCGGTGCTGCCAATGGCCCTGCTGCAGCAGCTGCGGCTGATTCACGACCGGCGCCCCGGCGAGGAGATGATCAGCCGCATCGTTACCCAGTTCTACACGCCATGACGACCTCGCCGGGCGTGCTCAGCCCGCGGCGAGGCCTCACTCCACGCGAGGCATGAGTGTGAAGGGTCCCCCGCTGTTCCTGGAAGAACAGCGGGGGTCCCACGACACCATTGCCGGATCAGGCGGGCCGGGCCCGGGCAGCACGGCCGGGCCCGGGCAGCATGGCCGGGCCAGGGCAGCACGGCCGGGCCGGGCCGGAGGGACGCGGCTAGGGCGGGCCGGGCCAGGGCAGCACGGTCAGGGCCGGCCACTGCCGCTGCCACCGGGTGACCTTGGCCTCGTAGACGTCGCGCGGGGCCAGGACCGGGTTGGGCCGCGCGACGAGGTTGAACACGTCGGACAGACCGTGCGGTGCGTAGATGCGCCAGGCCCCGCCCGGTTCCAGGCGCAGTCCCAGGGAGGCGCAGGTCGCTTCGAACGTGTCGATCGCGGCTTCGCTGGACTCGTAGGGCGGGCACGGCACACCGAACTTCGGCTCGTACCAGAGGTGGACCCGTGCCTGGTTCCGGATCTGGACCGGGGTGGGGATGTCGGCGAAGACCCTGCGCCCCTCCTGAATGACCACGTCCTCGGCCTCCCAGGACAGGTCCGACGGGTCGAAGTACCCGAGGTCGTAGTCCAGGATCCCTGACTCGGGCGGCTGGCCGGTGACCACGTTCCAGACGGTCTGATAGAGGCAGCCGGCGACCAGGTACCAGCCCGGCAGGTCCAGGCCGGCGGCTAGGTCGAGCACCCGCATCAGGGTGGTGTTGGTTCGCAGCGCCGCCCGGAAGTGATCCAGCTGCGTGTCGATTGGGAGCCGGCCGATCCGCATCCGAACGAGCCTGCCACAAGAGTGCGCCGGCGCGTGCGCGCCAGTCACCGGGCGCGGCGCGCGGGCGCGGCCACCGGCCGCGACCCGAGCGGTGCCGGCGGATGGTCCGGCAGGTCCCGGCGCCCGGTGAGCGCGCGCGTCAGCAGCAGCGTCCCGGACAGCGCGGCGGCGCCGAGCAGCAGCCACAGCGCGTCACGGATGCCGAGCCAGCTGCCCAGGCTGCCGCCGAGCAGCGCGCCGACCGGGCTGGTCCCGAAGATCAGAAACCGCATGGTCGCGGTGACCCGGCCGCACATGCCCGGCGGCGAGTACGACTGGCGGAACGCGGCGATGATGATGTTGCCGACGGCGATCCCGGTGTAGGCCAGCAGCGCGCCAGCGACGTAGAACGCCAGCCGTGGCCCGCGACCGGTGAGCGGGATCAGCAGCCCGAACGGCACGGCGCACAAGGTGCAGAGCAGCAGGCCGCGCGCGGTGCCGAAACGCGCCGTGATCCGGCCGGTGAGCAGGGCACCGAGGATGCCGCCGACCCCGGGGACCGCGGCGAGCAGGCCGACGGCGCCGGGCGTGAGCCCGACGACCCGTACCAGGAACACGACGAGCAGCGCGGCGTAGCCGGTGAGCGCGAGGTTGGCGACCGCCCAGAACACGCTGAGCTGGCGCAGGAACGGGTCGCGCAGCACCAGCAGCAGGCCGTCGCCGATCTCCCGGCGCAGCCCGGCCCGGCGTGGCACGGTAGCGCGCGCCGATTTCCCCACCGGCCGGGCGCCGAGCAGGCACACGGCCGAGACGACGAAGCTCACGGCGTTGCAGAGCACCGCGCTCACGGCGCCGACCAGCTGCGCCACCAGGCCCGCGAGGCTGGGCCCGGCGAAGGCCGCGGCTGACGCGCTGCCCTGCATCTTCGTGTTGCCCTCGATCAGATCTTCCGGCCGGACCAGCGACGGCAGGTAGACCTGGTAGGCGGTCATGAACAGGACGCTGGCGGCTCCGCCGAGCAGCTGCACGGCGATGATCAGGCCGGCGCTCAGCACGCCGGCCCACGCCGCGACGGGCACGCTGGCATACAGCACGGCCGAGATCACGTCGCACCCGATCATCACCCGCCGGGCCGGCAGGCGGTCCACCCACGCCCCGGCGGGCAGGCCGATGATCAGCCAGGGCAGCCAGCCGGCCGCGGTGAGCACGCCCACCACGAACGTGCTGGCGTGCAGCACGATGACCGCGACCAGCGGCACCCCGACCACGGCCATGGCATTGCCGAGCTGGCTGACGGTCTCGCCGATCCACAGCAGCCGGAAGCTGCGCTGCCGCAGCAGCCCCCCACCCGCCTCCCCTTCCCCCTTCACTGCCGCCCTCCGAGCCTCATGCCACCTTCCGGCCCCACGCCGAGACAACGGTGAACGTGGTCAGATCGAGCCGGCCAGCGGCGATGTCCGCCAGATGCCGGTCGATCTCCGCCGCGGTGAGCAGCCCGGCCGCCAGCAGCCGCTCCCGCTGGCGCTCGATCATGGTCTGCTGGAGCCGCGCCGAGTCCGGCCCGGCGAGCGGGAAGTACGCGTCGGCGCCCACCTCGGCCAGCCCCGCACCGCGCAGCAGCCGGGGCAGGGTGCGCCCGAACGCCAGGTTGTCGCCCCGCAGCCCGGTGCTCGCCCGCCGCACCTTGTTGGCCAGCCGCTCGGCCTGGCCCACCTCATCGGGGCAGGCCAGCGGCTGCAGCGAGAGGTCGGCGTCCTCGAGCAGCAGCCAGCCTCCTGGACGCAGCGCCCCGGTCATCGCGCCGAGCGCTGCGTCGCGATCCGCCAGGTGCATCAGCACCAGGCGAGCGTGGACCAGGTCGAACCCGGGCGGCGAGGCGGGAGCCGGGTCGGTCTCCACGTCGTGCCGGCGGACCTCGAAATCACCGCCCGGTGCATCCCCCAGCGCCGCCACGTCGATGTCGGTGGCCAGCACGTATCCGCCGGGCGCCACGCGCTGGGCCAGCCAGGCCGGCACGGTGGGCCCGCCCGCGCCGACCTCCCAGCATCGCCATCCAGCCCGGATGCCGAGCGCGTCGACGTGCCGGAACGTCGAAGCCCCGAACAACGCACCGAGGTTCGCGTAGTGCGTCCGGGTCATCCGCTGCCGGGTGCGCAGGTCCCCGCGCCGCGGGCGGTCGCTCTGCAGATCCGGCACGCCGCCGCCCCTTCCGCGAGGCATCTATATACTGAACGTCGACGTTCACTATATAGGCTCGCGGACCACCTCGGCAGGGTCTTTGTCGGTGCGCAGCCCCTTGTACGCCGCGGCTCGCATCACGCCGGCGCTGGTCCAGCCGCCGAACGCCACCTCGATCACCAGCTCGGGCTCCGCCCAGATGGCGGCCCGGGCGTGCTCGGGCGGAACCGGCGCCGCGAACGGGGACGTGCCCCGGCGCAGCGGCCGCAGCCGCCCGCCGAGCATGGCCAGCGTGTCCTGGGTGAAGCCGGTGCCGACGTGCCCGGCGTAGTCCAGCCCGTCAGCGCCCTGCACGCCGATCAGCAGCGACCCGATCAGGCCCTCGCGGTTGCCCTCTCCCGGCTTCCATCCGCCCACCACTGCCTCCTGGCGGTACACGTTCTTGATCTTGCGCCAGGCCGGTGATCGCTTTCCGGGGTCGTAACGCGACGACAGCCGCTTGGCCACGACGCCCTCGAGGCCATGTTGCTTGGACACCGCGACCAGCTCGGCGCCGGTCACGTCGGTAAACGACGGTGGCGTCTGGCAGTGCCGCCCGCTGATGCCCAGCCCGTCCAGCAGCGCCCGGCGGCCGGCGTACGGCTCGTCGAGCAGCGGCCTGCCGTCCAGGCACAGCAGGTCGAAGGCCAGGTAGGTGACTGGAACCTGGGCCGCGAGCAGCCTGATCTGGGCCGGCGAGGAGATGTTGATCCGCTGCTGCAGCGCCTCGAAACTCGGCCACTCCGCGCCGCCGAACGCCACGATCTCCCCGTCGAGGACGGCGCGGGCCGCGCCCACGGCCGTCGCGAGTTCCTGCAGTTCGGGGTAGCTGCCGGTGATGTCGCGGCCGGTCCGGGACCAGAGCTGCGCGGCGCCCTGCTCGACGAAAGCGATGGCGCGCACGCCATCCCACTTCATCTCGAGCGCCCAGCCCTGACCGTCGGGCGGCAGGCTGCCCGGCGTTGCCAGCATCGGCCGCAACTGGCCGGGCAGGACCTGCCGCCCCCTATCGGTCACTCAATATGAGTACCCCGAGAATCCCAAGAACGCGCCGCCGGGTTACAGCTGTACGGTGACGGCCTTGACCTCGGTGTAGTTGTTCAGGACCTCATGGCCCATCTCGCGGCCCCAGCCGGACTGCTTGTAGCCGCCGAACGGCAGCGAGGCGTCGAACACGTTGTAGCAGTTGATCCAGACCGTACCCGACCTGATCTTCTTGGCCAGCGCGTGCGCCTTGGAGATGTCCTTGGTCCAGATGCCGGCTCCGAGGCCGTACTCGGTGTCGTTGGCCACGGCGGCGATCTCGTCCAGGTCGCTGAACGGCGAGGCCACCACGACCGGGCCGAAGATCTCTTCGCGGACGACCTTCATGTCCGGGGTGGTGTTGGTGAGCACGGTGGGCTCGACGAAGTAGCCCTTGTCGCCGAAGCGGCCGCCGCCGGTCACCGCGGTGGCGCCGGCCGTCTTGCCGGAGTCGAGGTAACCGGTTACCCGGCTGAGCTGCTCGGCCGAGACCAGCGGGCCCATCTGCGTTGTCGGGTCCATGCCGGAGCCCAGTTTGATCGACTTCGCGATCTCGGACACGCCATCGACCACTTCGTCGAAGCGGCTCTGCTGCACGAACAGCCGCGAGCCGGCGCTGCAGCACTGCCCGTGGTTGAAGAAGATCGCGTTGGCCGCGCCCTCGACCGCGCCCGGGTCGGCGTCGTCGAACACGATGTTCGGGCTCTTGCCGCCCAGCTCCAGCGACACCTTCTTGAGGTTCCCGGTCGCCGCCTGCACGATCAGCTTGCCCACCTCGGTGGAACCGGTGAACGCGACCTTCTCCACGTCGTCGTGCGCGGCCAGGGCGGCCCCGGCGGTCTCGCCGAAGCCCGGCACCACGTTGACCACGCCATCCGGCACCCCGGCCTCGGCGATGAGCCCGGCCAGGAACAGCGCGGACAGCGGCGTCTGCTCGGCCGGCTTGAGCACCACGGTGCAGCCTGCGGCCAGAGCCGGGCCCAGCTTCCACGCCGCCATCAGCAGCGGGAAGTTCCACGGGATGATCTGGCCGACGACGCCGACCGGCTCGCGCCTGGTGTAGGAGTGGAAGTTGGCGCCGGGCATGAACGGCACCGAGATGTCGATCGTGTTGCCCTCGATCTTGGTGGCCCACCCGGCCATGTAGTGGAACAGGTCGGCCGACAGCGGGATGTCCGCAGCCTGCGCGACCAGGAACGGCTTGCCGTTGTCCAGCGACTCGAGCTGGGCGAGCTCGTCGGTGTGCTCGAGGATCAGGTCACCGATCTTCCAGATGATGCGACCGCGATCGGACGGGGTCATCCGGCTCCACGGGCCCTCCTCGAAGGCCTTCCGCGCCGCCTTTACCGCCCGGTCGATGTCCTCCGCATCTCCCTCCGCGACCTTGGCGAGCGTCTCGCCGGTGGCCGGGTCGGGGGTGTCGAACGTCTTGCCCGACGCCGCATCGGACCACTGCCCGTTGATGAACAGCTGCCGCGGTGTGGCGATGAACTCTTCGACGTTGCGGTCCAGGGTCACGGTCATGAATGCTCATCTCCCTTGCTTGAGCGGCCTGGCGGCCACACCCTTGCGGCCAGCCAGCGTTGAGCGCGCGGGGCCTCAGCGGGGAGGCTGCGGCCCGCTCAGTAGTCACAATGAGACATCAGGAACCGGAGCCGCACAAGAGGCGGGGGCTGCGGAAACGCTCTGAGATTGGGGGCCCCTGGCCCGGCCTACGGAGTGGTGGCGGGCACGCCCAGCGCGTCGAGGAACCGGACGGTAGCCGATACCGTCTCATACCGCCACAGGAGGAGCGTGCGGTCGAATCCGGCGGCGTCGTCGAGGCGCGCGCGCAGCGCGTCGGCGACCGGTGCCAGGTGCTCGCGCTGCGCCGCGAGCAGTGGCTGGGTGTCGGCTCCGGCGCGATCGAGCAGGGCAAGCTTCACGAGCAGTTCCGATCGCACGTCCCTGTTGTGCGAGACCGGCCTGGTCAGCCACGCACTGGCCGCCTCCCGGCCGGCCGGGGTGGCGTCGATGAGCGAGCGGACCGGGCCCTGGCTCGACGGCTGCTGCTCGGTCGTCTGCACCAGCCCCAGTTGCTCGAGCCGCTGCAGCGCCCGGTAGATGACTGGTTTGGGTACCCGCCACACCCTGCCGAGGCTGCCCTCGGCTTCGAGCAGCCTGGCGATCGCGAACCCGTGCCTGGGCTGCTCGCAGACAAGGCAGAGCACCAGCCACTCGGACAGTGACAGCGAGTGCTCCTCGGCCGAGGTCATCTTCAAAGGCTAACGGGCTCTTCCCCGGCGGCCGAACCCCGCCGCGGCTGACCCACTGGCGGCCGCTCCGGTCACACTAGTAGTCTCAATGTGACTAGTGGGCTCCTTGAGAGGGCAGTCGTGTCGGTCGATGTGATCAGCCAGCCGGCCGATCCGGCGCTGGCCGGGTCACGGCCGGCCGGGTCGCAGCCATCCGGGCCACGGCCATCCGGATCACGGCCGGCCGGGTCGCAGCCACCCGGATCACGGCCATCCGGGCCACGGCGGGCCCGGTCGCGCCCGCCCGCCGCGCGGCCACCCGGCCACTCGGTTCGCCCGGTGGCCGACGTGCTGGCCGACGGCACGCCCTGCTACGCGCCGATCGGCGAGGTGGTCATCGTCGACGGCTCCCTGGTGATCTGCCACCTGTGCGGCCGGCTGCTCCGCTCGGTCACGGCCCACCTCAAGGCGCACGGCTGGACCAAGGAGGCGTACTGCGAGGCGTTCGGGCTGGAACGCGGCCAGTCCCTGGAAGGCCCGCAGACCCGCAAGCTGCGGGCGGCCGCGTTCGCCGCGCGACTGCTCTTCGACGCCTCGATCCGCCAGGGCAGCGCGGCCGGGCGGGACCGGGCGAGGGCCGGCGCCCT
>JASHOI010000670.1 GCA_030041195.1 Streptosporangiaceae bacterium | reverse complement strand
GCTGACCTCGGCCGAGTTCACCAGCGGCGGGTACGACACGTCGGTGATCGAACGGATGAGGAGGCGCTCGTGACCGAGGTCCGCGCGGAGATGGTGGCCAATGTGTGGAAGGTAGTCGCCTCGGCCGGTGACACCGTGGCCGACGGCGACACGCTGGTGATCCTCGAGTCCATGAAGATGGAGATCCCGGTGCTGGCCGAGACCGCGGGCACGCTGTCCACCCTGGCCGTGTCCGAGGGCGACGTGGTCCAGGAGGGCGATCTCATCGCGGTGATCGAGTGAGCGTGCCGGAGGGGCTGACCACCGGGGCGCGGGCCGGGCGGCGTGGCCCTGGGAGGCCGGCGGGGACACCGGCTGGCTGCCCCGGCTCCAGGCCATCAGCAGGCAGGCCGCGGCGGCCGACGCCCCGCTGCTGGCCAGCGAGGCAGAGCCGATTCACCCCATGCGGATCTACAGCGAACTGGCCCGGATCCTTGACGACGACGCGGTCGTGATCGGTGACGGCGGCGACTTCGTCTCCTACGCGGGCAAGCTCATCGAGCCCCGGCGGCCGGGCGGCTGGCTGGATCCGGGGCCGTACGGATGCCTGGGCACGGGCCTCGGGTACGCGATCGCGGCCCGGATCGCCCGCCCCTCCGCCCAGGTCGTGCTGCTGCTCGGGGACGGGGCGGCCGGGTTCTCGCTGATGGATGCCGACACCCTGGTCAGGCACGGGCTGCCGGTGGTCATGATCTGCGGCAACAACGGCATCTGGGGCCTGGAAAAGCATCCCATGCAGGCCCTGTACGGCTACGACGTGGCCGCCGACCTGCAGCCGCAGTGCCGATACGACCAGGTGGTCGCCGCGCTCGGCGGAGCCGGGGAGCTGGTCACCAGGCCCGCCGACATCGGCCCGGCCCTGCGCCGGGCGTTCGACTCCGGCGCCCCGTACCTGGTCAACGTCATCACGGACCCGAAAACCGCCTACCCCCGCTCAACCACAGGCGTCTGACCACGCCTGCCCCGGGATCGGTCCGCCCCGAAACCCCGTTTCGGACGGCCACTGCGACCCCCGGGGCTGTCCGGATCGCCTGCCAGGGCTCATATCACTGGCTCGGTGACCACATTCCGGATATACCACCCCGGAACACTAACCGAACCCGTGAGAAGTCGCCCGCCGGTCTCCCTGGCGGGCGGTGATCAGGGGTTGGCGCGGGCGATGAAGCGTGCTCGGTTTAGGATTACGCGCTCTACCGTGCCGGCGCCGACGACCATGTCGGGATCGGTGTCGGCTGCCCGGGCGATGAAACTGAACACCAGCCGCCTGCCGTCCACCTCGGTCAGTTCCGCCTCGACGACGATCTCGGCCCCCAGCGGGCTGGCCTGCCGGTGCTCCAGGCTGGCCGCCGTGCCGACCGTGGTGAGGCCGTCGGCGAGGTGCGGAGCCACTGCGGCCACGGTGGCTGCCTCGGCGAGCGCCAGCAGCCGCGGGGTGGCGAGCACGGGCACGTTCCCGCTGCCCATCGCTTCGGCGGTGTCGGCGTCGGTCACGACCGCGTGCACGGTGGCGCGCAGCCCAACCGGCAGGGCTGGACCGCCTGCGGCCATGCCGGAGTCACTCGATGACCGCAATCAGGTCGCCTTCCTGAACGACGTCGCCCTCGGCCACGGCAACCTTGGTGAGCGTGCCCGCGCTCTCGGCGAGCACCGGGATCTCCATCTTCATCGACTCCAGGATGACCAGCGTGTCACCGTCAGCCACCTGATCGCCCTCGGACGCCACGACCTGCCACACGTTCGCGACCATCTCCGCGCGGACCTCGGTCACAACTGCCTCCTCGCGTCGGCTCCCCCGGCGATCACAGCCGTGGCAGCGCCACCGTCATTCTCGCGCCAGCGCCGGTCACGGCCGCAGCCGGGCAACCACGGACGTGTCGTAGCAGCCGCTGGTGAACTCGTCGCTGTCCAGCAGTTCGGCGTGAAACGGCAGGTTGGTCTTTGGCCCGCGAACCCGGAAGCCGTCCACGGCCGCGCGGGCCCGCTGCAGCGCCTCGTCGCGGCCGGCCCCATACACGCAGAGCTTGGCCAGCAGCGGGTCGTAGAACGGGGTCACCTCGTTTCCGGCCTCGTAACCCGCGTCCACCCGGACCCCGGGACCGGACGGCTCAGCCCACTCCGTGATCAGCCCCGGGCTGGGCAGGAACCGTCGCGGGTCCTCCGCGTAGACGCGCAGTTCCACGGCGTGTCCTTCAGGATGAACGGACGCCGGCCGGAAGCTCACGTCCTCGCCCGCCGCGATCAGGAACTGCTGCTCCACGAGATCGATGCCGGTGACCATCTCGGTGATCGGGTGTTCCACCTGGATCCTGGTGTTCATCTCAAGGAACATGAAGTCCTTGGTCGAGACGTCCACCAGGAACTCGACGGTGCCCGCGCCGCGGTAGCCCACGGTTTCGCCGGCCCGGACCGCCGCGGCCAGCATCCTGGCCCTGAGCTCCGGCGCGACCCCGGGCGACGGGGTCTCCTCGGCGATCTTCTGGTGCCGCCGCTGCACCGAGCAGTCCCGTTCGCCGAGCGCCAGCACCCCGGAACCGTTCAGCCCGAGGATCTGCACCTCGACGTGCCGGGCCCGCTCGATGTACCGCTCCAGGAGGATCGACGGGCTGCCGAAGAACCGCTCCGCCCGGGTGCGCGCGGTCTCGAAGCCCGCGTGCAGCTCGGCTTCGCTGGCGGCCGCGCTCATCCCGATGCCGCCGCCGCCGGCGGCCGCCTTGATCATCACCGGGTAGCCGATCCGCTCGGCCTCGGCGGCCGCCGCGGCGGCGTCGGCGACCGGCTTCCTGGTCCCGGCGGCGACCGGCACACCGGCCTGCTCCATGAGGTTCCGGGCGTTGATCTTGTCGCCCATCTGCTCGATCGCCGCGGGCGGCGGGCCGACCCAGGTCAGGCCCGCGTCGATCACAGCGGCCGCGAAGCCGGCGCTCTCGGACAGGAACCCGTAGCCGGGATGGATCGCGGCTACCCCGGCCGCCCGTGCCGCCCCAAGCACGGCGCGGACGTCGAGGTAGCTGCTCGCGGGCGGGGCCGGGCCGATCGGCACCGCCTCGTCGGCCTCGTGCACGTAGGGCAGGGCGGCGTCGGCCTCGGAGTAAACCGCGACAGCGCGGATCCCCATGTGCCTGGCCGTCCGGATCACCCGGCGCGCGATCTCGCCCCGGTTGGCAACCAGGACCGACTCGATCACCCGCGCAGCCTACTCCAGCCGACTGGCCAGGCGCTTCCCCGCGACCTCGCTGAGTGCCTCGATGACCCCGGGGTCGTACTCGGCGGCCGTGTCCAGCCGCAGCCGCTCGAGCGCCGCGGCGGTGCGGTCCCGGTCCGTGGAGCCGCCCACCAGGTCGTCGAACGCGTTCGCCGCGCGGATGATCCTGCTGCCGACCGGCGGCTCGGGATCGTGCCCCCGGCTCGGCCAGCTCTGGCACCGAACCAGCTCGGCCACCCGGTCGAGCACGCCGGCCTTGCTGATCACATCGGCGCCGAGTTCCGCGATGCGCCGCTGGTCCTCGGGCGAGACCAGAACGGTGGCCCCGCCCGGTATCGGGTCCGGCAGCGCCAGCTGCCCGATATCGTGCATCAGCGCTGCGTACTCGAGGTCCAGCAGGTCCGCCTCGGCCAGCCCGAGTTCCCGGCCGACGGCCACGGCCAGCCTGCTGACCCTGCGGGAATGGCCGCTCTCCACATACCCGCCCACCTCGGTGACCCTGGCAAGCGCCCGCACGGTCTGCAGGTAGGTGGCGCTGATGCCCGCGTATCTGCGGAAGGCCACCTGGGTGACCAGCAGCGGCCCCATGAAGACCGCCAGCCCCGCGAGGCCCATGACCTCGGCCGCGAACGTGATCATCATGGCCGAGACGCCGACCGCGGCGCCCAGCGGCAGCTGGATCCGCATCTCGTCCCACAGCGCGACCGAGAACCTGGCCCCGAGGTCATCCGCCCTGATCAGCGCCGCGATCATCGCCTCGGCCAGCCAGCCGATGACAACCAGGACGGTCATCACGACGAACGCGATCCACCAGTGGCCGGCGCCGCTGATGAGCTCGGTGCCGGCGATCGGCCGGAACGCGAAGGCCACGCAGGCAACCGCGACCAGCCGGGTGGCCATTCCGGTGAGCCCGGCGGGGCGGCCGGCCGCCATGTGCGGCAGCGCACCGACGGTCATGCCGACCGCGGTCACCGTGATCACCTGAAGCGCCGCCACGTGCGGTACCGCCCCGCTGCCGGGCAGCTCGCCGACCCGCAGCAGCAGCGCGTAGGCGAGGGCCGCCGCGGTGGCGATCGGCGCCGCTTCCCTGCCGCCCGGCTGCCTGAGCCTCAGCAGCTCGCCGACCGCGATGACCGAGCCGAACGCGATTGCCGTCTGCGGGTCCGTCACCCGTGCCGCGGCGGTGTGCGCGACCGCGGCCACCACCATCATCCCCACCGCGGCGAGGAGCAGCAGCCGGCCCGAGTCCATGGCCTGCCACGAAGGCAGCCGGTCGTCGGCCTGGCGTATCGCCACCTGATCCTCCTACGGTCTACAGACTCTCGATGACCCGCAACGGCGCCGTCGGGTCGTCGTGGTCCTGCGCGGTCACGGTCTGCCGGTCGGCCGGCGCGACGGCACGTTCCGGAAGCTTCCAGCCCTCCCGGTGCAGCGCGGCGATGAAGGCCTCCACCATGACCGGATCGAACTGGCTTCCCGCGCCCTTGCGGAGTTCCTCGATCGCCTCGGTCATCCGGCGCGCCTCCCGGTAGGAACGGGTCGAGGTCATCGAGTCGAACGCATCGGCAACGGCGATGACCCGGGCGAACTCGGGAATCTCGTCCCCGGCGAACCCCATCGGGTAGCCGGTCCCGTCGATCTTCTCGTGGTGATGCATGATGCCGGCCAGGGCCTCGTTGAGGAAGCCGATCTCGCGCACGATCTCCAGGCCGCGCAGCGGATGCAGCTGGATGGCGGCGAACTCCTCCTCGGTCAGCGGCCCGGTCTTCTGCAGCACCTTGGTGGGCACTCCGAGCTTGCCGACGTCGTGCAGCATTCCGGCGAACATGATCGCCTCCGTGCGGTCGGCGTGCATCCCAATCTGGCGGGCGATCATCCCGGAGCCGCGGGACACCCGCTCGCTGTGCCCGCGCGTGTAGTAGTCCTTGGTCTCCACCGCCTGGCAGAGCGCCTCCATCGTTGCCCCGTACGCCCGCCGCTGCTCGGCGAACTGCCCCATGGCCCAGCGGGCTACGAACAGCGGGACAAGCACCAGCGCGGCGGCGAAGGGCCCCATCACGGTCCACAGCGCCGCGATCACCAGCCCGAGCGCGGCGTAGCCCAGGTCGGATGCCAGCAGCAGCGGAATGGTGGACTCCAGCTGCACCCGCCGCGGCCCCTCGTTCCTGGTCAGCTGCAGAACGCCCCACATGAGGCCGAGGTTGACGATCACGTGTGCGGCGGCCGCCGCGGCGAACGGCCAGACAATCGCCGGGAAGTCGTTGGGCCGCGGCAGCCCGATATGGCCGCCGAGCGCGACGAACGTCTGCCCGGCCGCGAAGCCGGAAACGGCGTACATCCCGCCGTTGAATACCCGCTCGGCCAGCAGCAGCTTGCGCCGCAGGCTGAGCACGGAAACGGCGCCGACCAGTGCCGCCCCGACCGGCCCGAGCAGCACCACGGCGGCCAGCGTCGCCGACGAGCTCGGCGACCAGGCTGACTGGCGTGCCGCGAGCGGCGTGGGGGCCGAATCGCAGATCAGGAACAGCAGCATGAGCACGCCGAGGGTCAGCCACCAGCCGGTGCCCATGGGCGGCCCGGAGAGCCTGGGCGCGACGACGGAGGCGGCCGCTACCACGACCGCCGCTATGTAAATCCACGCAGCCCGCGAGACCCTGCCCATGCCCCCTCGCCGTCGGCCCTCAGAATCGCCACCAATATGCCGGCACTCCGGCGAAGCGCAGATTATCCGCAAATTGCTACTAGCGAAATGCGCTTAGCCGGACGCCGCCACTCAGAGTAACGCGGTCGAACGCTTCCGCGAAGACCTCAGCTACAACGTGCGCAACATGTACACGCCAGAACGCAATGCGTAATCATGCGACCCACGCCGTCAGAAACGAATGGCAGGAAAATCAGCAAATGCACCTTGATACCATTCGGTGCATACCGGGCACAGCGCCTGAATTAATAAAGATCTAGGAGGATCGCGTGCAAATACCGCCGCCCAGGCTCCTAGATCATTTCTGGCGGCCACCGCAGACCGGGCGGTGCCGACGGCCCGGCGGCGCCCGCAGTCGCGACGGCGCTCGCAGCCCGGACCAAGCCCCGCAGCCCGGACCAAGC
>JASHOI010000669.1 GCA_030041195.1 Streptosporangiaceae bacterium | reverse complement strand
ACGGCTGGGAGGGCGCGGGCTTCGCCGGCCCGGACCCGGCCGGCTCCGGCGGCGTGCTGCCGCGCGGCAGCGCCAGGGGTGAGGGACGGCCCGTGATGGCTGGCGGATTGCCGTCCGCGCCGGGCGTAACCGGGCCGCTCTCCGCCGGCTCCCGGGAACCGCCGCGCCTTGGCCGCGGCACACGATGCGGCCTGCTCTGCCGTTCCCTCAGCGGGGCACCCGGCTTCCAGCGGGCCGAGATCGGGCGGCTGGTGATCGTGATCTCGCCGGTAAGCGGGCGGCCCGCGATCTTGGGCTGGCTGGGGACGCGACGGGCCGCCGCCGGGTCGCCGCCGTTCTCGCTTCCCTGCTCGCTCCCTGAACCGCCATCCTCGTCCGGGCCGCTTCCCCGCGGCCGGGATCTCCACAGGCCAGCACGGGCGGCCGCGGCGTCCCTTTCGCTGCGCAGCGCCGCCAGCCTGGCGTGCTCGCGCTCAACGACAGCCTCCGGCTCGCCGAGGTCATTGAGGATCCTCAGCACCGCGGCCGGATCTGCGGTGTCACGGGCGCCAGACTGGCGCTCTATGAAGTCGCGAGTGCGCGCCAGGAACGCGCGCCGATCGTCCGACTGGAGCCTCGTCCGCGCCGCAACCGAGAGGCGGTTGAGGTAATCGCGGATGAGTTGCTCCGCAGGGGGCCTCATGCGCTGATAATCCCTCTTCTGGGACGAGATGTGGAGCCCGGACACGCGTGCAACACAGAAGAGGCGGCCCCGAATTACGGGACCGCCTCTTCGTGTCTGACTAGGCAGTACTAGCGAGACTGACGGGACTAGAAGTCCATGTCACCGCCGCCGCCTGGAGCAGCCGGGGCCTTCTCCTTCTCCGGCTTCTCGGCGATTACTGCCTCAGTGGTCAGGAACAGCCCGGCGATCGATGCAGCGTTCTGCAGCGCGGAACGCGTCACCTTTGCCGGGTCGATGATGCCGGCCTTGAACATGTCGACATATTCGCCGTCAGCGGCGTTGAGGCCGTGACCAGCGGACAGGCTCCGCACCTTCTCGGCCACCACGCCGCCCTCGAGGCCGGCGTTGATCGCGATCTGCTTCAGCGGCTCCTCGAGCGCCCGCCGCACGATCTGCGCGCCGGTCGCCTCGTCACCGCTCAGGTCGAGCTTCTTGAACGCGTTCTGCCCGGCCTGGAGCAGAGCCACGCCGCCTCCGGCAACGACGCCCTCCTCGACGGCGGCCTTGGCGTTGCGCACCGCGTCCTCGATGCGGTGCTTGCGCTCCTTCAGCTCGACCTCGGTGGCCGCGCCAGCCTTGATGACGGCAACGCCGCCGGCCAGCTTGGCGAGCCGCTCCTCGAGCTTCTCGCGGTCGTAGTCGGAGTCGGTGTTGTCCCGCTCCGCCCGGATCTGGTTGACCCGGCCCGCGATCTGCTCAGCGTCGCCACCGCCGTCCACGATCGTGGTCTCGTCCTTGGTGACGACGACCTTGCGCGCCTTGCCGAGCAGGTCGAGGTCGGCGTTCTCCAGCTTGAGGCCGACTTCCTCGCTGATGACCTGGCCACCGGTCAGGATGGCGATGTCACCGAGCATGGCCTTGCGGCGGTCACCGAACCCGGGCGCCTTCACCGCGACCGACTTGAACAGGCCACGGATCTTGTTCACGACCAGGGTCGCCAGGGCCTCGCCCTCCACGTCCTCGGCGATGACGACGAGCGGCTTGCCCGACTGCACCACCTTGTCGAGGAGCGGGAGCAGGTCCTTGTTCGCGGACACCTTGGAGTTCACGATGAGGATGTACGGGTCCTCGAGGACCGCTTCCATCCGCTCGGGGTCGGTCGCGAAGTAGTGCGAGATGTAGCCCTTGTCGAAGCGCATGCCCTCGGTGAGCTCAAGCTCAAGGCCGAAGGTGTTGCTCTCCTCGACAGTGATCACGCCTTCCTTGCCGACCTTGTCCATCGCCTCGGCGATCATCTCGCCGATCGAGGTGTCACCGGCGGAGATGGAGGCCGTCGAAGCGATCTGCTCCTTGGTCTCCACGTCCTTGGCGAGCTTGGAAAGCTCCTCGCTCACCCGCTCCACGGCCGACTCGATGCCGCGCTTCAGCGACATCGGGTTCGCACCCGCCGCCACGTTGCGCAGGCCCTCGCGGACCAGCGCCTGTGCCAGCACAGTCGCCGTCGTCGTGCCGTCACCGGCCACGTCGTCGGTCTTCTTCGCTACTTCCTTGACCAGCTCGGCGCCGATCTTCTCCCACGGGTCCTCGAGCTCGATCTCCTTGGCGATGGACACACCATCGTTGGTGATCGTGGGGGCGCCCCACTTCTTCTCGAGCACCACGTTCCGGCCCTTCGGGCCGAGGGTTACCTTTACGGCGTCGGCCAGCTGATTCATGCCGCGCTCGAGGCCGCGCCTGGCGTCCTCGTCGAACGCGATCATCTTCGCTGCCATAGGCTTCCAGTCCTCCCGGAACTTTTGCCTTGCGTGCCGATCGAGCCGACGCCCGCGACGGACGGCCTTCCCCAGCCGGCAGTCCCTTCCTGCCGCGGGCTCAGCCTCATCGCCCCGATCACGCCACTGCGTTGTCACTCTCACCCCGAGAGTGCCAGCGTCCTGTTTAGCACTCTCGAGGTGAGAGTGCAAGCCGGACCGGATCACGCCTGGTCAGCAGCGCCCAGACGCCAGAGAGCCCGGGTCCCGCCGCACGGGAACCGGGCTCTCTGGCGCGTGATCAGAGACTTACACGGCGCGTACCGCGTCTGCCTGGGGTCCGCGCTCGCTCTGCGTGATGTCGAACTCGACCCGCTGGCCCTCCTCGAGGGTGCGGTAGCCATCCGACTGGATGGCTGAGAAGTGTACGAACACGTCCCTACCACCGTCGACCGCGATGAAGCCGTAGCCCTTGTCCGCGTTGAACCATTTGACGGTGCCCTGAGCCATTACCAACAACTCCCTAACTTTTGCTCGGGCTTCGGGTTCCGCCCTTGTCACCGCGAAACCCGTCGATCGCGGAGCGGGCCAGACGTGCTGCACAAGTCAAGCTTGCCGTTCTCGCTGTACCGACAGCGACCGGACACGACTCTACATCGTACCGCCCTGCGCTGTGCCCAGTTACTCCCCGAATCCGACCCGACTCAGCAGTAACACGATTCACCTGGGCAGCGCTTATATGAGGATCCGTCGGGCCGGAGCGCGGGCGGCCGCGGCCGGATGCCCCGCCGGAACGGGGTGACGGCGCACTCAGCCGCCGGCGACCGCGGGGATGACGGAGACCTGGAACCCGGGCGGAACCTGGGTGTCGAGCCCCTGCGCCAGGCGCACGTCCTCCTCGCCGACGTAGACGTTGACGAACCGGCGCAGCTTCCCGCCCTCGTCGAGAATCCTCCCGCCGATTCCCGGGTATTCGGCGTCCAGGCCGGCGATGACGTCACGCAGGGTTCCCTCCTGCATGGTGACCTCGGCTGCACCGCCCGTGTAGCTGCGCAGGATGGTGGGGATGCGGACCGAGACGCTCATGCGACGTCTGCCTTTCTGGGGGGAACGGACGATTCAAACTCGGTGAATGCGCTCAAGGTGGGGCGGATGGGGCTGATGGCGGGAACCGACCCGGCCACGGCGTCGAGCGTCTTCAGCCCGTCGCCCGAGTTGATGATGACGGTCTCGGCGTCGGGGTCGAGCTGCCCCGAGTCCAGGAGCTTGCGCGTGGTGGCCAGGGCGACCCCCACCGCGGTCTCGCCGAAGATGCCCTCGGTCGCGGCGAGCAATTCGATGGCCGTCACGATCTCGTCGTCCGGCACGTCGGCGACCGCGCCCCCGGTACGCCGGGTCACGTCCAGCACGTAGGGGCCGTCGGCCGGGTTCCCTATCGCGAGTGACTTGGCGATCGTGTCCGGCCGGACCGGCTGCACCACGTCATGACCGGCCCGGAACGCGGCCGCCACCGGCGCGCAGCCGCTGGCCTGGGCACCGAACACCCGGTAGGGCGCGTCATCGACCAGGCCGAGCGCGGAGAGCTCACGGAACGCTTTGTCGATCTTCACGAGCTGCGCCCCCGACGCCACCGGGACGACGACCTGCGGCGGCAGCCGCCAGCCGAGCTGCTCAGCGATCTCGAAGCCGATGGTCTTGGAGCCCTCGGCGTAGTACGGCCGGACGTTGACGTTGACGAACGCCCAGTCCTCCCGGTCGTCGGCGAGCTCCGAGGCGAGCCGGTTCACGTCGTCGTAGGTCCCGTCGACCAGGACCATCGTGCCGCCGTACACCGCGGTGGCGATGATCTTCTGCGATTCGAGGCTGGCCGGGATCAGCACCACCGAGCGGATGCCGGCCCGGGCCGCCGCGGCCGCCACCGCGTTGGCCAGGTTCCCGGTTGACGGGCAGGCCAGGACCTTGTGGCCCATCTCGAGCGCCGCGGCGAGGGCGACCGCGACCACACGGTCCTTGAACGAGTGCGTGGGGTTGCCCCGCTCATCCTTCACCCACAGCGCGCGCATGCCGAGCGCGTTCGCCAGCCGGTCCGCGCGCACCAGGCGGGTGAAGCCGGGCTCGGTGTTCGGCCTGCCGGCCACGTCGGCCGGGACCGGCAGCAGGCTCGCGTACCGCCAGATGCTCGGCGGCCCGGATTCGATGGACTCGCGGCTCAGCGACGGGTAGTCGTAGCCGACCTCCAGCGGCCCGAAACACTCGGGACACGCGTGCTGCGCCCCCAGCTCGCAGGTATGGCCGCACTCACGGCAGGAAAGCCTGCTGGCGTGGCCGAAACGGGACGACGGGATGGTGGCTGGTGCAGAGGAACTCACGTGGCGAGGCCTTTCTCCTCATCTTTCCCAGCGGCCGATTGACCGCGGGCCGGAGTTGGCACCTGTCACGATTGGCCTCGCCTGGGCGGCGGGGCCTCACCGCTGCCGGTGGCAGCGGGCCCCGCGAGCGTGGCGCGGGCACGTAATCACCGTGATGGTTGCCGGGGCTTCACAGGGCCGATCCCTCCACCCCTCTGGATGAGCGGTATTAAGTTGTTGCAAGAAACTGTAACCCGGATTCGGCGCGCGGTCCGCATCGGGTAGCCCGGTGACCTGGCCCCGGCGGCCAATCCGGCGGGGACACGCGGGCCCGGCCGGTGCAGGCCACGCAAGGGCTCGCCAGATAGCCTCCGGCCATGGGCGCACGATCAGCCAGCGGGCGGGTACTCATCGCATCCAACCGGGGGCCGGTTTCCTTCACGCTGGGCGACGACGGGGAACTGTCGGCCAGGCGGGGCGGTGGCGGCCTGGTGTCGGGGCTCTCCTCGGTCGCCGATCACCCGAACGCGCTGTGGGTCTGCGCTGCGCTCAGCGACGCCGACCGGGCAGCGGCGCGCGCTGCCCAGGGCGGCCGCCTCGGGCTGGACGGGACGGCCGGGGGCACGGGCGTGCGCATGCTCGACATCCCGCCGGCGATCTTCCACCGCGCGTACAACTCGGTGGCGAACTCCACGCTGTGGTTTGTGCACCACATGCTCTACGACACGCCGAACCAGCCGCATTTCGGGATCGCCTTCGAGCGCGAGTGGGAGTCCTTCCGCACCTACAACCGCGATTTCGCCGAGGCGCTGGCGGACGAGGCCGGCCCGCCGGAACCGGGGCCGCCGATACGCGCGGTGGTGCAGGACTACCACCTGACCCTGGTCCCGCGGATGCTCTCCGACCTGCGCCCGGACATCAGGATCGCCCACTTCTCGCACACCCCGTGGGCACCGCCGGACTACTTCCGGATGCTGCCCGAGGAGGTGGGCCGTGAGGTACTGGACGGGCTGCTCGGCGCCGACCACGCCGGGTTCCTCTGCGCGCGGTGGGCCGACGCGTTCCTCGACTGCTGCGAGGCGGTTCTCGGGCCGGCCGGCGCGCGCGTGGACCGGGCGCGGAGCCAGGTGAGCTATCAGGGCCACGTCACCGGGATCGGCGTGCACCCGCTCGGCGTGGACGCCGGCGCGCTGATCAGCCGGGCGTCCGAGCCGGACGTGCGGGCCAGGCAGGCGGCCCTGACCGAAGCCGCCGGCGGCAGGAAGCTGATCGTCCGGATCGACCGCACCGAGCTGTCCAAGAACATCGTCCGCGGGCTGGCCGCCTACCGGGAGCTGCTGGCCACGCACACGGAGTGGCACGGGCAGGTCGTCCATCTGGCCTTCGCCTACCCCTCCCGGCACGACCTGCCCGAATACCGCGAGTACACGGGCAGCGTGCAGCGGCTGGCCAGCGAGATCTCCGAGGAGTTCGCCACCGAGGACTGGAACCCGCTGATCCTCCAGGTCGACGACGATTACCCGCGCTCGCTCGCCGCGTACCGGCTGGCCGACGTGCTCCTGGTCAACCCGATCCGCGACGGCATGAACCTCGTCGCCAAGGAAGGCCCGATCCTGTCCGAGCGCGGCTGCGCGCTCGTGCTCTCCCGCGAGGCAGGCGCGGCGGCCGAGCTCGGCGCGGACGCCCTCCTGGTCAACCCGTTTGACGTGTCCGGGACGGCCGAGGCGCTGCACGACGCACTGATGATGAGCGGGCCCGAACGCGAACGCCGGGCGGCGTCGCTCGCGCAGGCGGCGGCGGCGATGCCGCCGACCCGGTGGTTCGCCGACCAGCTGGCCGCCCTCGAAAGGCCGGCCGGCCTGCCCGTCGATGTACCTCACGACACGTTCTAGCCGGCTCATCGGTACATCGATGAACGCGCGGCGCGCCACGGCTGGACGGCAGGGGGGTGCGACGGGTCAGGAGGCGTGTGACATCGCGGCCGCAACGGCGTCGAGCAGCGCGACAACGCCGTCGGGGCCGTCCACCACGAGATCGGCGAGCTTGGCCAGGCCGGTCACCTCGGCCGAGCCGCTGCAGACGGCCAGGCCGGGAATCCCGCCTGCGCGCAGCTCCGCGACGGCACGGAAGGCCGGCTCGTCACCCAGGTCATCCCCGCAGTACATGACCGCCGCCGCCGAGCGTGCCCTGGTCAGGGTCTTGAGCGCCTGCCCCTTGTCCGAGCCCGGCGGGCGCAGCTCGATCACCATCCGGCCCGGCTCCACCGCCAGGCCGGTCCGCTCCGCGAGCTCGGCCAGCGGGCCGCGGAGCCGGTCCAGGGTCTGCTCGGGCTCGGCGGCCCGGCGGGTGTGCACGGCCAGCGCGTCGCCCTTGTCCTCGGTCCAGGTGCCGTCGGGCGCTCCCGCCGCGGCCAGAACCCCGGGCAGCTGCTGCCTGGCCGCCTCGACGCCCGGCGGGACCGGCGGCGACGTGAGCACGCCCGCCTCCCAGCGCTGCCTGCCGTACTGGCCGAGAACGATCAGGC
>JASHOI010000668.1 GCA_030041195.1 Streptosporangiaceae bacterium | reverse complement strand
GACGCGGTCCCGCTGCGCGAGCGCGTGCTGTCCGGTCTCCAGCAGGCGCTCGGGCCCGGCGATCCGGCCACCGTGACGGCGCGCCGCGATCTCGCGGCCGCCCACCTCGCGGCGGGCCAGCCGGAGCAGGCGATCGCCATTCTGCAGCACGTGTACGGCGACCGGGCGGCGATGGGGGCCCACCATCCCGAGGCGCTCGCCGCCTGCGGTGAGCTCGCGGCCGCGCTGCACTCGGGGGGACGGCTGGCCGAAGCGATCCCGCTGTACGAGCGCGCGGTCTCCGGCCGGGAGGAGACCCAGGGGGCGACGCACCCGGAGACGATGACCGCCCGCGCCAATCTGGCCCACGCCTACCGCTCGGCGGACCGGATGAGGCAAGCCCTGCCCGTGTACGAGCGCGCGCTCGCCGACCGGGAGCGGGCGCTGGGGCCCGATCACCCGGACACCCTGACCTCGCTGGCGAACCTGGCCTCCGCGTACCACACCGCGGGCAAGCTCAAGCAGGCGATGTCGCTCTACGAGCAGGTGCTGACCCGCCGGGAGCGCCGGGACGGCCCCGATCACCCGGACACCCTGGCCGCGCGCGGCAACCTGGCCTCCGCGTACCACTCGTCCGGCCGGCTGGCCCAGGCGATCCCGGTGTACGAGCAGACGCTGCAGGACCACGAGCGGGTCATGGGCCAGGATCACCCGAGCACGCTGGCCGCCCGGGCCAACCTCGCTTCCGCATACCACGCGGTGGGATGGCATACCGCCGCGGTGGCGATGACCCAGGCGATCCCGCAGAATCTGGAGTCCGTCGGCTAGGCGGTGCGGCGGGAGAACAGCACGCCGGATGCCGCGAGCGCGACGGCGAGGATGCCGCCGCACCAGGCCAGCGCCACCCAGGGGGCGGTGCCGACGGGCGTGCCCAGCAGCAGCCCGCGCAGCGACTGGGTGACCGGGGTGACCGGCTGGTTGCGCGCGAACCCCTGGATCCACCCCGGCATGGTGTCCACCGGGACGAACGCGCTGCTCGCGTACGGCAGGAACGCCATCGCGAACAGGAACCCGTTGGCGGCCTCTGGGGTCTTGACGGCCAGGCCGTACCCGGCGGCGAGCCACGACAGCGCCAGCATGAACGCGAGCAGCAGGCCGGCTGCGGCCAGCCAGCCCGCCAGCCCGGCGTGCGGCCGGAACCCAATCAGGAAGGCGACGCCGAACACCAGCACGGTAGAGGTGATGTTGCGCGCGATGCTGGCCGCGACGTGGCCGGCCAGGATCGCCGGGCCGCGGACGTCCATCGACCGGAGCCTGTCGATGATCCCGCCGGTCATGTCCTGGCTGACGCTCACCGCGGTGATCGCTGCCCCGTAGCCGGCGCACAGCAGCAAGACCCCGGGCAAGACGTAGGTCACGTACCTGGTGCCGGTGCCGGTGTGAATGGCGCCGCCGAACAGGCCGACGAACAGCACCATCAGCAGCACCGGCAGCAGCAGCGCGGTCAGCAGCGAGTCGAGCTGCCGCCTGGTCAGCCGGAAGCAGCGCGCGGTCATGGTCAGGGCGTCAGGCACGGCAGGACTCCGTTTCGGATCGGCTGGCGGTACGGGTGGTCAGGGCCAGGAACACGTCGTCCAGGCTCGTGTTGTGCACCGAGAAACTGCGCACCGCGGAGCGGTCCGGATCGAGCTCGTCGAGCAGGGCGCGAACCTGGCCGGCGGTCCCCTCGGTCGCGACGCCGATGGTCAGGCTGCCCGGGTCCGCCGTGACCGCGCGGCCGCCGGCCAGCCGGGCGACGGCATCGAACGCCGGGCCGTCGGCCAGCACCAGGTCCAGCCGCTGCCCGGCGACCAGCTTCTTCAGGTCGCCGGGGGTGCCGTCGGCGACCACGCGCCCGCCGTCGATCACCGCGATGCGGCCGGCCAGTCGGTCGGCCTCCTCGAGGTACTGGGTGGTCAGGAACACGGTGACCCCGCGGCCGGCCAGGTCACCGATCATCTGCCACAGCGCCTGGCGGCTCGGCAGGTCGAGCCCGGTGGTCGGCTCGTCCAGGAAGATCACCGAAGGGTCGCCCGTCAGGCTGGCAGCCAGGTCGAGGCGCCGGCGCATCCCGCCCGAGTAGGTCCCGGCCCGGCGGTTCCCGGCGTCGGCGAGCCCGAACCGGGCGAGCAGGTCGTCGGCGCGGCGACGGGCCTGCGGGGCCGACAGCCCGGACAGGCGCCCCATCATGCGCAGGTTCTCGGCCCCGGTCTGCAGCCCGTCGACCGCGGCGTACTGCCCAGCCAGGCTGATGCTGCGGCGGACCTTACGGCGGTCACGCTCGACGTCATAGCCGGCCACCCGCGCCCGCCCGGCGTCCGCCCTGGTGAGAGTCGCGAGGATGCGGACCGTCGTGGTCTTGCCCGCGCCGTTGGGCCCGAGCAGCGCGAACACGATGCCGGGCGGTACGGCCAGGTCCACGCCGTCCAGGACCGGCACCTGGCCAAAGGACTTCTGCAGGCCGGCCGCCTCGATCGCCAGCCCGTCGCTCATGCCCGCCCCGCCTGTCCCGTTCATGCCAGCGCCACCCCATCTCTTTTGCGTATGGCATACGCATCACTGCGTAGGCTATACACAGTAGGTGGGCGGCTGTCAAACTGCCCGCCTGGGAGAATGAGCCATGGCCGATGAACTGCCCGCCGCCGTTGCGGCCGCCTGGGGCGTGCGGGCGCACCCTGGGAAGGGACCCAAGCCGGGTCTGAGCCTGGAACGGATCGTCGCCGCCGGGGTCAAGATCGCGTCCCGCGATGGCCTGGACGCGGTGTCCATGAGCCGGCTGGCCGCCGAGCTCGGCGCGTCAACGATGTCGCTTTACCGGTACGTGAACGCCAAGGACGAGCTGGTCAAGCTGATGATCGATGCGGCCTGGGGCCCGCCCCCGCAGAGCGAGCCGGGTGCCGGGTGGCGCGCCGGGCTGTCCCGCTGGGCGTGGGGAATGCGCACCGCGTTCCGGCGGCACCTGTGGGCGGCGAGGGTCCCGATCAGCGGGCTGCCGGTCATGCCCAACGAGGTTGCCTGGTTCGAGCAGGCCCTGGCTGACCTGGAAGACAGCGGGCTGGCGGAGGCGGAGAAGGCGTCGGTGATCATGCTGATCAGCGGGTACGTGCGGACCCTGGCCACGCTGGAGGCGGACCTTGAGGTGGCCGTCAGGGCGGCGGGCGTCACCCCGGACGAATGGATGGCCGCCTATCCCCGGATTCTGACCACGCTCGCCGACCCCGCCCGTTACCCGGCGCTGACCAAGTTCATCGCCGCGGGCGTGTTCGACCGGGCCGACGAGCCCGACACCGAGTTCACCTTCGGGCTCGAGCGCATCCTGGACGGCATCGAGGTGCTGGTCAGCTCCCGGTGAACCGGGCCGTCCGCTTCTCGGCGAACGCGGCGACGCCCTCGGCGAAGTCTTTCGAGCCCGCCATCTCCTGCTGGATCGTGGCCTCGAACTCCAGCTGGGAGTCCATCTGGTCGTAGAGCCAGCGGTTGAGCTGGCGCTTGCTTCCCGCATACGACCTGGTCGGGCCGTTCGCGAGCCGTTCGAGCAGCTCGTCAGACCTGGCGGCGAACTCGTCGTTCGGCCAGACCCGGTTGATCAGCCCCCAGTCCAGCGCCTGCGGGGCGGCGAGCCGCTCGCCGAGCATCGACAGCTCGGCCGCCCTGGCGAACCCCACCCGTGACGGCACGAGCAGCGACGAGCCGCCGTCCGGCACCAGGCCGATGTTCACGAACGCGAGCAGGAAGTACGCGGACTCGGCGGCGACCACCAGGTCGCAGATCAGGGCCAGCGACAGGCCGATCCCGGCCGCGGCGCCGTTGACGGCGCTCAGCACCGGCTTTGGCATCCGCCGGATCGTGACCAGGATCGGGTGGTACCGCTCGGTCAGCCGTCCGTAGACGTCCGGCGGCCCTGACTCCGCGTTCACGTCGTCCCTGAGGTCGGCGCCGCTGGAGAAGGCGCGCCCGGCTCCGGTGATCATCACGGCCCTGACGGACTGGTCCTCGGCGACCGCCGTCACGGCGGCGAGCAGGTCGAGGCTGAACTGATTGTTCCAGGCGTTCAGCCGGTCCGGGCGGTTGAGCTCCAGCTTGGCCGCCCCGCCGCGCCGGTAGTAGTTGACCGTTTCGTACCCGTGGGCCAGTTCGTAATCTGTCACGGCTGTCATGGTACGAGCGACCTCGGGCCGGGGTCACCCCCGCAGCCGGTCCAGCGCGTGGCGCGTTGAGCGCTGCCTGGCCCTGGCCCGCCTCGCCTGGACCCTGGCATCGGCCAGGCCCTGCCTGGCGTCGGCGAGCTGCTCTTCCAGCAGCTGCACCCTGGCTTCCAGCTCGTGCTCGGCCGCCGTAGCGGCGTCGGCCGCCCGGCCGGCCTCGGCCGCCGCCTGCTCGGCATCGGCAACCGCCGCCCGGTGCCGGCGTTCCCGCTCCGCACGCAGCTCATCGGCCGACGGTGCCGCCGGGCGTGCGGGCGAAGCGGTCTTGGCCCGCGGCGCGCGCGCGGCGCCGCTACCACCCCCACCCTTAACCAAGGTCAGCGCGGGCTGCCCGACCGGGCCGAAGCCTTCGGCCTGTACCGGCCGCACCAGGGTCCCGGCCGCCAGGGTGCTGGCGAACTGCGGGTCGGCCAGCGCCGCGCCGAGGGTGGCGGTCACCTCGTCCCTGACCCCCGCGGGCGGGGCGTGCTGACCCACGACCGTGAATGCCCGGCGGGCCAGAGATTCGATCAGCTCCCGGCGCCGCTGCGACAGCTCCCTGATCGCCGCGCCGTCGAGCGAGCCCTGGGCGGCGCGCAGTTCCTCGCCGAGGTCGGCGAGCTCGGCGGGCACCGCGGGGTCGGCGCGGACCAGCCTGTTGACGACCCAGGCCGAACGGGTGGGCTTGCGCAGCCCGGCGATCTGCTTGGCCGCCGGAGCCTGCCCGGCCTCGCGTGCCCGGGCGACCAGCGCGCCGCGGCGCTCGACGAACTCGTCCGGGTCGGACGAGTAGAGCTCGGCGACGGCGTCACGCAGCAGGTCACCGTCGGTCATGTGGCCTATCTTGCCAGCAATAACTCGTGCTGCGGCGCTGCCGCCGCCGCGGCGCTGCTGCCCTCGGAGCCAAGCCATCGCGTGATCGCCTCGGCGCACTCGCGTGGTGCTTCCAGCTGCGGCACGTGGCCAACGCCGAGCAGCTCAACCAGCGACCAGGAGGGATTGGCCGCCGCGGCGCTCCGGGCGACCGAGACCGGCACCAGCCGGTCCCGCTCCCCGTGCAGCAGCAGCACCGGGCAGTGGACCGAGCGGACCGCGCGCCGGTAGGCCGTGCCCCTGACGTAGCCGGCGGTGGCGAGCACCGAGCGCATGGCCGCGGTGAAGTCACGGTCCGCGCCATCGAACGCGGCACGCTCGCGCACCTGCTCGACGTGCTCGGCAACGACCTCGGGCGGCACCCGCGACGGGTCTGCGCAGAGCGCCGAGAGGACGCTGGCCACCATTTCCTCGGGCGACGGCCGGCGGCCCATCATCAGCCGGTTGACGCCCGGCGTGGCGTACAGCAGGAACCCGGCGGCGACCCGCGGATCCAATCTGGCTGGCACCAGTGGGAGAGCCGGGTCGAGCAGGATCAGGCCGGCCACCGCATCGGGGTCCGCGCTGGCTTCGAGCAGCGAGATCATCCCGCCCATCGAGTTGCCCATGAGGATCACCGGGCCCGTGGCGACGGACTTGATGAACCGGTGCAGCAGGTCCCGGTTGGCGGCCACGTTCGCGCCGCGGCCCAGCGACTGGGTGAGGCCGTGCCCGGCCAGGTCGGGGGCGATCAGCCGGCAGCGGCGGGTCAGCAGCGGCGCGATCGCGGCCCAGTTCAGCCCGGACCCGCCGAGCCCGTGCACACACACGATCAGCGGCCCCTGGGCCCGGCCGCCGAAGTCCAGATAGTGGACCGGGCCGCCGAGGTCGATCCACGCGGAGCGCTTGGTCACCGGGCGCCTCAGGAGCCGTTGCCCTGCTCGAGGATCTCGGCCGCCCCGCGGACGACGCACCGCAGCGGGTCGTCGACGACCATGGCCGGGATGTCGGTGACCGCCTCGATCTTGTTCGCCAGGCCGGGGAGCAGCGCGCCGCCCCCGGCCAGCCGGATCTTCCCCCGGACCACGTCCTCGGCCAGGTTCGGCGGGATGTCCGAGAGCATCTCCTGTGCCGACTCGGCGATCGCGGCGACGGGCTGGTCGAGGGCGTCGGCGACCAGCCGCGCTGGCACGTACTCGACCCGGGGCGTGCGTCGCGCGGCGTCGACGCCGACCACCTCTATCCACTCCGCGCCGCCCTCGCCGAGCCCGAGCGTGGTCTTCAGGTTCCTGGCCGCGTTGCGCCCGATGAGCAGGCCAAGCTCGGCCTTGACGGCGTGCACGATCGCCTCGTCCATCGCGTTCCCGCCGAGGCGCAGCGACTTGACCCGCACCACGTGACCGCCGGCCAGCACCGCCGCCTCGGTGGTCCCGCCCCCGATGTCCACCATGAAGGCGCCGGAGCCGTCCGTCCTGCCAAAGCCCGCGCCGGCCGCTGCGGCGACCGGTTCGTCGACCAGCCGCACCGTGCACCGCGGCCGCTGCGCCTCCACCGCGGCCGCCAGGGACCGCCGTTCCACATATGTGGCGCCGCTTGGCACGCACACCACCGCCGACGCGCGCAGCACGCCGCGGCGCAGCCGGGCCCGGCGGAAGAAGGCCTGCAGCATGGCCGTTGCCGCATCAAGGTCCGCGATCACCCCGTCGCGGAGCGGGTGGACGACGTCGATGTCCTGGGGGTCCTTGCCGGCCAGGACGTCCGCGGCATCGCCCACCGTGGCCAGCTTGCCCGTGGTCCGGTCGATCGCGATCG
Organism: Streptosporangiaceae bacterium; assembly: GCA_030041195.1. The sequence goes on along the minus strand of JASHOI010000668.1, from coordinate 10,757 downwards.
CCGACGGCTCCTCGAGCACGATCCCGCGGCCGGAGACGTAGACCAGCGTGTTGACCGTGCCCAGGTCGATCGCTACCCCTGGCCGCAGCCGCATGGCACCTGTCCTCTGCCTGAAACGCTCCTGTGCTTTCCAAGTATGGTTTCTACCCAGCTAGCACGGCCGTTCTAGCCGGTAAACGATATGGCGCCGCAAGGGGTGGCCAATCGGGATCTTGGGATGGTCGAAGAACGCGTGCGGTGTCATCCCAATCCGAAGCATAACGGCCTGTGACGGCCGGTTCTGGACGGCGGTCATCGACCAGAGCTCGGTAAGGCCGGCGCCGGCGAACGCCACGTCGACGGCTGCGCTGGCCGCTTCGGTGGCGAATCCCTTGTGCCACGCCTGCCGGGCCAGGCGCCAGCCGACCTCCATGCCGCCGGCGCCGGGGACCCCGTCGGGCATCGGGTTCAGGCCGGTGAACCCGATGAACTCGCCGGTGTCGGCGATCTCCATAGCCCAAAGGCCGAAGCCCTGCAGGTCGAAAAGGTCCTCGATGCGATCGACGCTGGCGTCGCTCGCTGCCCGGTTGAGCGGGGCCGGGAAGTAGCGCATCACCTCGGGGTCGGCGTTGAGGGCCGCGTACGGATCCCGGTCGGCGTCCCGCCATCGGCGCATCACCAGGCGTTCGGTGCGGATGTTGTCGAACCGGCGCGCCACGCAGCCAGCGTAGCGGCAGGAAGCGCGCCGTCCGGCCGCCGGGTCAGACCGTCTGGGGGCTGGGCGGCGTGCCGGACAGCCGCCCGACTGTGCCGCCCTCGGCCTCCCGCTCGTACACCTTGACGGCCTGCTCCACCGACAGCCCCTTGGTCTCGGGCAGGAACTTATAGACGAACCCGATCGCCACGATGCACAGCGCGGCGAAGCACACCATCACCCAGCCCAGCCCGATCGTCGTGTGCCAGACAGGGAACGCCTCGATGAGCGCGTAGTTGGCCAGCCAGTCGACGCATGCGCCGATCGCCGCGGCCCGCCCGCGCACGGCCGTCGGGAAGACCTCGCCCTGGATGAGCCAGCCGGTGCCGCCGACACCGATCGCGAACGAGGAGATGAAGAAGGAGAACCCGACCATCACGATCACGACCCGGGGGATACCGGTCAGGAACGCCACCCCGATGGCGCCCACCAGGATGAACACGGTCATGCCCATGTAGCCGAAGATCGCCAGCGGCCGCCGGCCGAGCTTGTCGATCCACCGGAAGGCGAAGTAGGTGGCGACCACGTTGACCGCGCCGAGGATCGCGGTGACCTCCACCCCGGCGACCGCGGCGGCGACCGCGTTGTGCCCGCTCAGGAAGTACCCCGACAGGATCGTCGGCCCATAGTAGAACGGGACGTTGATCCCGGTGATCTGCTGGAAGACGAAGAACAGGCAGACAATGATCAGCGCCCGCCGCACCCCGGCCGTCCACTGGGTCTTGCGCCGGCGCTCCTGTTCCTGGCCGACGAGCTGTCCCGCCGCACTGCGTACCTCGTCGTCGGTGACGTTCATCCCGAGCCGGCCGAACGCCTTCCTGGTGTCGTCGTAACGCCCGTGCAGCATCAGCCACCGCGGCGATTCCGGCATATGGGACCGCAACGCCACCGCGATCAGCGCGGGAACCCCGCCCAGGCCCAGGATCAGCCGCCAGTCTTCGTTGCCGGCACCGGCCGGATCCGCCTTGAGGATGATCACCGCGATGATGTAGGCGACCAGGATCCCCACGGTGATCATCCACTGCTGGATGATGCTGAGCTGCCCGCGCCGGCTCCGCGGCGCGAACTCCGCGATGTAGGCGGTGGCGATGGCCGAGTCGGCGCCGATCGCCAGCCCGATGAGGGTGCGCGAGAACAGCAGCACCCCCGCGTCCGGCGTGATCGCGGACAGGATCGCGCCGATGGCGTAGATGCTAGCGTCGACGATCAGCAGGATCTTGCGGCCGAAGTGGTCGGTCAGCGGCCCGGCGATCAGCGCGCCGGCCGCAGCGCCCAGCGACGCCCCGGCCACCAGGTAGCCGGTCGCGAAGCTCGACAGGTGATAGGGAATGAAGCCGAGCGCCGAGCCGATATTGGACGTGTCGTACCCGAACAGGAATCCGCCGATGCACGCGAGCACGGCCAGGTACCAGTAGAAGTTCGTGGGGATGCGCGAGTCCAGGTCATCCAGAACGTTGCGCCCCGATGGCTGTGCGGGCTTGGTTTCCGACACCATCTGCCGACCTCCTGCCGTTGCTCGAACGGCTACCCGCACCATGGTTGGGCAAACCCCGAAAAGATCTTTAGGGAGGGTGCCGGTGACGAGACCACGGGCGCGCCGGTGACCAGGCCCCTGACGCCGACGCCGACGGAACGACCGGCGCCGCACGGGCTGCCCAGCGTGTTCTGGCTCGGCGGCGGCCCGGGAGCCGGGAAGACGACCGTGGCCAGGACCGTTGCCCGCCGTCTGGACCTGCGGCTGTATCCGGTCGACGGGTACACCTACGCGCATCTGGCCCGCGCCGCGGCCGGCGGGTACCCGCTGCACGCCGAGGTGGCCGCGATGACCCCCGAGCAGCGATGGGCCGGGACGCCGGCGGAACTGGCGGCGCGCTTCGTGGCCAGCTCCGCCGAGCGGGTCAAGATGATCTGCGAGGATCTGCTGGCGCTCGGCAGCGGGCCCACGGTCGTCGTGGAGGGCCCGCAGCTGTTCCCCGACCTGGTGGCCCCGGTGCTCGAGTCCCGCGAGCACGGCCTGTGGCTGCTGCCCACCGCGGAGTTCGGGCGGCGCGGCGTCGAGCGGCGCGGGCTCTCGGCCAGGACCACCGCCACCGATGAAGGGTTCAGCCGGCGGCTCCGGCGCGACGTGCTGCTAACCCAGGTCAACCGGGACCAGGCGGCCGCGCGGAACCTGCGCGTCGCCGACGTCGACGGCGCCCGCGGCGTGGCGGAGCTGGCCGAGGCCGTGGCCGGCCAGCTCGCCCGCCTGCCCGGCGGCCTGATCAGGGCGGCGAACGGCGCGCAGCGGCAGCAGATCCGGCGCGCCGAGAACGCGGCCGCGGTGCGCCAGGTGCTCGCCTGGTGGCAGGACATGGGGCCGGCCCGGATGCCCGGCGAACCGGTTTTCCCGTTCAGCTGCGAATGCGCCGGTATGGGCTGCGAGCAGGTGGTCAGCCTGCCGGTCACCGAATACCGGCGCCGGTCCTCGGGCGCGCCGGTCGTGGCGCACTCCGCATAACGCACCGGGTTGCCGGGTATGTTACGGATGTGTTACGACTGTGTTACGTGCATCAGCGCGCTGGCGTGTTGAGGTGAGCTGTATGGCGGCCACGACGATGTGGACGAGGGCGACCCGCCGACTGGGGTTCGACCATAACCCGCTGCGCCGGCGCTGGGACGTGATCGACGGGTGGCTGCTGCCGGCCGCGATCGTCGCGTTCCTGGTCCTCGGGCCGCTCGCCGCCGCCGTGGCCGGCCTGTGGGTGCACGCGGACAACGCGGCCGTACAGCGCGCGGATAAGTCGTGGCACCAGGTCAGCGCCGTGCTGCTGGAGCCCGTTCCCGGACCGCTCTTCCCCGGCAACGGCTCCAACTCCTGGCTGGTCTGGTCCCCGGCGCGCTGGGTCGCCGATGGGCACGCGCGGACCGGCGACGTCCCCGCGCCGGCCGGGGCCAACGCGGATACCACCGTGATGGTGTGGCTCAACCAGGCGGGCAAGGTGCAGGCGCCGCCGCTGAGCGCCGCCGGGGCGCGTAACCGCATCGTGATCACGGTGCTGTTCACCCTGGCCGGCCTCGTGACCCTGCTTACGGTCCTTGGCGTGGCCGCACGGTGGCTGCTCGACCGCAAGCGGATCGCGAGCTGGGAAGCTGGCTGGCTCGCCGTGGGCCCGCAGTGGAGCCGCCAGCTGTAGCCGGTGCGGGATAATGGGGACATGCCCCGTCTCGTCCCGCCTGTCGTGTCCCCCGGCCGGATGCGCCGCGGCGAGCAGCCGGTGCTCGTGGTGCCGGGAGGCCTCACGCTCCGGCCGTGGCTGCTGTCCGACGCCGCAACCGTGCTCGCCGCCTACGCCGACCCGGCGATCCGGCGATGGCACCGGCGTGGCGTCGCGTCCGAGGACGAGGCGCGGGAGCTGATCGCGGGCTGGAACCGCGGCTGGGGCGCGGAGACCACGGCCTGCTGGGCCGTCGTGGCCGGGGAGGGCAGCGAGGTTGCCGGCCGGGTGACGGTCCGCGACGTTGATCTGGAGCGTGGCCACGGCGAAGTCGGCTATTGGGTACTGCCGGCCGCCCGCGGAAGCGGCATCGCCGCCCGCGCGGTGCGGGAGGCCAGCCGCTGGGCCCTGGACGAGCTGGGCCTGCACCGCCTCGAACTGGGCCACTCCGTGACCAATACCGCATCCTGCCGCGTCGCCGGCAAGGCCGGGTTCCGCCTCGAGGGGACGCTGCGCAAGGCACTGCTGCACACCGACGGCTGGCATGACATGCACCTGCACTCCCGGATCGGCGGCCAGCCGCCCTCGTGATCGCAGAGGATGAGATCCGGCACTGGACCGGCCCGCACTTCGCCCTCTACCGTTGGTAACAGAATAGTAAAGCCCGCCGGTGCGTGCATAATCCTGATGGCGGGTGACCTGGGGGGTCGAGTCTGTGCTCGGCATTTCTCTGCTTGGCGAGGTGCGTGTCACCGTCGACGGCTTGCAGGTCGGGCTGCGGTCGTCGCGGGTGATCGCGCTGCTCGGCTTCCTGGTCACGCACCGTGAGACGCCGCAGCGCAGGGAATACATCGCCGCTCAGTTCTGGCCGGATTCTCCCGAACCCCAGTCTCGGACCAACCTGCGCCGCGAGCTGCATGTGCTCCGCTCAGAACTGCCGCAGGTGGACAGGTGGCTTGCCGCCGCGGGCGGGACCCTGCAGTGGCGGCTCGACCGTGACTGCTCGGCCGACGTCGTGGTGTTCGAGACCGCGGCCGACGAGGCGGCGGCAGCGCTCGCGGCGGCCGACGAGGCGGCGTTCCGGCGCGCTGCGGCGGATGCGCTGCGCGCGTACCGTGGGGAATTCATGCCGGCGCTGTACGAGGACTGGGCCCTTGCTGAGCGTGACCGGTTGCACCGCAGGTGCGTGACGCTGCTGGACCAGCTGATCGGTGTGGAGCGCGATGCTGGCAGCTACGGCGCCGCCATCGAACTGGCCCGGCGGCGGATCGACCTCGAGCCGCTGGAGGAGGTCGGATACCGCTGCCTGCTGCGCCTGCAGGCCCTGGCCGGCGACCGGGCCGCCGCCCTGCAGACCTACCACCGGTGCACCTCGGTGCTTGAGCGCGAGCTCGGTGTCGCCCCCGACCGCGCGACCACGGCTGAATATGAGCGCCTGACCAGCGTGCCCCCGGCCGCACCGGCGCCGGCGGGCGGGAGAACGGCCGTGCCGCCGGCGCTGGTGGCCAAGGTTCCCGCGTCCAGCCCGGTCCTGCTGGTCGGCCGGGAACGGGAGCTTAAGCTGCTGCAGCGGCGCTGGCAGGAAGCCGAGCGCGGGCTGGCCGGCTTCGCCGTGATCACCGGTGAAGCCGGCGTCGGCAAGAGCAGGCTGCTCGATGAATTCTGCTCGGTGATCCAGCGCGGCGGGTTCGACGCCGTGCGGGCGCGCTGTTTCGCCGCCCGCGGGCGGCTCGCGCTGGCTCCGGTGTCGGAGTGGCTGCGCAGCCCGGCGCTGCGCGCCGCGACGAGCCGGCTCGATCCGGTGTGGGCCAGGGAAGTCGACAGGCTCGTGCCGCCGGAGGGCATGGGCCCGGCGGCCCGGCCGAGCCCGATGGCCGATGCGTGGCAACGGCACAGGTTCTTCGAGGGCCTGGCCAGGGCGGTGCTTTCGCTCGGCAGGCCCGCCTTGCTGGCCATCGACGACCTGCAATGGTGCGACGAGCACACGCTCGCCTGGCTGCAGCTGCTGCTGCACCTGGGCCGGGATCAGCCGTTGCTCGTTGTCGCGGCGACCAGGCCCGAGGAGGTCGACGGCAACGCCGAGCTCGCCGAGATGCTGCGGGCGCTGCGCTCGGCCGGCCAGGTCACCGACGTCGCCGTCACACCGCTCGAGCCCGTGCAGTGCGCCGAGCTGGCAGGAGCGGTCCGCGGGCGCGCGCTCGGCGCTGACGAGGCTGAACGGATCTACGCGGCGACCGGCGGCTACCCGCTGCTCGTCGTCGAGTCGGTGCGGGCGCGCCTGCTGGACACCGGGACCCTGGACGCCGCGGAGGAGGGGGACACCGGCCTGCCCGGCCAGCCCGACCTGGGGCCCAAGGTGCGCGCCGTGCTGTCTGGGCGCATCGCGCAGGTCGGCCCTGCCGCGCGCCAGCTCGCCGAGCTGGCCGCCGTGGTCGGGCGCGACTTCACCCTCGACCTGCTCGCCGCGGCCAGCGACCTTGACGGCGACGCGCTGATCGGTGCGGTGGACGAGCTATGGCGGCAGCGGATCATCCGCACCCGGCCACCGGCCGGCTACGACTTCGTCCACGACCTGCTCCGCGCCGCCGCGTACGGCGAGATCAGCCCGCCGCGGCGCGCTCTGCTGCACCGCCGGGTGGCCGAGGCGCTCGAGCTGATCCACGCCGCTGACCCTGGCATTGCTGCCGCGGCCACCGCGTACCACTACGAGCGGGCAGGCTGCCCGGCGCTGGCCGTGCCCCAGCACGTACTCGCGGCCGAGGTCGCCACCACCGTGTTCGCCAACTCCAAGGCGATCAGCCATTACCGCCGTGCCGCCGACCTGCTGCGGCAGGAACCGGCGGGCACCGGCCGGGACGAGCGCGAGCTGGCGGTCCGGGCCGCCATGGCCGCCCCGCTCAACGCGCAGTACGGCTACGCCTCCACCGAGGTCCAAGCGGTCCTGGAGCGCACCCGTGACCTCGCCGAGCGGCTGGGTGACACCCGGCTGCAGCTGGTCAGCCTGGTGGGACTGTTCGGCACGCGCTTCGTCCAAGGGCACGTGGCGGAGTCCTACGAGATCGCGCAGCGCAGCCTGGAGCTGAGCCACCTGCACCCCGACGTCACCGGTCAGGCCCACTTCGCAGTGGGCGGCTCGGGCACCAGCCTCGGCCTGCACGAGCAGTCCGTGCGCCACTTCGAGCTCGCACACGAACTCTGCTACGGCGAGGTCCCGTCGCTGGTCGGCACCCGCGTCGAGGTGCACGCGCGGGCGTGGTCGGCTCACGCGCTGTGGCTGCTCGGCCGCGACGAGGACGCGCTGCACTGGTGCGATTGGGCGACGGCGCGGGCCGAGGAGGTCGAGCATCCCTATAGCCTCGCGGTCGCGCTGGCATACGAGGCGATCACCCACCAGCTGCGCGGCGACGTGGACCGGGCCCTGGACGCGGCCGGCCGGGTCCAGGACCTCTGCGACCGCTACGAGATCGCGTACTACAGCGAATGGGGACGGATCGTCGCCGGATGGTGCGCGGGCGGCACCGAGGGGGCGGCGCAGATCCGCCGGGGGCTGGGCAACCTTCGCGCTCAGGGTGCGCTGGTCCGCCACCCCTACTATCTGTCCCTGCTGGCCGAGACGTTGCTGTCCGCCGGGCTGGCCGATGCCGCTGCGGCCGTGCTCGAATCGGCTCGCGCCGCGGCGGCCGTGCACGACGATCGATGGTGGCTGCCGGAGCTTTACCGGCTGTCCGCCCGGTGCGGCGGAGCAGAGCCGGCAGGCGCCCTGACGCGCGCGGTCGCGCTGGCCGAGCAGCAGGGCGCCGCGGCGCTCGCCCGCCGCGCAGCCGCCGACCTGGCAGAACTGCCGCGGACGGTCGGCGAACGGTCTGCGAACGCCTAGCTGCGTAGCGTCGCTGACACCGCCGGCCGATCAAGGGCCGGCCGACCTCAGGGAGCAACAATGACCACCACGGCACAGACGGCCACGTTCGAGCCGCTCACCACGGCGATGCGCGGGCCGGTGATCCAGCCCGGCGACGACGGTTACGACGCGGCCCGGGCGGTCTACAACGCCATGATCGACCGCCGGCCGGCCGCGATAGCCCGCTGCGCCGACGTAGCCGACGTGATCACGGCGGTCCGGTTCGCGGGCGACCATGGCCTGACCGTCGCGGTGCGCGGCGGCGGGCACAACGCCGGCGGGCTGGGCGTATGGGATGACGCCCTGGTCATCGACCTGTCGGCGATGCGCGGGACTCGTGTCGACCCAGGGTCCAAGACCGTGACCGCGCAGGGCGGCTGCGTCTGGGGCGACGTCGACCACGCCACGGGCGCCTTCGGCCTGGCCGTCCCGTCCGGCATCCTCGGCACCACCGGGGTGGCCGGCCTCACGCTCGGCGGCGGGACCGGCTACCTGACCCGGCGGTTCGGGCTGACGATCGACAGCCTGCTGTCCGCGGACGTCGTGCTCGCCGACGGCTCGTTCGTCACAGCCAGCGCCGACGAGCACCCGGACCTGTTCTGGGCGCTGCGCGGCGGCGGCGGCAACTTCGGCGTGGTGACCTCGTTCGAGTTCCGCGGCCACGACGTCGGCACGGTGGTGGCCGGGCCGGTGCTCTACGACATCGCCGACACCACCGACCTCATGCGCTGGTACCGCGAGGCACTGCCCAGCCTGCCCGAGGAGCTCAACGGCTGGTGCGCCGTGCTCACGGTGCCGCCCGCCGCGCCGTTCCCGGAACCGCTCTGGCTGCGCAAGGTTTGCGGGGTTCTGTGGTGCTATACCGGCCCGGCAGAGCGCGCCGACGAGGTGCTCGCGCCGGTCCGCGCGTTCGGCTCGCCGCTGCTCGACGGCATCCACTCGATGCCCTACCCGGTACTGCAGAGCGTCTTCGACGCGCTGTACCCACCCGGGCTGCAGTGGTACTGGCGGGCCGACTTCTTCAACGAGATCTCCGATCAGGCCATCGCGGTGCACCAGAGGTTCGGTGAGGAGCTGCCCACCCCGTTCTCGACCATGCACCTGTACCCGATCGACGGTGCGGTGCACCGCGTCGGCGCCGAGGCGACCGCGTTCGCCTACCGTGACGCCGGCTGGAACGGCGTGATCGTCGGGGTCGACCCGGACCCGGCCAACGCGGGCAAGATCAAGGACTGGGCGGTGCGCTACTGGGATGCGCTGCACCCGACCTCGGCCGGCGGCGCGTACGTGAACTTCATGATGGACGAGGGGTCCGACCGGGTGCGCGCGTCGTACGGCCGCAACTACGACCGGCTGGCCAGGGTCAAGGCCGTCTACGACCCGGGGAACTTCTTCCGGGTCAATCAGAACATCACGCCAGCCGGCTGATCGCGGGCGACCGGCCGGCTGGCGTGGCGTAACGGCTCTCAGGCGACCTCGGCGTCCGGCTTGCCGGGCCCCGTCTGGGCAGACTTCGCTGGCGGCAGTGCCGCCCGCCGCTGGATCACCCCGAGACTGTCTTCGAGCGCCTGCCAGACGGTGCTGAGGCTGGCGGCGTCCGGCAGGTCGCCTCGGATCGTTCCTGGCGGGTCCGCCGCGTCGCCGATCGCCCGGAGCGCGGCGCGGCCCGCCTCGATGATCACCGGGTCACTGGCCTCGACCGTGATCTTGTCGTCGGTCACGTGGATCACCATCTGGCGGCGGCCAGCCTCCTCGGGCTGTTCGTCGCTGGTGCCGGTGACATCCGCGCTGCGCAGCGCCTCCTTGGCCTGGTCCAGGTTCACGCCGAGGGCCGCGAGCGCCCTGGCCGCCGCGGTGTTGGCGTCGGCCAGGGCGGCCAGCAGCAGGTGATGCGAGCCGACCGGCTGCGCCCCGGCCAGCCGGGCGGCCTCGGTGAGGCTGGTGTCAGCGGCAGGCGTGGTGCGCAGCTCGGTGTGCTCGACCGCCAGGGGCTCGGGCTGGAGCGGGTCGTCCACGCCGCGGCGCCGCAGCAGCCACCGGCGGCCCCTCGCGGCCTCGGACTTCCCCGCTGGCACGGCGTCGATCACGGCCATCCGGATCGCCAGGAGGTCGGCGTGCTGCTTCATGATCTGGGCGGCGACGCCGTCGCCCTCCCTGATCAGGCCGAGCAGGATGTGCTCGGTGCCGATGTAGTTGTGGTGCAGTTGCAGCGCCTCGCGCAGCGCGAGCTCAAGGGTCTTCTTTGCCCGCGGCGTGAACGGGATGTGCCCGCTCGGCTTCGCAGCCCCGGGACCGACCATGGCCCTGACCTCTTGGCGCGTGCCCTCGCGCGTTATCCCGAAGCCGGCCAGGACGCGGCCGGCGTACCCCTCGGGCTCGCCGAGCAGGCCGAGCAGGACGTGCTCGGTGCCGATGTAGTTGTGGTTGAGCTCCCGTGCTTCCTCTTGGGCAAGCACAACGGTGTGCCGGGCTCGGTTCGTGAATCTCTCAAACATGAGATCCAGGGTGCAGCGCTCTTCAAACCCTGTCAATACCATGCTATTAGTAAGGGTGACAGCCGCGGAGGAGCTCGCGACTCAGTGAGCCGCCCCAAGTGCACGCGTCGATGTACCGATAGGCCGCATAGAACAGGCCCATCGGTACATCGATTAACCTGGGGCTCCCTTAGGAGGGCGCTATTACGGACTGGGAAGACCGGCTCGACGAGTGGGAGCTCGAGCTGGAGCTGGCCGCCCAGCTCGAGGGCTCGGACTGGGTGCCGCTCGAGCGGGCCGCGGCCGAAACCGGCGCGTCCCGCGCCGCCCTGCGTAACTGGTACCGGACCGGGCAGATCCCGTCCCGGCTGGTCGACGGGCCGCACGGGCCGCAGCGGCTGGTGCCGCTCGCGGTCGTCGCCGCGCGCGCCGAGGCCTCGCCGCGGCTGCGCCGCACC
>JASHOI010000076.1 GCA_030041195.1 Streptosporangiaceae bacterium | reverse complement strand
CTATCACTCTCGGCGAGGCCAACTTCGGCCCGCTGACCATGAGCAACGGGCTGACCCGGCTGCAGACCCGATTCTGGGGCGACGACGCCGGCTACGAGGCCGCGGCGAAGCGCAAGAACGAGGCGCTGGAAGCCGAGGACGCGGCCGACCTGGGCCTGATCACCTTCGCGCCGGACGACATCGACTGGGACGAGGAGATCCGGATCGCGATCGAGGAACGGGCCAGCTTCAGCCCCGACGCGCTGACCGGGCTGGAGGCCAACTACCGGTTCGCGGGCCCGGAGACCATGGAGACGAAGATCTTCGGCCGGCTGACCGCCTGGCAGAACTGGATCTTCAACCGGCCCAACGCGTCCGGCCCGGACGGCGCGCTGCGCCGGTTCGGCACCGGGCAGCGAGCCCTCTTCGACCGGAAGCGAGTCTGAGCCATGACGTCCACCGCCGACTACGCCGAGAAGATCCCGAACAACGTCGACTTGCGCGACGACCGGCGGCTGCAGCGCGCACTCGAGTCCTGGCAGCCGAACTTCCTGTCCTGGTGGGAGTCGATGGGCCCGTCGCTGCCCACGCAGGACGTGTACCTGCGCACCGCGGTCAACGTGGGCCGCGAGGGGTGGGCGCACTTCGGCCACGTGGCCATGCGCGACTACCGCTGGGGGATCTTCCTGGCCGAGCGCGACCCGGACCGGCGCATCGGCTTCGGCGACCACAAGGGCGAGCCGCCCTGGCAGCAGGTGCCCGGCGAGTACCGGTCCGAGCTGCGGCGGCTGATCGTGATCCAGGGCGACACCGAGCCCGCCTCGGTCGAGCAGCAGCGCAACCTCGGCGCGACCGCGCCGAGCCTGTACGACCTGCGCAACCTGTTCCAGGTGAACGTCGAGGAAGGCCGGCACCTGTGGGCGATGGTGTACCTGCTGCACGCCCACTTCGGCCGGGAGGGGCGCGAAGAGGCCGAGGAACTGCTGCACCGCAACTCCGGCAGCCAGGACGCGCCGCGGATCCTCGGCGCGTTCAACGAGGAGACCCCGGACTGGCTGTCGTTCTTCATGTTCACGTACTTCACCGACCGGGACGGCAAGTACCAGCTCGGCACGCTCAAGGAGTCCGCGTTCGACCCGCTGTCGCGCACCTGTGAGTTCATGCTCAAGGAGGAGGCGCACCACATGTTCGTCGGGACCACCGGCGTGGACCGGGTGGTCGAGCGCACCGCGCAGCTCATGGTGGAACACGACAGCGACGAGGTCGCGGCGCGCGGCGGCATCCCGCTCCCGGTGATCCAGAAGTACCTGAACTTCCACTACTCGGTGTCGCTGGACCTGTTCGGCGGCGACACGTCGACGAACGTCGCCAACTACTACACCGCCGGGCTGAAGGGGCGCTGGCTCGAGGACCGCAGGCGGGACGACCACAAGCTCACCAGCGATTCGATCATGGTGGACGCGCTCGACGACGGGGAGATCGGCCAGACCGAGGTGGCCGCGCTGGTCGGGCTCAACACCGACCTGCGGCGGGAGTACATCGCCGACTGCCAGAGCGGCGTCAAGCGGTGGAACCGGATCCTGTCCAGCGCCGGGCTCGAGCCGCGGCTGAGGCTGCCGCACGTGGCGTTCAACCGCAAGGTCGGCGCGTTCGCCGGGATCGAGGCCACCCCGGACGGCGAACTGCTCACCGCCGCTGAATGGCAGCGCCGCAAGGGGGAGTGGCTGCCGACCGACGTGGATAAGACGCACGTGCGCTCGCTGATGCAGCCGGTGCACGAGCGCGGCAAGATCGCGGCGTGGATCGCCCCGCCGCGCAACGGCATCAACGGCAAGCCGTTCGACTACGACTACGTGCACCTGGCGTAATCTTCGGTAGCCGCTGCCGAGGAGGACTGCCAGATGCTGGACGGCCTGCCGCTCGTTGACGCGCACGTGCACGCAGCCCGGCTGCCCACGCTCAAGCCCGCCTGGAAGGTCTGGGCCCAGGACTTCGGCGACGCGCCCGTGCTGGAGCAGGTATACGACGCCCGCGGCACGATCGATCCGGCCCGGTTCGACGCTTACATGGCGCAGCAGGGCGTGGATGTGGCGCTGCTGCTGGCCGAGTACAGCCCCAAGGTGACCGGCATCCAGCCGGTCGAGGATCTGCTGCCGCTCACCGAGCTGTTCGGCGGGCGGTTCCGCATGATCGGCAACATCAACCCGCACCTGCACTACCCGGTCGACGAGGAACTGGAGCGCCAGATCGCGCTCGGCGCGGTCGCGCTGAAGATTCACCCCGTGCACGGCGGGTTCGCCGCCAACGACCGGGCGCTGTACCCGGCGTACGCGATCTGCCAGGAGGCGAGGATGCCGGTGGTCGTGCACTGCGGCACGTCCACGTTCCCCGGCTCGTCGAACTCGTTCGCCGACCCGGTCGTGCTCGACGACGTGCTGCGCGACTTCCGGACGCTCGAGGTGGTGCTGGCGCACGGCGGGCGCGGCTGGTGGTACGACGCCGCGGCGTTCATGGCCCTGTCCAGCGACCGGGTCTGGATCGAGCTGTCCGGCCTGCCGCCGTCGCGGCTGCGGGATTACTACGCCAGGCACAGCTGGCCCCGGCTGACCCGCCGCATGATCTTCGGGACCGACTGGCCCGGCGTGCCGGGCATCGCCAGCAACGCCAGGGCCGTGGCCGAGTTGTGCCCGGACGAGCGGACCGCGGCGCTGGTGCTGGCCGGCAACGCGGCGCGCGTCTACAGCCTGAAATCAGCGGCCTGACCGCAGACCGATCAGCCCGATCCTGCCTTCAGCAGCAGCGAGGATCGCAGGTCACGGGACGAGTTCTCGATCAGGCAGCTGATCCGCCGCTGGCCGGAATCCCACGCGAGCTGGCGGGGGAAGATGAAGTGCAGCGACATCGAGCTGGTGATCTTCGACTGGTTGAGGTTCCCCGAGATCCGGGCGTTGCAGCCGTTGTCGGCGCGGCGTTCCAGGGCCGCCGTGCCGGGGAAGCTGGTGCCGGTCGTGTTGAACTCGGCGAATACCTGCGCGTTGTGCGCCTGGCTGCAGGAGATCGCGGTGACTGAGTTGATGGAAAACTCCTGGCCCGCGGGGTTGTCGAAGCAGGTCCCGACGGCCAGCGAGAACACGTTCACGCTGGCCTGATGGCTGGGCTTGCTGGCAGGGTTGCTGGCCCGGGCCGCGGCGCCGGTCCCCGTGCCCGATCCGCCGCCCGACGTGGCACCGAGCACGATCAGCCCGATGACGGCCACGAGCCACACCCCGGACACCGCAATCCCGGCGATGGCCAGGCCCCTGCCCCGCTGCCCGTTCCTGCGGATCTCCGCGAGAGCGACGATGCCGAGTATCACGCTCAGCACAGCGGTCAGCAGGAACAGGCCGATCAGTCCGAGCACGAACGAGGCGATGGCCAGCCCGCTCATGGGCTGCTGGTTCGGCGGCGGATAGCCGGCGCCATACGGGTAGGGGGCGCCGGCCCCGTTCGGTGCGGCACCCTCTGCGCCGTACGCCGGCCCGGCCGCGTACGCCGGCCCGGCCCCGTACCCGAACCCCGTCCCGTGGCCAGCCGCCGGCACGGACGGGTACGGCGTCGGCGTCGTGGATGACCCCGGCGGCGCGAATGGCGGGGACACCGGGGATGCCGGGGACGCCGGAGCGCCGTCGGCGGGCGGGCCGGGCGGCGTGGTCACCGGAGCCGGCGAGCTGTCGTCGGGCAGCCAGAGCTGCCACCCCGGCGGCGGAGCCGGCCAGGAGGGATCTGGCCGCCAGCCCGGCGGCGGGACGAAGCCCTCGGGCACGGGCGGCCAGCCCGGGGGAGGGTTTAACCGGTAACCCACGTGGACCATCCAGGAGTCGGCCTCTTCCAAGGGACCCAGGGTAGATCAGGTGATAAGTCAGACAAGACGGATTTCACCATGTTGGCCGGCCGAGAGGCGCGCGGATGAGCCTGCCCGGCCTGGGCGGGCAGACCGGGTCGGCTAGCTGGGCCCGCGCAGCGGTCCGGTGCCCGACGGCGGGGTCTGCCCGAAGGGGCTGGTCGTTGTCGGGTACTGCTCGGTCGATTCCGTTGTCTGCTCCGGCGGGTACTGGCTGCTGGGCTGGGTGGGGAACTGGCCCGTCGTGGCCGGGTAACTGGTGTCGCCGGGAGCCTCGGCCTGCCCGGCAGCCCGCCCGTAGGTGGACGCGTAGGTGTCACTCGGCACCCCCGACAGCATCTCCTCGGCCAGCGCGGCGTCCTTGACTCCCACGACGGAGAACCGGCCCAGCGCCAGCGCGCCGAAGAACAAGATCAGGACGCCGATGCCGGTGAAGAACGCGTACTGCTCAAGGAACACGCGTGTGGCGCTGGAAAGCGAGCCCAGGGTGCCGGTCAGCGGGGTTCCGGGGCTGATCGAGCCGTTCTTCACCACCTGCGCGATGACCGGGCCGCCGACGATGAACCAGGCGCCGCCCAGTGCCGCGATGAACGCGCCAACGCAGCCGACCGCGCGGTGCGAAGCGGCGAGTGTGAGCAGGCCGCCTAGCACAGCGGCCGCGCCGGGCACGGCCGACAGCCAGAGCCGGCCAGAGGTATACGCCCAGGTCTTATCCGGCGTGTACGCGAACCGGAAATAGGGGCCGACGAACGGGGCCAGGCCGCCCCACGCGCCTATCAGGATTAGCAGGACCCCGCTCACGCCGCCGCGACTGCGCGGAATTCGTGTCACGCCAGCCATAGCGCTCACTCCCTCCGTAATCGGAGGATTAAGACTCGCACAAGTTGCCTACCCGGTGGGCCACCCATTATGCAAAGCGCTGGTAAATGCGCGGATACTCCCCTCCAAGGGTACGGCTGAACGCCGCATCCTGCAGGTATGGTCGCGCTCGTGGCTGGCATGCAGCTCATCGCGATGGCCGGGCACGGAGATCACGGCAAGTCAACCCTGCTGCAGGCGCTCACGGGGATGGATCCTCACCGCGAGGAAGAGGACCACCCCGGCAGTCCGGCCGCCGAGCCGGGGTACGCCTGGCTGACCCTGCCGTCAGGCGGCCGCCTCGCCTTCATCGACGTGCCCGGGCACGAGCGTGTCCTTCCGAACATGATCGCCGCGCTGGGGACGGTGCCCGCGGTGCTGTTCGTGGTCGCCGCGGACCAGGGCTGGAGCGCCCAGTCGGCCGAGCACCTGGCGGTCATCGATGCCCTGGGCATCCGCCACGGCCTGCTCGTCGTCACCCGGGCCGACCTCGCCGATCCCGGTCCCGCGCTGGCCGAGGCCGGTCAGATGATCGCCGCTTCCAGCCTGGGCAAGGCCGAGGCCCTCGCGGTGAGCGCGGCCACCGGGCAGGGCATCCCCGCGCTGCTGGATGCGCTGGCGCGGCTGGCCGGCGGCCTGCCAGCGCCCGACCCCGGCGCGCCGGTGCGGCTGTGGGTAGAGCGCGTCTCCGGCGCGGTGACGGGGGAGGCCGATGGGTGCGCGGTCGTCACCGGAACGATGTCCGCCGGCGCCGTGCGCGTCGGGGATGAGCTCGTCGTCACCCCCGCGATGCGGCCGGTGCGGGTGCACGGCATCGACGCCCTGGGCGAGCCCGTGTCCGAGCTGATCGGCCCGGCGATGGCCTCGCTCACCCTGCGTGGCGTCAGCAGTGAGCGGCTGGGCAGGGGCATGGCGCTGGTGCAACCGGGCCGCTGGACGCTGACCGACGTCGTCGACGTGCGGCTCGCCATGCCCGGCCGGGCCCCGGACGGCCCGGATGAGGCCGGGAGAGCTCAGCTGGCACGCCTGCCGCGCACGGTCACGGTGCACGCCGGGCCAGCGCGCGCGGTCGCCAGGGTCCGGATGCTGAGCGACAGGGTCGCGAGGATCAGCTGGCGGGAGCCGATCCCGCTGCACGTGGGCGACCGGCTGCTGCTGCGCGACCACGGCGACCGGGGTTCTCGGCCCAGGCCACCGCGGCCCTCCGATCTCGCCGCGGCGCACGCGGGCGGCTCGCAGCCGGCCGG
>JASHOI010000667.1 GCA_030041195.1 Streptosporangiaceae bacterium | reverse complement strand
GCGGGTCGCGGCGCAGCACCATCTCGGCGCGCGACCCGTCGGCGCCGACGGCGTCGAACGCCCAGGTCTGTTTCGACGCGCCGCCGGACAGCCGGGTGAGGCCCTCGACGGTGACCGGGCCCAGGCGGCCGGCCAGCGCCGCGGCCAGCTCGGGTGCGTTCATCAGCTCTCGCTGACCCCCTTGGGGGCGCGCTGGTGCATGTATCCGAACATGTACCCGGCGACCCGGCGCATCTGGATCTCCTCTGTTCCCTCGGTAATGCGGTACCTGCGGTGATGCCGGTAAATGTGCTCGAACGGCTTGTGCCGGGAGTAGCCGAGTCCGCCGTGCACCTGCATCGCCCGGTCGGCGGCGTCGCAGCACAGCCGGTTCGCCCAGTAGTTGCACATCGACACCTTGTCGGAGGCCGAGAACGGGCCGTAGGTGTCCATCAGCCAGGCGGTCTTGTGGATCAGCGCGCGCAGCATCTCGCACTGGGTCTGGAGCTCGACCAGCGGGAACTGGATCGCCTGGTTGGCCGCGAGCGGCTTGCCGAACGGCTTGCGCTGCGTGGCGTAGGCCACCGACTCGGTCACGCAGTACTGGGCGGCGCCGAGGCTGGAGGCGGCCTGCCGGATCCGGTTCTCGTTGAAGAAGTACTGCACGACCTGCAGACCGCGGCCCTCGCCGCCGAAGATCGCGCTGTCCGGCACCCGGACGTCACGCAGGCTCACCCGAGCGTGGTCGGTCGGCATGTTGAACGTCCACAGGTACTCCTCGACGGTGAAGCCGGGCGCGGTGACCGGCGTCAGGAACGCGGTGATCCCGTCGGCGTCGCCGGGCCGGCCGCCGGTGCGGGCGAAGATCAGGTCGTGCGAGGCGGCGTGCACGCCGGTGTTCCAGGTCTTCTCCCCGTTGATCACCCAGCCTGCCCCGCCTCCCGCCTTCACCGCCGTGGTCTCCATGAACGTGGCGTCCGAGCCGTGCGCCGGCTCGGTGATCCCGAACGCGAACCCCCTCCGGCCGGCGGCCAGGTCCTCGGCCCATTCCGCGCGCTGCTCCGGCGAACCGTAGTGGATCATCAGCAGCAGCCCGACGTTGTTGCCGACGATCATGTGCTCGTTCTGCAGGTCACAGTGCAGCCCGAGGCCCTTGGCCGCCAGGTGCTCGCGGATCACGGCCATGCCCAGGTTCGTGCCGTCCCTGCCGCCGTACGAGGCCGGGAACGCGTACCGGTAGTGCCCGGCCGCGTCCGCCCGCCGGCGCGCCTCGGCGAGCAGTTCCTCCCATTGCCGGTTCGGCAGCCCGCCCCGGTCCCAGTCTGTGCGCGCGTCCTCGCGCCGGTAATCGAAGAACCGGATGTTGTCGTCCTGCTGCTCCAGCGGGCGGATCTCACGCTCGATGAATTCGTCAAGCTCGCCGAGGTAGCTCGCCAGGTCTGCCGGGATCTCGAAGTCCACGCCGCTTCCCTTCCAGACCGAGGTTAGCGGCCGGAACCCGGATTCGCCCGTGCTGGTTCGTCGGCGTATACCCGGTTCGCCCCGGAACCTTGGGAGTGGCCGGCCCGGCCATATCGGGTAGGGCTTCGAGAGCATGCACATCCGCATCGCGTCCATACGGGGGAGGATTCGCGATGAGCAGCGGCTTTTATGGTCCCGAGGGTTTCGGCTCCAGCCCGTTCGACGAGTTCCTTGCGCGCCTCTACGGCGCTGGCAGCGGACAGCCGCGCCCGGCCCAGCGCGTCGACATCACGCGGCTGATGAGCGGGCCGGCCCGGGATCTGGTGGGCGCGGCCGCTGCTCATGCTACCGAGCAGGGTGGCGCTGACCTGGGCACCAAGCACCTGCTCTGGGCGGCGGCCACGCTCGAGCCCACCCGGCAGCTGCTGGCACGCGCCGGGGCCGATCCGGCCGCGCTCGCCCGCGAGGCCGACGGGCAGGAACCCAGGGCTCCGGCCCCGGGTACTGGCGCTGCCGCGGGTACTTCCGCTGCGGGCACTGGCGCCAAGCCCGGCGGCGCTGGCAACGGGCCGCCGCAGCTCACCCCCGGCGCGAAGCGCGCGCTGCTTGACGCGCACCAGATCTCGCGCTCGCTCGGGTCGACCTACATCGGGCCCGAGCACATCCTGTTCGCGCTGGCGGTGAACCCGGAATCCGGGGCCGGCCGGATGCTGTCAGCGGCGCGGGTGACCCCGGAGGCGCTCCGGGCGGCGCTGCTTGCCCAGGGCCTGCCGCCCGGGCAGGCCGGCCCGCCCGGATCCGGCGGCCGGTCGGCCACGCCGACGCTGGATGAGTTCGGCCGCGACTTGACCGCCCTGGCCAGGGAGGGCCGGATCGACCCGGTCATCGGCCGCGACGACGAGATCGACCAGACCGTGGAGGTGCTGTCCCGGCGCACCAAGAACAACCCGGTGCTGATCGGCGAGGCCGGGGTGGGCAAGACCGCGATCGTTGAGGGCATCGCCCAGCGCATCGTGGACGACGACGTCCCGCAGACCCTGGCCGGCGGCCGCGTCGTGCAGCTCGAGCTGTCCGGCGTGGTGGCCGGCACCCGCTACCGCGGCGACTTCGAGGAGCGGGTGAAGCGGATCGTCGACGAGATCCGCGAGCACGCCAGCGAGCTGATCGTGTTCATCGACGAGCTGCACACGATCGTCGGTGCCGGGGCCGGCAGCGAGGGCGGGATGGACGCGGGCAACATGCTCAAGCCGGCCCTTGCCCGCGGCGAGCTGCACGTGATCGGCGCCACGACGCTCGACGAATACCGCAAGAACATCGAGCGGGACGCGGCGCTGGCCCGCAGGTTCCAGCCGATCCTGGTGCCGGAGCCGACCGTGGACGACACGATCGGGATTCTGCGCGGGCTGCGGGACCGGTACGAGGCCCACCACCAGGTCCGCTACTCCGACGAGGCGCTGGTCGCCGCCGCCGAGCTCTCCGACCGGTACATCACCGACCGCTTCCTGCCGGACAAGGCGATCGACCTCATCGACCAGGCCGGCGCCCGGGTCCGGCTGCGCTCGGGGACGCCCGGAACCGACCTGCGCAACATGGAGCGGCGGGCGGACGAGCTGCAGCGGGACAAGGATCAGGCGGTGGCCAACGAGCAGTACGAGCGGGCGTCCCAGCTGCGGGATCAGATCGGCGAGATCCGGCAGGAGATCGAGCGGATGGCGCGGCCAGACCGGTCCGGTGCCGAGCAGTCCGAGGTTCCCGAGGTCGGCGCCGCCGACATCGCCGAGGTGGTGGCCCGGGCCACCGGCATCCCGGTGCACCAGCTCACCGAGGAGGAGAAGGACCGGCTGCTGCGGCTGGAGCAGAACCTGCACGGGCGGGTCGTCGGCCAGGACGAGGCCGTCGCCGCGGTCGCCGAGGCGGTCCGCCGGTCCCGCGCCGGGCTCGGCGACCCGCAGCGCCCGGTGGGCAGCTTCCTGTTCCTCGGCCCCACCGGCGTGGGCAAGACCGAGCTGGCGCGTGCCCTGGCCGAGGCGCTGTTCGGCTCGGACAGCCGGATGATCCGGCTGGACATGAGCGAGTTCTCGGAACGGCACACGGTGAGCCGGCTCGTCGGCGCGCCGCCCGGCTACGTGGGCTATGAGGAAGCCGGCCAGCTCACCGAGGCGGTGCGCCGCCGCCCCTATTCGGTGATACTGCTCGACGAGATCGAGAAGGCCCACCCGGACGTGTTCAACATCCTGCTGCAGATCCTCGACGACGGCCGGCTCACCGACGGCCAGGGCAGGACCGTGGATTTCAAGAACACCGTCCTGATCATGACCAGCAACCTGGGCTCCGACCTGATCACCCGGCGCGGCAGCGCGCTCGGCTTCGCCGGGCCAGCGGCAAGCTCCGCGTCCGGACAGCAGGACGCGGTGGCGGACCAGCTCATGCGCAGGCTGCGCGAGTCGTTCCGGCCCGAGTTCCTGAACCGGATCGACGAGATCATCGTCTTCCGCCAGCTGGACCGGGCCGAGCTGCGCCAGGTCACCGAGCTGCTGCTGGAGGAGACACGGCGCCGGATGCACGCCCAGGACGTGATCGTGGAGTTCACCGCGGAGGCGGTGGACTGGATCGCCGAGCACGGCTACCAGCCCGAGTTCGGTGCCCGGCCGATGCGGCGGACAATCCAGCGCGAGGTGGACAACCAGCTTTCCCGGCGGCTGCTGGACGGGAAGATCACGGCGGGCCAGCAGGTCACCGTCTACGTGCAGGACGGCCGGCTGGCCTTTACCGACGGCGAGCGGCAGACTCAGAATGTGCCGTCACAGGAGGGTGCTGACCGGATATGAGCCCAGTGTCGCGAGGATTTCACCGTCGCCACGCGCCCGATGCGGATCCGAGCCGGGTTCCGCCCGGGCAGTACGTGACATCCGACTTCCCGGTGTTGTCGGCCGGGCCGACGCCCCGGACGGCGCTGCAGGACTGGACCTTGTCGATCACCGGCGCCGCCACTCCCAAGAGCTGGACCTGGGACGAGTTCCGGGCGCTGCCCACCGAGACGGTGACCACCGACATCCACTGCGTGACCCGCTGGTCGAAGCTGGACACCAAGTGGGAGGGTGTGGCCCTGGACACGCTGCTCGGCCAGGTCGACCACGGCGGCACGTTCCTGCTCGCGCACAGCGACGGCGGCTACACCACGAACCTGCCGATCGCTGACGTGCTGGGCGGTCAGGCGTGGGTGGCCTTCGGCTACGGCGGCCAGCCGCTGGCGGCCGAGCACGGCGGCCCGGCCCGGCTGCTCGTCCCGCACCTGTATTTCTGGAAGAGCGCCAAGTGGGTGCGGCGGCTCGAACTGCTCGATCATGACGTGCCGGGCTTCTGGGAGTCCTACGGCTACAACAACTACGGTGACCCGTGGAAGGAGCAGCGCTATGCCGGCGACTGAGCCCGGCGAGCGGTCGCGGCCGGGCGGCTCGGGCACCACGCTGGACACCCTGGATGCCCTCGACGGGAACGCGATCGGCGGCCTGCTGCTCGAGGTCTTCGGCGCGGAGATGACCGCCGCGACCGGCAGGTGCGGCTCCTGCGGCACCGCCAGCGTCGTGGCCCGGCTCATGGTCTACCTGCAGGCGCCGGGCACCGTGGCCCGGTGCCCGACCTGCGACGCCGTTCTCATGGTGTTCGTCCGGGCGCACGGCATGACCTGCGTGGACCTGAGCGGCCTGGCCGACCTCAGCGCGAATCATTAGAGTTCACCCGCTGCCGCGTCGAACCGTTGATCGCCCCGTTCGACCCGCCATACGCTGGCCGGCATGACGCTGCCCTTCTCCGATGCCCGCACTCTGGTCGACGGCGCCCGGGCGCAAGCCCATGAGCTGGGGAAGGCGCTGAGCATCGCGGTCGTCGACTACGGCGGCTTCGTGGTGCTCGTCGAGCGGATGGACGGCGCCAGGCCGATGACCCCGGAGATCGCGCTGTCGAAGGCGTACTCGGCGGCGGTCATGCAGCGGCCGACCGCGATGCTGGAGAACTGGCGGCAGTCCGATCCGGTGTTCTTCACCCAGGTGGGCCGAATGGGCCAGCGCCCGATCGTCGCCACCAAGGGCGGCTACACGCTCAAGCGCGACGGCGCGATCCTGGGCGGGATCGGCATCTCGGGCGGCAGCCCGGACGAAGACGAGCGGATCTGTACCGAGGTGGTGCGGGCGGCCGGCTTCGACCTCGACTTCCCGCAGTGGGCGGGCGGCAGGGCGCGCTGAGATGGCCGACGACTTCCGTTACCACATCGACCACCACGGGAGCCTGGTCAGGCCGCCCGAACTGCTTGCCGCCCGGGCCGCGGGCGAACCCGGGGCCCTCGCCGCGGCCGAGGAGGAAGCGGTCGTCGCGGCCCTGCACGTGCAGCGCCGGCTGGGCATGTCGGCGGTCGGGGACGGGCAGTTCCGCCGCGAGCACTTCGAGTCCGTGGTGTACGACCACGTCGGGGGCTTCGGGCCGGCCGCAGGGCCGCTGCCGCTCGCCGATGCCGCGGGGATTCCCGTCGCGCGGCGGCGCAGCGCCCCGGCCGATCCGCCCGCCGCCGGGCGCCT
>JASHOI010000666.1 GCA_030041195.1 Streptosporangiaceae bacterium | reverse complement strand
CCAGCACGACCGTGCATTAGGGTGCTGAACGTGACAGCGCCCCGGGTGGCCGTCGGCCCCGATCTCAGGGACTACGCCGAGAAGGCGATCCGCGACGGCGGGGGCGAGCCGGTCGGCGTCGACGCCGGCGCCGACGCGCTCGTCTGGCTGGAACCCGCCGACATCGACGGCATGCGCGCCGCGCTGGCCACGGCGAGTTCCGCACGCTGGGTGCAGCTTCCGTTCGCCGGCGTGGAACGGGTTGCCGCCGCCGGGCTGTTCGATCCCGGCCGGACCTGGACGTCGGCGAAGGGTGCCTACGCCGAGCCGGTGGCCGAGCACGCCCTCGCCCTCGCCTTGGCCGGCCTGCGCCTGCTCCGGGTGCGCATCACGGCCCGTTCCTGGGGGAAACAGGGCGGGGTCAGCCTGTACGACCAGCCGGTCACGATCCTGGGCGGCGGGGGAATCGCCGCCAGCCTGCTCGAGCTGCTCGCGCCGATGCGGGTCACCGCGACCGTGGTGCGCAACCGGCCGGAACCGGTCCGCGGGGCCGCCAGGACCGTTGGCCGGGCCGACCTGCACGCGGCGCTGGCCGACGCCCAGGTCGTGTTCCTCGCCCTGGCGCTAACGCCGAGCACCGAGCACATCATTGGGGCTGCCGAGCTGGCGGCCATGCGCCCGGACGCCTGGCTGGTGAATGTGGCCCGTGGGGGGCACGTCGACACCGGCGCCCTCGTCGAGGCGCTGACCAAGGGCGGTATCGGCGGCGCCGCGCTCGACGTCACCGACCCCGAGCCGCTCCCGGACGGGCACCCGCTCTGGGACCTCGAGCGCTGTATCATCACGCCGCACACCGCGGACACCACGGAGATGATCGTGCCCCTGCTGGCCCGCCGTATTCGGGACAACGTGGCCAGATTTGCGGCCGGAGAGCCGCTGCTCGGCCAGATCGACCCGGCCCTCGGCTACTGACCCAGGTCGCCCCGCCCCAATTCCATGATCTTGGTGGCTGAATACCGCATAGCGGTATTTATCAACCAGGATCATGAAAAGAAGGAACTGTCGTACCTTGCGGACAGACTCCGTGGCATGACACGGCAACTGCCAGACCCTTGCTTGAAGATACTGTCGCGCCAGAGCGGGGTGATCGCCAGCCAGCAGGCGCAGGCGGCCGGGGTAAGCGCCCGGCAGATCGCGAACCTGTTCCAGTACGGACGCTGGCAGCGCGTTCAGTTCGGCGTGTACGCGGCCTTTACCGGACAGCCATCCCGTCGTGCGCTTCTGTGGGCCGCGGTGCTCCGCGCCGGGCCATGGGCGATCCTCAGCCACCAAACGGCCGCCGAGCTCGATGGCCTGATCGACGTGGGCAGCAAGCTGATCCACGTCACCGTGCCATCCGCCCGGCATATGCAGCCGATAGCCGGGATCGCGGTCCACCGGTCACTGCGCAGCATCGGGATCAAGCAGCAGCGGGGGCTGCCGCCCCGGACAATGACTGAGGAAACGGTGCTCGACCTTGCCCAGGACGTGGCCAGCTTCGACGACGTGATCTCGCTGCTGGCGCGGGCCTGCCAGCACCGCCTGACCACGCCGTTCCTGCTCGGCGAGACGCTGGGTCAGCGAACGCGGATGCGCTGGCGCGCCGAGATCAGGTTGGCGCTGCGGGACGTCGCCGACGGCGTGCAATCTCCGCTGGAATTCCGCCATCGGCGCGACGTCGAGAGGGCGCACGGCCTGCCGCGGCCAGACCTGCAGGCCCACGCGGTCCAGGACGGGTCCCGGATCTTCCGCGACGTGCACTATCGCGAGTACCGAGTCACCGTCGAGCTCGACGGCAACGCCAGCCATCCGGACGAGCAGCG
This sequence comes from Streptosporangiaceae bacterium, assembly GCA_030041195.1. The sequence continues at coordinate 2,437 of JASHOI010000666.1, read as the reverse complement.
CTGGCAAGACAAGCGCCGCGACAACGCCGCCGCGGCAGACGGCATCATCACGCTGCGGTACGGCTGGGCCGACGTGACCGAGCGGCCGTGCCAGACTGCGCGGGAGATCGCCACGGTGCTCGCAAACGGAGGGTGGCGCGGCACCCTCCGCAGGTGCGGGCCTGATTGCCGGATCGGAACTTAGCCGGCGGGCTGGCGGTGCTGGCGGCCCAGGGCGGCGGATACGTCGCGGCGGCTTCGCCATGCTGGTCATGCTGGGCGCTGAGCCAGTCATCGATGTACCAAAAGGCCGCATCTAACCGGCCCATCGGTACATCGACGCGGTCGCCCGCGGGGGCACGGCTCATCGATGCACTCTGAGCGGAGCGGGTGGTACGCCGTGGTGTCGAGCCGACCGGCTAGGAGTGGCCGAGGATCGGGTGCGGGCGGTACGGCGCCTCGAGCCGGGCGACCTCCTCCTCGGTCAGCCGCACCTCGGTGGCCGCGACCGCATCGTCGAGGTGGCGCAGGCTGGTTGCGCCCACGATTGGCGCGGTGACCGCTGGCTTGCCGAGCAGCCAGGCCAGCGCGATCTGGGCAGCGGGCAGCCCGCGCTCGGCGGCGACCGACTGCACCACGTCCACAACGTCGAAGTCGGTATCCTCGTACATCTGCTCGGCGAGCGGGTCGTGACCGGCCCGAAGCGTGCGCCGCTGCCCGCCACGGCCGCGGGAGCCGGCCAGCAACCCACGGGCGAGCGGGCTGTACGGGATGACGCCTACTCCCTGGTCCAGGCAGAGCGGGATCATTTCCCGCTCCTCTTCCCGGTAGACCAGGTTGTAGTGGTTCTGCATCGAGGTGAAACGGGTCGTGCCTGCCGCCTGGGCGGTGTGCTGTGCCTTCGCGAACTGCCAGGCGTACATGCTGGAGGCGCCGATGTACCGCGCTTTCCCGGCCCGCACCACCTCGTGCAGCACGGCCATGGTCTCCTCGATCGGCGTCTGGTAGTCCCACCGGTGGATCTGGTACAGGTCGACGTAGTCCGTCCTCAGCCGCGCCAGCGACGCGTCGATGCTGGCCAGCACGTGCTTGCGTGACAGCCCGCGGTCGTTCGGACCTGGGCCCATCGGGAAGAACACCTTGGTGGCGAGCACGTAGTCGTCGCGGCGCGGCAGCAGCTTCCCCAGCAGCCTGCCGGTGATCTCCTCGGTTAGGCCATCGGAATACATGTCAGCGGTGTCGAAGAACGTCACCCCGGCCGCGATGGCCCGGGCAACGATCGGCTCCGCCTCGGCCTCATCCAGATGCCACCGCCGCTCTGTGGCGTCGCCGTAGCTCATCATGCCCAGGCCGATTTGCGACACCTTGAGGCCCGACGAGCCCAGTCGCATGTAATCCACGTGATCTCCCATCAGGTCTGCGCCCGGAGCAACCCCGGGCACGGCCAGCCTTCACCGCGTTACCGCGTAGTTGAAGGAGAAGATCACGGCATTGCCAGCCCGGAGCCTTAAGGTCGAAGGCCAGACGAGCCGATCGCGTTCAGGCCTGGCCACGCGCCCGGGTAGGTTGGCGAGTGGCACGCGTTGTACCCGGCGTGTCGCTCACGAATGGATGACGGCCGCTGGGGCAAAATATGGCTAGGCCCCTCCATGTATGAGATGGAGGGGCCTAGTTTGCCTTGCGGTCCCGGGCGCCGATTGCTCGGCTGCGGAGTCCGCGCGGCCCACCACCGATGTCGAGCACCCGCCTGGCGGCCCGGTTTCCCGGCCCCCCTGACGTCCCCGAGGTTTCCCCCGGTAGGTTCCCGTCTTCCGTGGTGAGAGCTTTTCTACGCCCACGTCCACCTGCGGCACAAGGGGTTTCCAGCACCTCTTTCAAGATTCTTTATCCATCCACAGGCCAGTGGGCGTTGTCCCCCGTTCACGCCCGCTTTTCCACCGGGCCATCCACAAAATCATCCACAGCCAAGTCCCCGGGACCGGGCGCGGACGCCGGCCACGTTCACCCGGAGCGGGCGGACGCCGGCCACGTTCCCGCGGAGCGGGCGGACGCCGGCCACGTTCACCCGGAGCGGGCGCGGATCGCGTCGACGAGCGCCGGGAGCACCTGGTTCAGGTCACCGATCACCGCGTAGTCGGCGTGCGAGATGATCGGCGCGTCCGGGTCGGTGTTCACCGCGACGATGTGCTTGGCGCTCAGGCAGCCGGCCATGTGCTGGATCGCCCCGCTGATCCCGCAGGCCAGGTACAGCTCGGGCGATATCCGGGTGCCGGTCTGGCCTACCTGCTGCTTGTGCGGCCGCCAGCCCTCGCTGGTTACCACCCTGGACACTCCGACGACGCCGCCCAGCAGCCCGGCGAGCTCCTCGAGCACCCCGAATCCGTCGGGCCCGCCCACCCCCCGGCCGCCGCCGACCACGACCCGCGCGGTGGCCAGCGACACTCCGCCGCTGCGCTCG
>JASHOI010000665.1 GCA_030041195.1 Streptosporangiaceae bacterium | reverse complement strand
GGTCCCCCAGGAGGGGCTGTACATCGCGCACCTGTCCGCGGCGGCGACGGTGGCCTCGGTGCCGGTGATCATCGTGGGCTGGATCGCCCAGCGGTCCCTGGTCCGCGGCCTGTCCATGGGAGCCATCAAGTGATGAAAGCGCAGCCGATCTTGTTCGCAGCGGACGGAGGTTCCCGATGGCTGAGGTGAAGTACGTGCAGGCGACCCGGGTGTACGCCAAGGGCACGCCGCCGGCGGTGGACGCGCTGGACCTGGAGGTCAAGGACGGAGAGTTCATGGTCCTGGTCGGGCCGTCCGGGTCGGGGAAGACCACCGCGCTACGGATGCTGGCCGGGCTGGAGCCGCTGGACGGCGGGCGGGTCGAGATCGGCGAGAAGGACGTGACCTGGGTGCATCCCAAGGACCGTGACATCGCCATGGTGTTCCAGAACTACGCCCTGTACCCGAACAAGACCGTGGCCGAGAACATGGGCTTCGCGCTGAAAATGCAGCACGTCCCCAAGGCCGAGCGGGACCGCCGGGTCCGGGAGGCCGCCAAGCTGCTGAACCTGGACGAGGCGCTGCTTGACCGCAAGCCCAAGGCCCTCTCCGGCGGGCAGCGGCAGCGGGTGGCGATGGGCCGGGCCATCGTGCGCGAGCCCAGGGTCTTCCTGATGGACGAGCCGCTGTCCAACCTGGACGCCAAGCTGCGGGTGCAGACCCGCAGCCAGATCGCCGAGCTGCAGCACCGCCTCGGCGTCACCACGGTCTACGTCACCCACGACCAGGTCGAGGCGATGACCATGGGCCACCGGGTGGCGGTGCTGAGCGGCGGGAACCTGCAGCAGTGCGCGTCCCCACGCGAGCTGTACGAGAACCCGGTGAACGAGTTCGTCGCCGGGTTCATCGGCTCGCCCGCGATGAACCTGCAGACCGTGCCGCTCGCCGACGGCGGCGCCAGGCTGGCCGGCACCGTGCTGCCGCTGCCCGGCCCGATCCAGACCGCGGCCAAGGCGGCGGGTCTGTCCGAGCTCGTGCTCGGCATCCGGCCCGAGCACCTGCACCTGGCCAACGGTTCCGGGGAGCTGCCCGGCGACGTGATACTCGTCGAGGAGCTCGGCGCCGACGCGCTGCTGCACGTGCGCCTCGCCGGCGGCGGTGACCCGGTGGTGGCGCGTGCCGAGGGCCGCAGACCGCCGGCGCTGGGCCAGCACGTGACGTTCAACGTCCAGCCCGACGACATGTTCGCGTTCCACCCGGTCACGGGTGCCCGCCTTGCCGGCTGAACCGCGGCCGCTCAACGCGGGCACGCTGGCGTACTGGGCCGGACGGCTGCCGGTGCCTGGCTACGACCGCGCGCTGGTCACGCCCGGCGTCGTCCACTTCGGCGTCGGCGGGTTCCACCGCGCGCACCAGGCCATGTACCACGACCGGCTGATGAACCAGGGCGAGGCGACGGACTGGGGCATCTGCGGCGTCGGCGTGATGCCGGCCGACCGCGCCATGCAGCGGGTGCTCGACGCCCAGGACGGCCTGTACACGCTGGTGCTCAAGCACGCCGACGGGACCTACGAGCCGCGGGTGATCGGATCGATCGTGCAGTACCTGTTCGCGCCCGACGATCCCGAGGCGGTCATCGAGAAGCTGGCGGCCGCGTCGACCAGGATCGTGTCGCTGACGGTCACCGAGGGCGGGTACAACATCAACGACATCACCGGCGAGTTCGACGTGACCAACCCGGAGGTCGCGGCTGACCTGCGGCCCGGCGCGGTTCCGCAGACCACGTTCGGGCTGATCACCGAGGCGCTGTCGCGCCGCCGCCGGGCCGGGTCCGCGCCGTTCACGATCATGTCCTGTGACAACCTGCAGGGCAACGGCGAGCTCACCAGGCGGGTGTTCACCACCTTCGCGCGCATGCGCGACCCCGACCTCGGCAAATGGGTCGAGCGCGAGGTGCGCTTCCCCAGCTCCATGGTCGACCGGATCACCCCGGTGACCACGGACGCCGACCGCGCCGAGGTCCGCGACCGGTTCGGCATCGACGACCAGTGGCCGGTGGTCTGCGAGCCGTTCACCCAGTGGGTGCTCGAGGACGACTTCACCGCCGGGCGGCCGCCGTACCAGAACGCCGGCGTGCAGCTCGTGCACCAGGTTGAGCCGTACGAGCTGATGAAGCTGCGGCTGCTCAACGGGAGCCACCAGGCCATGTGCTACTTCGCCTACCTGTCCGGCTACCGGCTGGTGCACGAGGCCGCCCAGGATCCGCTGTACCGGGCCTTCCTGCTCGGCTACATGGATCGGGAGGCCACCCCGACCCTGACCCCGGTGCCCGGCGTTGACCTCGACGGGTACAAGCACACGCTGATCGAGCGCTTCTCCAACCCGTACATCAGGGACACGATCGCCCGGCTGTGCGCGCAGAGCTCGGACCGGATCCCGAAGTGGCTGCTGCCGGTGGTCCGCCAGCAGCTCGCGACCGGCGGCGAGATCAGGCGCAGCGCTGCCGTGGTGGCGAGCTGGGCACGCTACGCGGAGGGCGTCGACGAGGCAGGCGAGCCGATCGAGGTGGTCGACCGCCTCGCCGGGACCCTCACCAAGCTGGCCAGGCGCCAGCTCGAGGACCCCGATGCGTTCATCGCCAACCGCGAGCTGTTCGGGGACCTGGTCGAAGACAAGCGCTTCGTCACCGCCTACCGGTCCGCGCTGGCGTCGCTGCACGAGCGCGGGGCGCGGGCCACGCTGGAGTCGCTGGTCTGACCGTGCCGCCGGGGCGGCTCTGCCACACTACGGGGCATGCAGACCCTGGTTGCCGATCATCCGCTCATCGCGCACAAGCTGACCATGCTGCGGGACGAGGTCACCGATACTCCGACCTTCCGCAGGCTCACCGACGAGCTGGTGACCCTGCTGGCTTACGAGGCGACCCGCCACATGAAGACCGAGCCGGTCTCGGTGACCACCCCGGTCGCCACGGCCGCCGGCGTGAAGCTCGCCTTGCCCAACCCGCTCGTGGTCCCGGTGCTGCGCGCGGGCATCGGCATGCTCGACGGCATGACCCGGCTGCTGCCCAGCGCCGACGTCGGCTTCGTCGGGCTGGCCAGGGACGAGGAGACCCTGGTCGCATCCGTGTACGCCGAGCGGCTGCCGGCCGACCTGATCGGCCGCGACGTGTTCGTGCTCGACCCGATGCTGGCGACCGGCGGCACCCTGGAGACCGTGGTCGCGATGCTGGTCTCCCACGGCGCCACCGCGGTCACCGCGATCTGCCTGCTCGCCGCGCCGGAGGGGGTGGCCAGGCTGGAGGCGGCGTTCCCCGCCGACGACCCGGTCCCGGTCCGCGTGGTGACCGCCGGGATGGACGAGCGGCTGAACGAGCGCGGCTACATCGTTCCCGGCCTCGGCGACGCCGGCGACCGCCTGTTCGGCGAGATCTGACGACTTATCCAACGCCGGCCGGTCCCCGATGACCCGATCGGATCCCTGCGCGGCGCCCACGCCAGGCCAGGTATCGGCGAGTGGCTTGCCCGACTGGCCCCGGTACGCCACTGTTAGTGGCCAATGCGAAGCGGCGAAGGGCGGGGACCGTGCGCGGTATCAGGTATGTGGTCGTCCTGGCCAGTGCGGGTGTGCTGGCGGCGGGCTGTGGCACGAAGGTGGCGCCGGCCGACAGCCTCACGGCCGCGGTGACCAGTACCGCCGGCCAGTCCGCCCGGATCGCGGTGACGACGACGATGCAGATGCAGAGCATGTCGGTGTCGTTCACCCAGACGGGCGTGTTCGACTTCGCGCACTCCCGCGGCACGCTGAGCATGCAGGACCCCGTGGCGATGACGGAGATCTTCATACCGCCGACGGCATACATCAAGATCCCCGGTGGTGCCAGCGGGGATCTGCCGCACGGGAAATCCTGGATCGCCGTGCCTGCCGGGACGTCCGAAGGCCTTGACAGTTCGCTGCTGAGCCCGCTCGGCGGCGGCACCGATCCCGCGGACCTGCTGGCGTCGCTGACCGCGATCTCGGCGAGCGTGACGAATCTGGGCACCGCGACCATCCGGGGAGTGCGGGTAACCGGGTTCCGCGTGGATATCGATCCGGCGAAGGCGGCGGCGCGGGTCCCGCGCTCGGAGCGTGCGGGCTTCCTGCAATTCACCAGCAGCCTGGGCTCTGGGCTGATACCTGTCGATGTCTGGGTGGACAACCGGAACCTGGTGCGGCAGGTGAAGCTGTCCCTGCACCTGCCGGGCGGCACGGGCGAGCTGGCCAGCGAGCAGATGGTTCAGGTCACCGACTTCTACGACTTCGGCGTGCCGGTGCGGATCTCGGCCCCGCCAGCGTCACAGGTCGCCAGCATGTCCCAGCTCATCAAGGACGGAGCGGCAGGATCCGGCGACGCCGGCGGCTCCTCGGGCCCGCCACCCGTGTCCGGGACGCTGTCTGCGGCGCAGGCGGCCGCCGCCGAGCGGGTTGTCACCGCGTTCTGGTCCGCGCTGGGACACAACGACCCGGCCGCGGTCGCGCGGACGCTGCCGCCCGCTCAGCGTTCCTGCGCCCGGTCATTCCTCAGCGGCGGCGGCCCCAAGATCACCGTTACCTCGTTCCGGATCGTGTCGGCGCGGGCCGCGGGCAGCGGCGCGGCGACCGTGCGGTTCAGGGTGAAGGCGCAGGCCAGCCTCGACGGGCAGAACATCCCGGTGTTTCCGCAGGGCACCCGCCGGGTGCAGTGGCTGGTGACCACCGAAAGAGCCGGCCGATGGTATGTAAACCTGGCCCGCAGCACCGCCTTGCTGTTCAGCGAAGCCTGCACCAGCGAGCCAGGCGACTGAGACCGCCGCCGCGCCCCGGCACTGGCCGGCCTGGCCCGCAGATTGTTAGATATGGCTAGATTGCGGGTAGTCGTCAGCGCTTGTCTGGTCAGGAAGAGGCTCGAGGCGGGAGGGCGGGCTCGTGCTTGCTGCACTTGTGCTGGCCGGGATCCTTGCCGCGCCGGTGGGCACCGCCGCGCTGCTTGCCCGGTCCGCGCATCCTGCGCGGAGTACCGGGGCGTGGCCGGCCTCCCGCAGGTTCATCTTCGCGATCGTCGGCACCGTGGTGCTCGGCGCGCTGGTCGCGGTCGCGATGCGGCTGCTCGGGGTCAGCGAGCACAACACGATCGCCGGCGTCGCCGGGCTGATCGCCGGCAGCCTGATCTGGCTGCCGGTCACCAGGCGCTGGAACGCACGCGCGCACCTGTGCTGGTCGACCAGCATCTTCCTGTTCGCCGTCTACCTCGTGTACGTCCTGGAGTGGACGTTCTACAGCAATCTGAGCCCGGCCAGCGAGGCGGGCGGGCTGCTGCTGTGGTTCTTCGAGGTGTTCGCCGCGATCCTGGCCAGCGCCTACCTGTGGGAGATCTGCGACGCGATCGGCTCGGAGACCTGGCACCGGCGGATCACGCCGGTCTCGACCGCGCAGCTGCCCGCGCTCGGCGAGCTTCCGTTCGTCAGCCTGCACGTGCCGGCGCACAACGAGCCGCCGGACATGGTCATGGACACGCTGCGCTCACTGGTGCGCCTGGACTACCCGCGGTACGAGATCATCCTGATCGACGACAACACCGACGACGAGAGCCTGTGGCGGCCGGTCGAGGCCTGGTGCCGGCGGCACAACGTGAAGTTCGCGCACCTGGAGGACTGGCCGGGCTACAAGTCGGGCGCGCTCAACTACGCACTGACTCAGATGACCGACGAGCGAGCCGAGGTCATCGGCGTGGTCGACTCCGACTACCAGCTCGATCCGGGGTTTCTGCGGCGCTGCGCACCGCTGTTCGCGGAGACCTGGGTGGGCTTCACCCAGGCGCCGCAGGACTACCGCGGCTGGGAGAGGGCCCGGTACTACCGCAGGCTGTACTACTCCTACAAGTACTTCTTCGCGGTGTCCCAGCCCTCGCGCAACGAGCGCGACGGCGCGATCTTCGCGGGCACGATGGGCCTGATCCGGCGCGTCGCGCTCGAGCAGCTCGGCGGCTGGGACGAGTGGTGCATCACCGAGGACGCCGAGCTGTCGCTGCGGCTGCTGCGGGCCGGCTGGACCGGCTACCACATCGACCAGTCCTACGGCAAAGGCATCATGCCGCTGACCTTCGAGGCGCTCAAGGGCCAGCGCTACCGGTGGTGTTTCGGCGGCATCCAGATTCTGCGGATGCACTGGCGCTCGATGATGCCGGGCCGCCCGTCCAAGGAGAACCGGCTCACCACCGGCCAGCGATGGGCCTACCTGTCCGGCGCGGTGCAGTGGTACGGCGACCTGCTCGGCCTGGTGTTCCTGGTCTTCCTGCTGGCCGGCGCCGTCAACCTGTCCACCGGCGGCGGCGAGCTGTTCCGCAAGCTGACCGCGTTCCTGGTGGCCACGGTCCCGGTGCTGGTGCTGCTCGGCCTGGTGCGCGCGGTCGCGCTGCTGCGCCGCGGCACCGGCGCGTCGTGGCGCGACGCGGTCGGCGCGTTCTTCATCTGGCAATCCACGTCCCTGGTGGTGGCGCGGGCGTCGGTGGTCGGCCTGTTCGCCAAGAAGGCCGCGTTCCTGCGCACGCCCAAGACCAGCGAGAAGGCCAAGTGGTGGGAGGCGCTGCGGGCGAACTGGGCCGAGTCGACGCTCGCGCTGCTCGGCATGCTCGGCATCGCGGGCGCGCTGACCAAGCCCACCGAGCTGGCCGGGCCGCTGCTGGCCGGCCTGCTGCTGTTCCCGACCCTCGGCATGGCCGCGGCGCCGTTCAACAGCTGGGCCGCGCAGCGGGCGGCGCTGCCGCCGGAGCTCGCCGAGGTCCGCACGATGGAATGGAAGCGCAGCCAGCGGCGCCAGGCGTTCGTCCGCGGGGCGGCGCTCGGCGGTCTGGTCACGGTCTCCGGCGTGGTCATCGCCGCGCTGCTGCTGCTGCTTCCCGGCCGCGAGCACGTGCAGACCCCGAACCTGGTCGTGCCGACCACGAGCCCGACAACGTCGCCGACGCCGAGCCCAACCCCGTCGCCCACGCCAAGCCCCACCCCGTCGCCCACACCGAGCCCGACGCCGTCACCCACGCCGTCGCCGACGCCGAGCCCCACGCCCTCACCCACCCCCAGCCCGACGCCCACGCCGACCCCGACGCCAAGCGCCACGGCGTCGACGTAGCGGGTTCAGGCCGGCCTGACCACGGCGAACCCCGGCTTGATCACCGTGTTGATGAGCTTCAGCCGCTCGTCAAACGGCGCGAACGCGCTCTTCATCGCGTTGATCGTGAGCCACTCGATGTCTCCCCAGCCGTAGCCGAACGCCTCGGTCAGCGCGTGGAACTCCGACGACAGGGTGACCCCGCTCATCAGCCGGTTGTCGGTGTTGACGGTCACCCGGAACAGCAGCTCGCGCAGCAGCCCGATCGGGTGCTCCTTGATCGACCTCACCGCGCCCGTCTGCACGTTCGACGTCGGGCACATCTCCAGCGGGATCCGGCGGTCCCGCACGTAGCTGGCCAGCCGGCCGAGCGATGCGTGGCCGCCGGCCGGCACCCGGATGCCATCGATGATCCGGACTCCGTGCCCGAGCCGCTCGGCGCCGCACCACTGCAGCGCCTCCCAGATCGACGGCAGCCCGAATCCCTCACCCGCGTGGATCGTGATGTGAAAGTTCTCCCGTGCGACGTACTGGAACGCGTCGAGATGCCGGCTGGGCGGGCTACCGGCCTCGGCGCCCGCGATGTCAAACCCGGCGACGCCGGCGTCCCGGTGCCGCACCGCCAGTTCGGCGATCTCCAGCGACCTGGCCGCGGTGCGCATCGCGGTGAGCAGCGCGCAGACCGTGATGCCGCGGTCCCGGCTGCCGCGGCGGAACCCCTCGAGCACCGCGTCGACCACCTGGTCCAGGCTGAGGCCCCCGGTCACGTGCAGCTCGGGCGCGAACCTGACCTCCGCGTACACGATGCCGTCGGCGGCCAGGTCCTCGGCGCACTCGGCCGCCACCCGGATCAGCGCGTCCCGGGTCTGCATGACCGCGACCGTGTGCTCGAAGGCCTCCAGGTAGAGCTCGAGCTTGCCGCGCTGCGCCGCGCCGGCCATCCAGCGGGCAAGCTCGGCCACGTCGGTGGTGGGCAGGCCGTGGTAGCCGGTTTCGGCGGCCAGCTCGACGATCGTCCGCGGGCGCAACCCGCCATCGAGGTGATCGTGCAGCAGCACCTTGGGCACGCCGCGGATCTCCTCGACGGTCAGCTGAGTCTCCGGCACCCGCCCATTGTCACAGACCCGCGGTCCGGCGCACGCTTTCCCGGATCGGCGGCGCTGGGTTAGCCTGCGGACATCTGGGAGCTTCCTGGACTGCGGAGGTAGCGGCAGCGGTGTGCGGGACGATCGCGAAGGCCGTGGCGCTCTGCGCGGCAGCCGTGGCGCTCTGCGCCTGTTCCGCCAGCCCCGCCACGTCGAGCAGGCCCGCCCGCCCGTCCGGCAGCCGGTCAAGCCCGTTACCGCACAGCGTGCGGGCCCTGGCCAGGATCAAGGCCTGCCTGGTCACGAACACCGGGGGCGTCGATGACCACTCGTTCAACGCGGCATCCTGGCAGGGGGTCCAGGAGGCGGTGGCCGCGGATCCCGCCGAGATCAGCGGGATCTACCTGCAGTCCGCGTCGGCCGGCGATTACACGCCGAACATCGACAAGGCCATCAGCGAGAAGTGCGGGCTGATCGTCACCGTCGGGTTCCTCATGGGCGGCAACACCGAGGCCGCGGCCGCGGCCAACCCGGCGCAGAAGTTCGCGATCGTCGACTACGCCTACGGCCGGACGATCAAAAACATCGACGCGATCACGTTCGACACCGCGCAGGACGGCTTCCTCGGCGGCTACCTCGCCGCGGGCATGACCAGGACCGGCAAGGTGGCCACGTACGGCGGCCAGCAGCTGTCAACGGTCACCGGCTACCTGGACGGCTTCTGGGACGGCGTCCATTACTACAACGCCCAGCACCACACGCACGTCGCGGTGCTCGGCTGGAACGAGCCGGCCCAGAGCGGCAGCTTCACCGGCAGCTTCACCAGCCAGGCCGACGCCCAGGCGCTCACCCAGACGTTCATCAGCGAGGGCGCCGACATCATCTTCCCGGTCGCCGAGACCGCCGGGCTCGGCACGGCCAAGGCGGTGCAGAACGCCGACGCCGCGGCGCGCTCGGACAGGGTGAACATGATGTGGTCGGACACCGACGGCTGCGTCAGCGTCCCGCAGTACTGCAAGTACCTGATCGCGAGCGTCACCCAGGGCATCCAGCAGGCGGTCAAGAGCGCGATCCTGGCCGCGGCCGGCGGCACGTTCGCCGGCGGCACCTACACCGGGGACCTGGCGAACGGCGGCGTCGCACTGTCGCCGTACCACGACTTCGCCGGCAAGGTGCCCGCCGCGCTGACCGCCGAGCTGCAGACGATCAAGGCAGAGATCGAAAACGGTACGATCAAGCCTGCGGCAAAGAGCCCCGCGTAGGCAGCGGGCCCAGGGGGCGACGTCGCGGGAGGAGGCGCCGGTGCAGCCTTCCCGTGACCCGTTCGCCGCCGCCGCCGAGAGCGCGCAGCGGCTGGCCGCGCGCACCGGCGAGCCAGCCCACGACGTGGCGGTGGTCCTCGGCTCCGGCTGGGCTCAGGCCGTTGAGCCACTCGGCAGCGGCCCAGAGATTCCGCTCACCGACCTCGGCGGGTTCCCGGCGCCGACCGTGCCGGGCCACGCTCCGGTGGTGCGGTCAGTACGCCTCGGGGAACTACGGGTGCTCGTCTTCCTCGGCCGAACCCACCTGTACGAGGGGTACCCGGTGTCCGCCGTGGTGCACGGCGTGCGCACCGCGGTCGCGGCGGGCTGCCGGGTGGTCGTGCTCACGAACGCGGCGGGCGGTATCCGCGCCGGGTTCCGGCCCGGCCAGCCGGTGCTGATCAGCGACCACCTGAACCTCACCGGCCGCTCGCCGCTGTCGGGCGAGCCGCCGCCGGACGGCTACCCGTCCCGGTTCACCGACCTCACCGACCTGTACTCGGCGCGGCTGCGCACGCTGGCCCGCGCTGCCGACCCGGGCCTTGCCGAGGGCGTGTACGCGGCCCTGCCGGGCCCGCACTACGAGACCCCGGCCGAGATCCGGATGCTGCGGACGCTCGGCGCCGACCTGGTCGGCATGTCCACCGCGCTCGAGGCGATCGCCGCGCGCCACCTCGGCGCCGAGGTGCTGGGCATCTCGCTGGTCGCCAACCTGGCCGCGGGCCTGGCGCCGCACGGGCTCGACCACGCCGAGGTCGTCGCCGCCGGGAACGCCGCGGCCGGCCGGATGGGCGCGCTGCTGGCGGCGATCCTGCCCGGCGTCCTGCCGCGGGGTGCGGTGACATGATCCCCGACGATCTTCGGGCCCGGCTGAACGCGTGGCTGGCCGACGACCCGGACGAGCGGGACCGGGCCGAGCTCCGGGCGCTGGCCGCCGACGACGGCGCCGCCGCCGCTGACGAGCTCGCCGACAGGTTCGGCGGCAGGCTCGAGTTCGGCACCGCCGGGCTGCGCGGCACGCTGGGC
>JASHOI010000075.1 GCA_030041195.1 Streptosporangiaceae bacterium | reverse complement strand
GTCACGGTAATGACCAGGCCGATCCCGAGGGCGAGCCCCACGGAGATGAATATGGCCTGGCGCATCCGCCGGCGCAGCTCGCGCCGGAGGTACGTAAAGAACATGACAACTCCTCTGGAACCCGGGTCCGCGTGATGAGCGGGCCGAGCCACCGCGGCGCGGCATCGCTGGCGCCGGGCGCATGGGGCCTGCGCCGGTTTAGATGATGAGCGTTAACTCTGAAGAGATGCTGAAGGAGTTCTGCGAACTTACCGGAATCAGCCGCCCTTGCCGCTTCGCGAGTAAAGCAGCAGCCAAATGTCGGAGGCACGCCACTGCCGGACCAGCCGGAAGCCCAGGCCGTCGAGCAGCGGATCGTGCGGGCGGGAGCCGAGTTGGACCAGCCAGACCCGCCTGACGTGAGCAAGCCGTGCCCGGATCACGGACCGCCGTGCCTCGGTGCCGACCAGGTTGCCGGCCTGGCTCGGGGTCTTGGCCTGGCCCACGTCGTCGAGCTTGGCGAAGCCCCCGGGGTAGGCCGCCGGAAAGTACCTTGAATCGGTGCCGAGGTAGAGCACCGCGTCGCCGGGGCGCCGCGTCCTGGCCACGATCGCGTTCGCTTCCCTGATGTTGGTGCCGTGGCCATCCGGCCTCCTGGCCGCGAGCTGCGCAGGCACGCCGAGCGCGGCGATCACCGCGAAGGCGACGACGGCCGGCGCCCACGCGAGCACGCCGGGCGGCGAGGGCAGCACCAGGGCGGCGAGCCCGGCCCCGCCGATGAGCGCCGCGGCCGGGGTGCAGAACAGCACGTAGCGGAACGTGTACACGGGCGAGGCGTAAGAAACGGCGATCAGCACCGCCGGCGGCAGCAGCAGCCACGGCAGGCAGAGCGCGAACAGCTCGGGGGGCCAGTTGGCACGCAGACGCCGCCCGGCGAGCGCGTCCAGGACGATGCCGAGCGCGATGGCCAGGCAGAGCGCGAGCAGCATCGGCGCCGGGCCGATCAGCTTGCGCAGCCCTTCGATGGTACCCAGCAGCGGCGGCGTGGTGAGCCAGTGCAGCGTACCGCGCTGCGCGATGCCGAGCGTCAGGATCGGGCTGGCCAGCACGAGCGCCCCGGCGGCCGCAGCCAGCCAGCCAGCCGCCAGCCACAGCCCGGCGGCGCGGCCGTCCCGCCGCCAGGCCCGAGCCGCGGTCACCGCCACCGTCACCGCGTGCGCCCCGGCGAGCAGCAGGCTGAACACGTTCAGGCTGCCCATCACGCCCAGGCACACCGCGTAACCGATCAGCCAGACCCGCCGCGGCCGGCCGGTCGCGGTCAGCGCGCGCACGAGCAGGTAGCTAGCCGTCGCCGCCAGCGCGGTGACGGCCGCGTACTCCCTGGCGTCCTGTGCGTAGAGGCTGATCTGCGGCGCCGCAGCGAACAACAGCCCGGCCGCCAGCCCGGCCCGCGGTGACACCAGGCGCCGGCCGAGCGCGGCCACCGCCGCCGCGGCGCAGGCCATCGCCAGCGCCGACGGCAACCTGGTCACCAGCTCGCCGGTGCCGCCGAGCCGGACCACCACCCAGATGATCATGTAGTAGACGCCGTGCACGGCGTCGACATGGCCCATCATCCGCAGCAGTTCCGGGAACGGGCGCTGCACAGCGGTCATCGTCGCCGCCTCGTCGCGCCAGTAGGACGGCCCGGTGATCCGCCACAGCCCCATCGCGAACATGGCCACCGGAGGCAGAATCCGCATCCAGAGCGGCCCGGCGTCGAAGGCCGCGGCACGACCCGCGTCGTCGCCCGCGGCGGTCTGGGCACGCCCGGTGACAACCGCGCGGCTCACCGGCGGCGTCATCGGGTCCTCCCGGCGTTCACTCTGAGATCAGTCGGCCTTTGGCATGAAGCGGCGCCGCCCTACCCTACTCAGCCGCCACCCGGAACGGTGGGATGCTGATACAGGAACAGCCAGATGTCACTGGTCCGCCAGGCGCGGACCAGCCGGAAGTGCAGCCCGTTGAGGATGACCAGCGGCGTGGAGTGACCGTACTCGACGACCCAGACCCGCGACACGTGGGCCAGCCGCTGCCGCACGACGGGATCGGGCAGGAACGTGCCGAGCAGCGTGGCCGACCGGATCGGCGACTCGGCCTGGGCGATGGGAATCAGCTGCCCGATCCCGTACGGGTAGGCCTGCCCGAAGTTCTCCGCCTTGTACTCGAGCACCGCGTCGCCCGGCCGCCTGTTGTCGGCCACGATCCGGTCGGCCTGCCTGATGTTGTCCCCGTGGCCGTCGGGGGCGCGCACCTGCGACTGCATCGGCACCCCGAGCACCGCGATGATCGCCAGCGCCGCCGTGCCGGCCACCCAGCCGAGCGAGGCAAGCCCCGCGCCGGCCAGCAGCGCGATCGCCGGGATGCACAGCAGGACGTAGCGCAGCGTGTACACGGGGGTGATCACCGAGGCGACGAGCAGGATCGCCGGGGGCAGGACCAGCCAGGGCAGGCACAGCGCGGGCACCGAGCCGGGCCAGTTGGCGCGCAGCCGATCCCGGCCGAGCAGCGCGCTGACCACGACGCCAGCGGCGATGGCCAGGATCACGGCGTCCGCCATCGCCGCCGGGCCGACCAGCTCGCGCAGGTCCTCGATCGAGCCGAGGTCCGGCGGCGCGATCCACGAGATCGTCCCGCGCTGCACGTAGCCGAGCGCCAGCACGGGGCTGGCCAGCAGGAACCCGGCCACGGCGGCGGCGAGCCAGCCCAGCGCGAGCGACCTGGCATCCCGGTCGCGGCCGGCCCGGCTGGAACCGTCCGAAGCCGCGGTCCGGTCCGCCCCCGCGGCCCCGGTCTCGCGCAGGTACCGCAGCCCGACCGTGACCGCGTGCGCCGCGATCAGCAGCAAGCCGAAGATATCCACGATGCCCAGGACGGCCAGGGACAGCGCGTACCCGATCAGCCACCGGCGCCTGGCGCCCGGCCCGGCATCCATGGCCCGCACCAGCAGGTAACTGGCCAGCGCGGCGAGCGCGACCACGATCGCGTACGGCCGGGCGTCCTGCCCGTACAGGCTGACCTCCGGCGTCACGGCGAAGACCAGGCCGGCGGCGAGCCCTGCCCTGGGTGAGATCAGCCGCCTGCCGATCGCGGCCACCGCGGCGGCGGCGCAGGCCATCGCTACCGCCGAGGGCAGCCTGGTCACCAGCTCGCCGGCACCGCCCAGGTGCACCATCACCCAGATCAGCAGGTAGTAGGCGGCGTGCACGGCGTCGATGTTCCCCACGGTCTTGATCAGGTTGCCGAGCGGCCGCTGGGCCGCTGACATCGTGGCGGCCTCGTCCCGCCAGTAGGAGGCGCCGGTGATGCCCCAGAGCATGATCACGAACGTGGCCAGCGGCGGCAGTGCCACCATCCACCAGGTGCCAGCGCCGAAGCCCTGCCGCCCGGCGCCCTCCTGGGCCCCCGCCGCCCCGGCCCGGCCCACGCCAGCCTGGCCCGCGGTCACGGGCGGAGTGCTGGGCGTGGACACGGCTTGGTACCTTCCGGAGGGCCTTTCCGGTCAGCGCGGCGCGCTGCGGTTACTAGACACTATGCAACCGGAGCCGCCGCTGGGCGCGCCGCCCGAGGGTATCCATGAAGGAGCGGGGCCGGGGCCGGGCGGGAGGTGGCGCCCCGGCGTCAGCCGCGCATCGCGCGGATGGACTCGCGCAGGGAGCCCATCGTGGCCAGGACGGCGGAGGGCTCGTAGCCGCAGTGCGCCATGCAGTTCGCGCACCGCGGGTCCTTGCCGCGGCCGTAGGAGTCCCAGTCGGTGGTCTCGATCAGCTCCTTGTAGGTCTTGGCGTACCCGTCGGCCATCAGGTAGCAGGGCCGCTGCCAGCCGAGCAGCGAGTACGACGGGATGCCCCACGCGGTGCACGAGTAGTCCGTCTTGCCCTCGAGGAAATCGAGGAACAGCGGAGTGTGGTTGAGCCGCCAGCGCTTCCTGTTGCCGTCGGCGAACGCCTTGCGGAACAGCTCCCTGGTCTCGGTGACGCCGAGGAAGTGCTCCTGATCCGGCGCCTTCTCGTAGGCGTAGGCCGGCGAGATCTGCATCTGGTCGACGCCCAGGTCGTCGTTGAGGTAGTTCAGCACGTCGATCACGGTGTGCGGGGTGTCGGTGTTGAAGAACGTGGTGTTCGTGCTCACCTTGAACCCGCGCCGCTTCGCGTCCTTGATCGCGGCGACCGCCTCGTCGAACACACCCTCCTTGCAGACCGACTCGTCGTGCCGCTCGCGCAGCCCGTCGATGTGCACCACCCAGGAGAAGTACGGCGACGGCGTGAACTTCTCGATCTTCTTGGGCATCAGCAGCGCGTTCGTGCACAGGAACACGAACTTCTTGCGCGCGAGCAGCTGCCGCACGATCTCGTCGATCTGCGGGTGCATCAGCGGCTCGCCGCCGGCGATCGACACCATCGGGGCGCCGCACTCCTCGATCGCCCCGATGGCCTGCTCGACCGGCATCCGCTGCTTCAGCAGCGTGTGCGGCTGCTGGATCTTGCCGCAGCCCGCGCACTTCAGGTTGCACGCGAACAGCGGCTCGAGCTCCACGAGCAGCGGGAACTTGTCACGGCGAGACAGCTTCTGGCGCATCAGGTAGGACCCCACACGCAGGCTCTGGCGCAGTGGCATAGGCATCTATTGCTTCAACTCCTTGGGAAGCCCGAAGCGGATGGATTCGGTGGCGACCACGCGCTCGCTGACCTCGACCGGCCCCAGGCCGGACAGCGCGTCGATGATCTGGCCGACCACGGCCGGCGGCGCCGATGCCCCGGCGGTGAGCCCCACGACCGACGCGCCGGCCAGCCAGCCCAGCTCGATGTCCTCTGGCCCGTCGATCAGGTACGAGGGCGTGCCGGCCCGCTCGGCGGTCTCGACCAGGCGCTTGGAGTTCGACGAGTTCGTCGAGCCCGCGACCAGCACCACGTCGGACTCGGCCGCGATCGCGCGCACCGCGAGCTGGCGGTTGGTGGTGGCGTAGCAGATGTCGTCGCTGCCCGGGCGCCGCACATCGGGGAATCGCTCGACCAGCGCGCCCGCGATGTCCCTGGCCTCGTCGGTGGACAGCGTGGTCTGCATCAGGTAAGCGACCTTGCCCGGGTCCCGGGGCCGCAACCTGGCCACGTCCTCGGCGGTCTCGACCAGCGTGATCGCCTGCGGCGCCTCGCCGAGCGTGCCCTCGACCTCCTCGTGCCCGGCGTGCCCGATCAGCGCGACCTGATAGCCGTCGGCGGCGAACCGGCGCGCCTCCACGTGCACCTTGGCGACCAGCGGGCAGGTCGCGTCGATCGTCTGCAGGCCCCGGTCCGCGGCCTCGTGCCTGACGTCCGGCGAGACCCCGTGCGCCGAGAACACCACGGTCGCGCCGTCCGGCACCTCGGCGAGCTCGTC
>JASHOI010000664.1 GCA_030041195.1 Streptosporangiaceae bacterium | reverse complement strand
TCGCGCCGCCGTCGCCGGCCGGGGGCCAGCCGTAGGGTGCGGCCAGGGCGCCGCCACGTGCCTGCTGACGGCCGAACTCCCGCTCCTCCTGCAGCGCCTTGGCCAGCCGCCAGCCCAGCACCACGCACGCGATCAGCCACGCCGCGCCCAGGGCGGCGAACGCCTCGCTGCCCGCGACCCGCAGGATCACGATGCCGACCGGCAGCGCCCAGCCGAGCGTCCAGGCGACGGTGCGGCACGGCACGAACCAGCGGCCGAGCGCGCCGGCGTGCGCCGCGGCCACGACCACGAACGGCAGCAGGAGCAGCAGCCCGAACGCGGGCGAGTTCGAGCCGTGGGACAGGCCGGACACCAGGGCCAGGCCCCAGACGGCCACGGACAGCGACGCCACCACGCTGCGGTGCCCGGCCGACACCGCGAACGGCGCGTAGACGAGCCCTCCGACCAGCGCGATCGACAGCACCGCCGGGGACAGGAAGATCAGCGCGACGACCAGCAGGACCTTGAGGATCAGCGGGGCTGCGGAGAACCACCGGCGAATGCGAGTGACCCCGCCCTGCACCATCCGCCAGCCGGGCAGGGAAGGGGACCGGTCCTCTGTCCGCATTTCACTCCCTCGCACTGAGACCTGTATAGCGCATTACCGAGCGCATACGAAGTCGCACATTCGGAAGCCGAAGGAAAATTGGCGGAGTTTTCGGCCGCTGGCACGCCAGGCCGGGGCGTGATCACGGCCGTGGCACCATTGCGCTGGAATGGCCGGCCGGCCGGCCGGCCCTTGCCAGCACCCGGGCGGAGGACCGATGGAGCGGATCACTGCGGAGCTGCTAATCCCCGGCAGCGGGGACCCCGTGCCGGACGGCGTGGTGGTGCTCGACGGCGCGGAGATCAGCTACGCGGGACCGGCCTCCTCGGCGCCGGACACGCCCGGGGCCGTCACGTACCAGGCGGTCACCGTGCTGCCGGGACTGTGGGACTGCCACGGCCACTTCCTCGGGCAGCGCACGTTCGACCTGGCGCAGCTGCCGCTCGAGCCGGTGGCGCTGCGGGCGGCGCGCTCGGCCAGGGACCTGCGCGCCGCGCTGGACGCGGGCGTGACCTCGGTGCGTGAGGTCGGCGGGCTCGGCGTGCACCTGGCCCGCGCGGTCGCCGAAGGCGTGCTCGACGGGCCGGCGGTCTACGCGGCCGGCGCGATCCTGTCCACCACCGGCGGCCACGGCGACCTGCACGCGTACCCGCTGCCGTTGCTCGACGAGTTCACCAGGATGAGCGGGGAGCTGCGGCTCGCTGACGGGCCCGACGAGTGCGCCCGCGCGGTACGGGAGCAGCTCCGCAGCAACGCACGGCTGATCAAGGTCTGCGCCTCGGGCGGAGTGCTGTCCGAGGTGGATCACCCGGTGAACCAGCAGTTCACCGCCGCGGAGCTGCGCATGATCGTCGAGATCGCCGGCCTGGCCGAACGGGTCGTCGCCGCGCACTGCCACGGCAAGCCAGGGATCATGGCCGCGCTGGAGGCCGGGGCGCGCACGATCGAGCACGGCACCTACCTCGACGAGGAGTGCTGCGCCGCGATGCGCGAGACCGGCGCGATCCTGGTGCCGACGCGGACGATCATCGAGGACATGCTGCGGCACCTGGACTCGGTGCCGGACTACGCGGCGGCCAAGGTGCAGGCGATCGCCGCGACGCACGCGGACGCGATCCGCCTCGCCATCTCCAGCGGTGTCACGATCGCGATGGGCACCGACATCGGACTGACCGGCCCGGACCGGCCCAACGCGTGGGGCCAGAACGGGGCCGAACTGCCGCATCTGGTCGCGCTCGGGATGACACCGCTGCAGGCGATCGAGGCCGCCACCGCTACGGCTCCGCTGACGCTCGGGCCGCAGGCGCCGCGCAGCGGCAGGCTCGAGCCCGGCTACGACGCCGACGTCATCACGCTGGACGCCGACCCGCTGGCCGACATCGGCGTGATCGCCGACCCCGGCCACGTGACCGGGGTCTGGACCGGGGGCCGCCGGGTCAAGCCCGGCCCGGCTACCCGATAGCCATCGCGAAGATGTGCAGCGCCGCGTTGTAGCCGACCACGCTGCCCAGCGGCGGCAGCGTCACCGCCTCGACGGTCTTGCCGGCCGCCAGCGGCACCGACTGCTCGAACACGTACACCTCGTGCCCGGACGAGCCGGTCGGGTAGTTGGCGTAGTCCACGCCCGCCACCTGCACGTTGTCCGGGTTCCCGTCCTGGCCGGACGGGTACCAGAAGTTCCCCACGTCCAGCGTGAACGACTGGGTGGTGCCGTCGGTGTAGTAGATCGTGCCGGTGCCCGACTCCGCGGAGTTGTTCGCGGCCGCGAGGAACCCCAGGCTGGCGCCGGAGCCCGAGATCGCGATCGTCTGGCCCTCGGCCATCGTGTTGTCCGGCTCCGCCGCCGCCACGTCCGGCCAGGTGAAGTCCAGGCCAGCCGAACTCACCGACGCGTCCGGGGTCAGCCCGTCGGCGGCCAGGCCCTCGGCCGAGTAGCTGGTGCCGATCCCGTCGAAGCCGATGAAGCTCGACGACGGGTCGGGGTCGGCGTCCTCGGTGATCCCGGTGTTGTTGTACGTCGCGGCCAGGCTGGACGCGGGCACCAGCACCTGAGCGGCGTTGATCAGCGCCTGTTGCGCCCCACCTGGTCCAGACCGGTAGGTCGCCGTGGCCAGCAGGTTGTCCGTGCCCGCGGTCAGCCCGGACGACGGCGCGGTCACCGAGAACGTCTTCGACGCGGATCCGCCGGGGGCCACGGTGCCGAGGCTGACCTGGCCGCTGGGCGACAGCGTCCAGCCAGACGGCACGGTCATGGATACGGACGCGCCGGACAGCGGCTGGCTGGTCGGGTTGCGGAGCGTCGCCTGGACCGTGAACGTGCCGTCGGCCAGCGCCGACGAGGAGATCGCGGCCAGCGTCTGCTGCGGCGCCGTCGGCGGCCCGTACACCGCGGCCGAGTACCCGGGGCTGGCCACCGGCTGCACCGGCACCCCGCCCGCCTGGTCGCCGGCCGCCACCAGGCTCACCTGGTCCAGGCCGCCGCCGGTCCCGTCCAGGCCCCAGACCGCGATCGCCAGCGTATTGGCGCCGTTGTCATTCAGGATTCCGGCGGGAACG
>JASHOI010000074.1 GCA_030041195.1 Streptosporangiaceae bacterium | reverse complement strand
AGCTGCGCGCGGCGCGGGTTCCCGCCTACCGGTCGCTGCTGCGGGCTCGCGCGCTGGCGCTGTCACGCCTAGGGCGGCGGGCCGAGGCGGCGGCGCCGCTGGGTGAGCTGATCCTGCAGTTCCCGCGGGACGAGGAGGTCCTGGCGGAACTGCTGCGCTGCGAGGCGGCGACCGCGGGGCCGGCGGCCGCCCTCGCCAGGTACGCGGACTATCGGCAGCGGCTGCGCGACGAGCTCGGCAGCGACCCGGGCCCCGCGCTGCAGGGCGTGCACCAGGAGCTGCTGCAGGCCGACGCGCCGCTGATCCGCCGTGGCGTCCGGCAGGAGCCCAACCCGCTGCTCGGCCGGGAGGACGACATCGACGCCGTGGCGAGCCTGCTGCGCACGTCCCGGGTCACGTCGATCGTGGGCACCGGCGGCCTGGGCAAGACCCGGCTCGCGCACGCGGTCAGCAGCCGGGCGGAGCAGCGCGTCGTGCACTTTGTCGAGCTCGCGGGCGTCGCCCCCGACGGCGACGTCGCGTCGGAGGTCGCGTCCTCGCTCGGCGTCGGCGAGGAGGGGGGCAACCCGGCCGGCCGCCCCAGCGCCCCGCCGGGCAAGCCCGCCGGGATCCTGACCGCGCTGGGCCCGGGCCCGGCGCTGCTGGTGCTGGACAACTGCGAGCACGTCGTGCCCGCTGCCGCCGAGCTGGCACACGCCCTGGTGTCGCTGAGCAGGGACCTGCGCGTGCTCACCACCAGCCGCGCCCCGCTCGGTCTCTCGTCGGAATCGGTGTACCTGCTGCCCGAGCTGGACGTGGCCACGACCGCCGAGCTGTTCCGGCAGCGGGCCAGGGCGGTCCGGCCGGACGCCGACCTGCCCGCGGACGCGGTGCGGGAGCTGTGCGGGCGACTGGATGGGCTGCCGCTCGCCGCGGAACTGGCCGCCGCGCGGGTCCGGGGCATGTCGGTGGCCGAGATCGCCAGCCGCCTCGACGACAGGTTTGCGGTGCTGAGGGGCGGCGCGCGGGATGCGCCGGAGCGGCACCGCACGCTGGACGCGGTCATCGACTGGAGCTGGAACCTGCTCGACCCCGCCGGGCAGGCGGCCATGCGCGCGCTGTCGGTGTTCCCGGGCGGGTTCACCGCCGACGCCGCCGGGCACCTGCTCGGAGCCGACATTCTGCCGGTCCTGGAGCAGCTCGCCGACCAGTCGCTGCTCAAGGTCAGCGACACCGCGTCGGGCGCCCGCTACCGGATGCTGGAGACCGTCCGGGAGTTCGCCGTGAGGCGCCGCGAGGACGCCGGCGAGACCGAGCAGGTGACCGGGCGGTTCCTGGCCTGGGCCCGCGACTTCGGCGTCGCCCACCACGACTCGATTTTCACCGGCGGCGACCTCCCGGCCCTCGAGATGATCAGGGTCGAGCAGGACAATCTGGTCCAGGCCATGCGACACGGGCTCGACCGCTGGGACGCCGGAACGGTCGCCGCGGTGTCGGCCACGCTGGGCGGGCTGTGGGTGGCCGAGGGGAGTTTCGCCCGGCTGATCGCCCTGGCCAGGGACACGGTCCGCATCCTGCCGCCGTTCCGGCCGGAAACCGCCCTGGTCGAGGCGACCAGGAGCAGCCTGGTGCTCGGCGCGCTCAGCGGGTTCCTGCTGCGGGCGCCGAGCCCGGCGCGGTTCGTGGTGGGCCTGCGCCGGCTGCCGCCCGGTCCTCCGGACACATTTGCCCGGGCCGCGCAGGCCGTGCTTGGCGCGGTGCACGGGCCGCCCGAGGCGGATCTCGCGGCCCTGCGGGCGCTGGGCGAGAGCGACCAGCCGCTGATCGCGGGCGTGGCCAGTTACGTGACCAGCTACGCCTTGGAGGAGGCCGGCGCCCTGGACGGCGCGCTGGCGGCGGCGCGGCGGTCGCTCGCCGCGTTGCAGGGCTCTGGCAGCACGTGGCTCCGGGCCGCGGCGCACGCCCGGGTCGGCGAACTGTGCCTTCAGGTGGAGCAGGCCGGTTCGGCCGATGACGCGGTGCTTCACCTGAGCGCGGCGCTGTCGGTGCTCGAGGCGTTCGGGGCGTGGTCCAGCGCGAACCGGGTGCGCGAGGCAATCGTGGCGGCCAACCTGCAGCGGGGCGCCTACGACGAGGCGGAACGCGAGCTGAAGCTGACAACACCGCACGGCGCGGACG
Source organism: Streptosporangiaceae bacterium (assembly GCA_030041195.1). Next base: position 6,045 of record JASHOI010000074.1, on the reverse strand, counting down.
AGCCCTGGGACATGCCGATGTTCGACACCGCGATGCGAGCGGAGATCGCGCTGGGCCGCGGCGACGTCGATATGGGCTTGCGGCTGTGGCGCAGCGCCGCGTCCGCGTTGCGGGACCCGGCGGGCCGGGAGCCGGGCGGCGACGCATACAGCCTGGATACCTGGGCACTGCAGATCCAGGCCACCGCCGTGGTCGCCCACGCGCGTCACGGGCGGCTCGGCCTGGTTGCGGAGATCACCGAGGCCCTGCCCGCAGCGCTTTTGGCGCTGACCGCGGACCCGGTGCCGCCGCCCGGCACGTTCGCCGACTCTTATGCGCTCGCGGTCTGCGGCTCGCTGCTGCTGGCCCTGGCCATGACCGACATCGACCGGGGCCAGCGCACCCGGGACCCGCGTGCCGCGAGGTCGGGGGCGAAGATGATCGCGCTCGGCGAGCGCTTCGGCTTGAAGAACGGTCTCCAGCCGACGATGTCCGCCGCCCGCGCCCGGCGGGCCGCGCAAGACGCCGACGGGCCCGCGTACGCCGACGCCGTTTCGGCGTACGCGGGCCTGGACCCGGACGGCCTGCGCGCCGCGGCCCGCGCGGCGCTGCGGGAACGGACCCAGGTCAGCGGTTGAGGTCCCGCCGGGACAGGGCCCGCGCCCACAGGTACCCGGCCACCGCGAGCCCAGCGCACCACAGCACGGCGGCGAGCACGGTGCCGCCGGACGGGGTGCCGGTCAGCAGCCCGCGGAGCGTGTCGATGACCGGCGTGAACGGTTCGTGCGCCGCGAACCAGCGCACCGATCCCGACATCTGGCCCGGTGGCACGAACGCGCTGCTGATGAACGGCAGCAGCTGCACGATCAGGATGAAGCCGGTCAGGCCCTCGGCGGTCCTGGCCGCCAGGCCGAACGGTACGGCCAGCCAGGTCAGCGCCAGCACGAGCAGGACGATGACGCCGGCCGCCGCCAGCCACCGGCCGGCGTCGGCGGTGGGCCGGTACCCGAGCCCGATCGCCGCGCCGATGACCAGGGCCGCGCTCACCAGCGTGCGGGCCAGGGCGCTGAGGACGTACCCGTTCAGCACCGAGGTGGGTGAGATCGCCATGGTGCGGAACCTGCCGATGATGCCCTCGGTGGAGTCCCGGTTGACGCCCTGGGCGGTGACCGAGCTCCCGTACCCGGCGGTCATCACGATGATCCCGGGCATCACATAGTCGATGTACGAGGCGTGCGGGCCGGCCCCGAGGCTCGCCTTCAGCGCACCGAAGACGCCGACGAACAGCAGCAGCACCAGCACGGGCACGGCCACCGCCACCACCAGCGTCACGGGGTAGCGCAGCACGTGCCGGAGGCTGCGCCGGGTCATCGTGGCCGAGTCCCGCACGGCAAGGGTCAGCGTGGTCATCGGGTGTTCTCCATTTCTGGGGTCGGCTGCGCCGTCGGGTGGCCGGTGAGGGCGAAGAACACGTCGTCGAGATCCGGCGTGTGCACGGACACCTCGTCGACGTCGCCCGCCGTGTCGCCGAGCCGGTTCAGCAGCTCCCGCACCGCGACAGCGCCGCCGTCGCTGGGGACTTCCAGCGTCAGCGTGTCGTCGTGCCGGAACGCGCCGCCGAGGGCCCGTTCGGCAGCGCCGAGCCCGGTGGCGTCGGCGAAGTGCAGCCGCACGTGCGCCCCGGGAATGCCGCGCTTGAGTTCCTCGGGGCTTCCCGCTGCGACGACCTTGCCGTGGTCGAGAACGGCGATCCGGTCGGCCAGCTCGTCCGCCTCGTCCAGCTGCTGCGTGGTCAGGAAGATCGTGACGCCGCCGGCCACGAGCTCGCGGATGGTCTGCCACATCATCCGGCGGCTGCGCGGGTCGAGACCTGTGGTCGGCTCGTCGAGAAAGATGATGCGCGGGTCGCCGATCAGGGTCATCGCCAGATCGAGCCGGCGCTTCATGCCGCCCGAGTAGGTCATGGTGGTCTTCCTGGCCGCGTCGGCCAGGTCGAACTTGTCGAGCATGGCGGCGGCGCGCCGGCGTCCTTCCGCCCGGCCCAGGTGGTACAGGTCCGCCATCAGCAGCAGGTTCTCCTCGCCGGTGAGCAGGCTGTCGACCGCGGAGAACTGGCCGGTGACCCCGATCGCGGCTCGTACCGCCGCCGGGTCGCGGGCGACGTCGTGCCCTGCCACGCGCACCTCGCCGCCGTCGGCGTGGACCAGCGTGGACATGATCTGCACGGTGGTGGTCTTGCCGGCCCCGTTGGGGCCCAGCAGCGAGAACGTCGTTCCGGCTTCGACCTCCAGGTCGATGCCGTCGAGGACGATCTTGCGCCCGAACGACTTGCGCAGCCCGGCAGCCACGATCGCCGGCGGGCCTGGAACGCTGGTCATGCCTTTCCTTTCGCCATCACCGCGGCCCGGGTGACCGCGATGACGTCGAGCGTGCACGCAGCGGGATTCACCGCGGTTTCACCGCGGTTTCACGCATTACACTCTGCGATACATCGCTACCGGAGGCGGGACCAGTGACCAGAGACTCGATCCGCGGGTCGTCGGACCGCAGCATCCTGATCCTCACCAGCCTGGCGGGCTCGCCCAAGCACGGGTATGCGCTGATCAAGGACATCGAGGAGTTCGCCGGCGTCAAGCTCGGGGCCGGAACGCTGTACGGCGCCCTGGCCGGGCTGGAGAAGGCCGGCCTGGTGGAGGCGCTGCCCGCAGAGGACCGCCGCCATCCGTACCGGATCACCGCCGCGGGCCGGGAGCAGCTGCAGGCCCGCCTGTCCGAGGCGGCGCGCATCGCCCAGGTGGGGCTGCGGCGCATCGCGGAAGCGCTGCCGTGAATCGCCGGGTGCTGGCCCTGTACCCGCGCCGCTGGCGGGACCGGTACGGCGCCGAGGTCGCCGACCTGGCCGACGAGCTCGTCGCCGCGGGTGAGACGACGCCGGTGCGTGCCGTGCTCGACCTGCTCGGCGGGGCGGCGGCCGAACGGTGGCGGATCGCGACCAGCCGCGCCGTGCTGGTTCCTTCGGCTGCGGCCCTCGCGGTCGTGGCCGGAATCGCGCTGGCGGTGAGCCGCACGCTGCACGGCGCGGCGGCGAACCGGCCGTACTTCGACGGCCACCCGGCCGGTTTACTGCTCCCGGTACTGGATTTCGGCTGGGCCCTGATGGAGGTCGCCGAGTTCACCCGCGGGCGGCGGTCGCGGCCCTGGCGGGACCGGGTCGCTTCGGCTGGCCGGCGCGGCTACTGGGTGGCCGCCGGCGCCTGCGCGGTCGTCACGACCGTCACGATGTACCTGGGCCCGCCACTCGTCCCGGCCGCAGCGATCCGGCCCGGGGGCGCCGCGTTCGCGGTCGGCGTGGCGATCGTGCTCGCCGGGCTCGGGCTGCGCGCGTGGTCGTTCCGGGCACTGCGCGGCCGGTACTTCAACTTCGCCATCACGGTCAGCCCGGACCAGGCCGTGGTCACCACCGGCCCGTACCGGCTGCTGCGCCACCCCGGGCACGCCGGGTTCCTGCTGATCTGCATGGGGATCGGGCTGACGGCCGCGAACTGGGTGGTGATGGCCGCGAGCACGCTGCTGCCGCTGGCCTTCCTCGTCTGGCGCATTCGCACCGAGGAGAACGCGCTGCTGGCGGTGCTCGGCGACCGGTACCGCAGTTACGCGTCGGCCCGCCGCCGTCTCGTCCCGCTGATCTGGTAATCGCGCCGGGTATCGGCCAGCCGCCCACCCCGGCCCGCCGCCCCACCCGGCAAGCCGCCCCACCCCGGCGAGCCGCCCCACCCGGCAAGCCGCGTGTGGATCGGCGGCCGCAAGCGCCGTGCTGTGCCGCCGCCACCGCCGCCCCCTGCTTAGCGGTGCGGTTTTGTCCGGTCTCAACCGGACAAAACCAAACCGCTGCCAAGTACACTTTCCGATACATCGCTTTTGGATGCAGGACTGTAGGTCGGCACCTGGGCCCGGCCGTCACCGACGGTGGAGGAAACATGGCGATCGCTGTAAGCGTGACGGCCGCCGTATGGCTGGTGCTCGAGGTGGGACTGCTCGTCCGCGACCGGGTACGCGGCACCGGCACCGGCCGGGACCGCGGCACGCGCGTGCTGAACATCGTCCTGATCGTGATCGCGGTTGAGGTCGCGAACGTGCTGAACAGAGTGACCGGTAAGCACTCGCCGTTGCGGATTTTCGGCGTGGGGGGTTACAGCTGGCCGATCATCGCCGGGCTGGTCATCATCTGGCTGGGCCTGGCGCTCCGGGTCTGGTCCGTGGTCGTGCTCGGCCGCTCGTTCCGTACCACCGTCGAGGTCGATGCCGCGCAGCCCGTTGTGTCTAACGGGCCGTACCGATGGGTGCGTCATCCCTCGTACACCGGCCTGCTGCTGATCGCGGCCGGGTTCGGCCTGGCGTATAACAACTGGCCGGGACTGGTGGTCTGCCTTGTGCTGCCGGAAGTAGCCCTGCTCCTGCGCATCCGGGTGGAGGAAGCCGAGCTGACCCGGGTGATCGGCGACCCGTACCGCGACTACCGGAGCCACACCAAGCGCCTCATCCCCGGAGTATGGTGACCCGGGTTTGTCGTGGTCGCTCGATCGGCGCGAGAGCCCGAAACGAAGGCCAGCTAGTGCAGCGGATCCAGTGCCGCCGCGGTCCCGTGTCGACCGTGCCCCTTCTGCCGGAACTGCACTCGCCACCTTAATGATCTAGGAGGATCGCGTGCAGCATATGCACCATATCCTCCTAGATCTTCCATGGACCGGCCGCGGTTGCTGGGTCCCGACTGGCGAAGGCCTCCCAGGTCGGCGCGACCAGTTGCTTGCTCGACACTGTGCTCATGAGATGCCCTTTCGTCCCGCCGCGGGCTAGGACCACGCTTGCCGATAAGGCCGTTTTGATCTGGCGGCTTTGCGACACGAACGCGGGGGCCAATGGATGTACGAAAAGGCCGGTTAGAACAAGCCCTCCGGTACATCGATGAGCAACGCACCTTGATCATTTCTGGGTGAGCGGAATCCAGGTTCCGTGGTCAGTGAGGCGGAGCTGCTCGCTTAGCCCGGCGTCATCGAAGGCGCGGGCGAGGTCATCGCGCCCCTCGCTGAAGTGGGCCCAGCCGTCGTAGTGGGCCGGGATCACGACGGCGGGCCCCACGATCGCGGCAGCGGCTGCCGCCCGGATGCTGTCCAGGCTCAGCGGGCGGTTCCGGAACTTGCTCTGCACGCGGGCGGCGCCGGCGTGCAGGACGACCGCGTCGATGGCCGGGGTGCGCCGGACGATCTCGTTGACGGTCTGGATGGACGCGTTGTCCCCGCTGACGTAGATGGTCGGCAGGCCGGGCCCGGACAGGACGAAGCCGATGACCTCGCAGTTGACGAAGCCGTCGGCGTCACGCTCGCCGTCCTCGGGGCCGTGCACGGCGGGGACGGCGGTCACGGTCAGTTCGCCGCCATCGGGGCGTCGCACGGAATGGCTGGTCCACGGCGGCAGGGCGACGGCCTTCTGGCCGAGGCGCCCCGCTCCACTGCGCGTGGTCAGCACCAGCGGGGCGGCGAGGGCCAGGGCACGCCCACGGTCGTCGAGATTATCGGGGTGGATGTCGTGGCTGACCAGCACCAGGTCCACCGGCCCGAGCTGGTCGGCGGCGACCGCCGGCCCGGTGAGCTTGGTGAGATAGCCATGGGGACCGGGGGCGTCGAAGGTGGGGTCGCTGACAACGCGCAGGCCACCGAGGTCCAGGACGGTGGTCGGGCCGCCAACCACCATGGCCGCGCACTCCTGCCTCGTTATCACCGCTCTACCCTATAGACGCCAATCCGCGATAAGCGCGCTACGATCCGGGTTGAGGGAGATGATGGCCAGCAGACGACGTCGGCTTGACCCTGTCGGGCCGTTTGGTAATCCGGATGGGTCACGAGCCGATATCGAGGACCTGATCAGCGAGTTCGTCGACTTCGGCGGCGATCCTGCTTATGGGCATCTGGCGACGCGCGCGAACGATTCGATGGTGCGGGTCATTGTGGGGAAGCTGGGTGCGGGCAAGACGGTGTACCTGCGGCGGCTGCAGGATTTTCAGGCGCATCA
>JASHOI010000663.1 GCA_030041195.1 Streptosporangiaceae bacterium | reverse complement strand
CCCGGCGGCGGGCCGGCGAACTGGCCGAGCGGTTCGGCCTGGCGGACGCGGCCGGGCGCCCGGTGCGCACCTACTCGGGCGGCATGCGGCGCCGGCTGGACCTGGCGGCCAGCCTGATGAGCCGGCCCGCGCTGCTGATTCTGGACGAGCCGACCACGGGCCTCGACCCGGGCAGCCGGGTCGAGCTCTGGGCCGCGCTCAGGGAGTTGCGCGACGCCGGCACGACCATGCTGCTGACCACGCAGTACCTCGAGGAGGCGGACCGGTTCGCCGACGCCGTGCACGTCCTCGACCACGGCCGGCTCATCGCCGCGGGCACCGCGGCGGAGCTCAAGGCCCGCACCGGAACGCAGGTGGTGGACGTGCTGCTGGCAGGCCAGGACACCGCGGCGGCCAGCGCGGCGCTCGGTGCCCGGCTTGCCCCGGCCGATTTGCACGTGGACGAGGCGTCCCGGCGGCTGGCCATCGTCGCCCGCGACGGGCTTGGCACGCTGCTGACCGCCGCCCAGCTGCTGCACGCGGCCGGAATCGGCGTGGCCGACATCTCGCTGCGGCAGCCGTCTCTGGACGAGGCTTTCCTGGCCCTGACGGCCGGGACCACCGCGATGACCGGAGCGGAGGCGTGATGACGCAGGCCAGCTGGACCGGCGCGGGGCCGGCGCAGGCCGCCGGACAGCGGGACGAGCGGCCAGGACCCGGCCGGCTGGTGCGCGACAGCGGGCTCATCGCCGGACGCTACCTCCGCGTGCTCCGGGGCAATCCGGCCCGGCTCATCTACCCGCTGATGCAGCCCGTGCTGATCATGGTGCTGTTCGTCTCGGTGATGGAGAACCTGGCTTCCTCGGTTGGCGGCGGCAGCTACCGGCAGTTCCTCATTCCCGGGATCATGATCCAGAACGTGGTGCTGACCGCTCCGGTCACCGGGCTGGCCATCGTCAGGGACGCCGACACCGGCCTGGCCGACCGGTTCCGGTCGCTGCCCATGCCACGCAGCGCCGCGCTGATCGGCCGGTCCGCTTCCGACACCGTGGTCTACTTCGCGCAGGCCCTGGTCATGATCGGCGTGGGCTACCTGCTCGGCTTCCGGGTGCACACCGGCCTGGCCGGGATCGCCGGGATTGTCGCGGTGGCGATCGGCTTCGGCACCGCGCTGGGGATCACCTGCGCGTGGCTGGCGCTGCTGATCGGCGACGTGGAGACCGCCGAGCGCGCCTTGTTCTTTCCGTTCATCCCGCTGGCGTTCGTCAGCTCCGCCTATGCCCCGGTGGACCGGCTGGCCGGGTGGATGCAGCCGGTCGCCAGGGTGAACCCGGTCTCATCGGCCGTCGGGGTGCTCCGGGCCCTGGCCGACGGCGGCCCGCTCGCGGTTCCAGTGCTCCACCTGGTGGCCTGGACGCTCGTTCTCGCCGCCGTGCCCGGCGTGCTCGCCGTCCGCCGCTGGCAGTTCGCGCGGTGAGCCGCACCCGGCTAGCCGCGGCTAGCCGGCCGGGAACGGCACCGCGCCCGCGGGCACGGCCACCTCCGTGACCTTCTCTCCCCACGACGAGCGGGTGAACGTCAGCTCAATCCGGGTGCCGTTGCCGGAAAGCTCCTCGGCGGCGACGGGCAGTGGCTTGCCCGTCGCCGCGACCCAGAGTTCCGCGTCGGCGCCCGCGGGCAGTTCACTGCTGGCCGGGGCGGTGCCCACCACGCCGACGACGGACTGGCTGCCGATCTTCTGCAGCTTCGACTTGGTGAGCGTCCCGACCGGAGTGACCGAGCTCAGCACGGAATCGGCGGTCACTCCCTGGGTGACCTGCTGGTAGTTCCGGTCACCGGCGTTGAGGACGAGCCACCGGTTGGCCAGTCGAGCGGCTTTCTTGGCCCGCAGGCCAAGGAATCCGGTCAGCGCGGCGGCGTTGCCGCGTACGTAGGTGCTTCCGGGCCGCACGAGTTCGGTCATCACCGCGCCGTTACTGCCCGTGGTTTCCTGGCGGCCGATGGCCGGCAGCGCATCGCCCACCACGTCCACGGTGACCGAGGAGGCGGTCACTTGCTCGTCGAAACGCATCGAGCCGGCCGACCTGGCCGAGGCCAGCGCCTCGGCCAGGATCTGCTTTGCCGGCAAGTCCGCCAGCGGTTTGGCCGGCTTCGGGCCGGAGCCGCCGCACCCGGCGAGCAGGGCTGCCGTGCCTAAGACCGCCGTCGCGGCGGTTAACACGCTGATGACGCGAACGGATCCCATGTGATTTACCCCCGATTCTGCTGGTTTGCGGCAGCGACAATAGCATGTAAATCCCGCATACTCCGGAAATCGGCAAACCCAGCGGACAGCCGTGATCACGCCCGGTCAGGGCGGCGGCAGGATCGCCAGGCGGCCGTCGCGCACCGCCCGGTCGATGCTGTCGCGCAGGCTGGAGCAGGTGTCGATGAGCGCGGTCTGCTCGCCAGCGGCGGCCCGGGCGCTGAACTCGGTGCAGGCACGCACGGATTCGAAGCTCCACTGCACGCTCGTGTGCTGCGGGCTGAACTTGACCACGAGCGCGGTCGCGCCGCAGCGCTCGCACTCGACCGGCCGGAACCCAGCGTCCCGCTCGTCGGCCGGCAACTGAAGGGGGATGGGGAGGTGGGTGGGGGTCAGCCGCTGGGCGTCACTCATCCCCCGCCCCCGCCCGCCCCGCCCGGTCCAGCGGCGAGATTCGCCGCCACCTCAAGCTCCCATTCCGCAACCGCGCGGGTCGTGTCCACCTCGAACTCGTAGCGTTCGACCATGTACGGCTTGATGTCCTCGACGTCGGTGTAGAACTGCTCGTACCAGCGCCGCAGCTGATAGACCGGGCCGTCCTCGGCGCACAGCAGCGGGTTGTCGACCCGGGTCTTGTGCGTCCAGATCGCCACGTCCTGCCCGAAGCCGAGGCCGATGAACTTCGAGAACTTGCCGGCGAACTTGCTGGCCTGCTCGTCGGACAGGCCCGGCAGCCGCTTCACGATCACGCCCCACTGCAGCAGGAACGAGTTGGGCGTGACCGGATAGTGGCAGTTGATCAGCACGCTCTCGATGTTCATCCCGTGATACTCGTGCCACAGGTAGTCGATCATGTACGACGGGCCGTAATACGACGCCTCGGAACGCAGCGTGCTCTCGCCGCCATCCGCGTAGTTGGACCCGCTCCCGACGTCTTGCCGGGCCCGGGTGCGCAGGTACTGCGAAGCCATGTGGCCCTCGAACACGTTCTTGAAATACGTCGGGAACGCGAAATGGATGTAGAAGAAGTGCGCCATGTCGACGACGTTGTCGATCACCTCGCGGCAGTTCGCGCCGTCGACCAGGAGCGAGTCCCAGGTCCAGCCGGACCATTCATCGGAGAACGCGCCCTCGATCCGGGGGATCGTCACGTGCTCGGGCGGCGGGTTCCCCTGCGGGTCGTTCCACACGAACAGCTGCCGGTTCTGCTCCAGCGTGAGCCAGGAACGGGTCCGCGCGGCCGCCGGAACCCGCGCCGCGTACGGGATGCGCGCGCACCTGCCGTCACCGCCCCAGCGCCAGTCGTGGAACGGGCAGGCGACCTGGTCCCCCTTGACGGTGCCCTCGGTGAGGTCGCCGCCCATGTGACGGCAGTACCCGTCGAGCACGTTCAGGTGCCCGCGCGAGTCCGCGAATACCACCAGCTTTGTCCCGAACGCCTCGACGGCGTGCGGGCCTGGCTCGCGGAACCGGTCGGCCAGGCCAAGGCAGTGCCAGCCGCGCGCGAACCTGGCCGGCGGCGGCCCGGCGATGATGCCCCGAACACCGTGCCGCTCGCTCATGTGGCCCTCCACGCTCTGCTGCTACCGCCTAGACTAGAACATGTTCTAGTCTAGGGACACTGCGCCCGGCTCCCCGCCCCGGCGCGATCGGAGGCATCGCATTGAGCGAGAACGCCGGGCAGGCCGTCGTCGCCCGGGTCAGCGAGCTGCTGCCAGCGTTCCGGGACCGGGCCCAGGAGACCGAGGACGCCCGCACGGTGTCCGCCGAGTCGGTCAAGGCCCTGGCCGAGAGCGGGTTCTTCCGGCTGCTCCAGCCGGCCAGGTTCGGCGGGCTCGAGGCCGATCCGGTGACGTTCCTGACCGCGGTCCGGCTCATCGCCAGCGCCTGCGGGTCGACCGGCTGGGTCGCCTCGGTCGTCGGCGTGCATCCCTGGCAGCTCGCACTGTTCCCGCTGCAGGCACAGGAGGAGGTGTGGGGCGCCGACCGGGCCACCCGGATGTCGTCGTCCTACGCGCCGACCGGCCAGGCCGAGACGGTGCCCGGCGGTCACCGGCTCACCGGCCGGTGGAGCTTCTCGTCCGGGTGCGACCACTGCACCTGGGTGCTGCTCGGCGCGATCGCCAAGGACGAGGAGGGCAACCCGGCCGACTACCGTACGTTCCTGCTGCCCGCCAGCGACTACGAGATCGACGACGTGTGGGACACCGTCGGGCTGCGCGGCACCGGCAGCAACGACATCGTGGTCTCGGATGTCTTCGTGCCCGAGTACCGGTCGCTGTCGTTCAACGACGTGTTCCGCTGCGCCTGCCCGGGCCAGGAGGCCAACCCGGCGCCGCTGTACCGGCTGCCGTACGGGTCGCTGTTCTCCTACGCGATCACCACGCCGATCATCGGGATGGCGATGGGCGCCTACCAAGCGCACGTTGCCTACCAGCGGGAACGGGTGCGTGCCTCCTACGTTGGCCAGAAGGCGGCGGAGGATCCGCACTCGCAGGTGCGGGTCGCCGAGGCCGCGGCCGAGCTTGACTCGGCGTGGCTGGCGCTGGAGCGCAACATGGCCGAGCTGATGGAGCACGCCCGGGCCGGCACGAAGATCCCGCTCCCGCTGCGGCTGCGGGTCCGGCGCGACCAGGTGCGCGGCACCGGCCAGGCGATCAGGGCGGTTGACCGGTTGTTCGAGAACTCCGGCGGCCGGGCGCTGAAGCGCGGCACGCCGATCCAGCGGTTCTGGCGCGACGCGCACGCCGGCCGGGTACACGCGATCAACGACCCGGAGCGCGCTCTGTCGATGTTCGGCCGCAACGAGTTCGGCCTGCGGATCCAGCCCGACGGGATGCTATGACCGAAACCGGCGAGATCGCCGCGGCCGCCGCAGCGGACTTCGACGCGACGAGCCGCTACATCGACGCGGCCGGCATGCGGCTGCACTACCACGAGGCCGCACCGGCCGCCCCGGACAGCGTGCCAGTGAGGGCGGCAGGGGCGGCGGGCGGGGCGCCGGTCGTGGTGCTGCTGCACGGCGGCGGGCACGGCGCGTCGGCCTGGAGCAACTTCGGACGCAACCTGCCCGTGTTCGCGACCCGGTTCCGGACGCTCATGATCGACCAGCCGGGCTTCGGCCACTCGGACAGGCCGCCGGTGCGAGGCAACTACTTCACGTTCGCCGCCGACGCGATCGCCGGCCTGCTCGACGCGCTGGGGATCGACCGGGTGCACCTGGTCGGCAACTCGCTCGGCGGCGGCACCGCGGTCCGTTTCGCGCTGAAGTATCCCGAGCGCGCGGACCGGCTGGTGCTGATGGCGCCGGGCGGGCTCGGCCTGAACGTCTTCTCCGCCGACCCGACCGAGGGCATCCGGCGGCTGATGGAGTTCGCCGCGCCGCCCGGCCCCAGCCGGGAGAAGATGGCCGCCTTCCTGGCCACGATGGTCTTCGACCAGCGGCTGGTGACCGACGAGCTGGTGGAGGAGCGGTACGCGATCGCCAGCACGCCCGAGGCCATCGCGGCGATGGCCTCGATGGGCGCGTCCTTCTACGATCCGGCGTGCGCCGAGGACGGGCTGCTGTGGCGGGAGGCGCACCGGCTGCGGCAGCGCGTGCTGCTGGTCTGGGGGCGGGAGGACCGGGTCAACCCGCTCGACGGCGCGCTGGTCGCGCTCAAGCAGATCCGCCGTGCCCAGCTGCACGTGTTCGGCGGCTGCGGGCACTGGGTCATGCTGGAGAAGTTCGACGAGTTCAACCGCCTCGCGATCAGCTTCCTGGAAGGGGGCGGCCGATGAGCCCGATCGCCTCGCTCGGCTACCTGCGGATCGAGTCAGCCGACGTCCCGGCCTGGCGTGAGTTCGGTGTCAGCGTGCTGGGCATGGTCGAGGGCCGCGGCCCCGACCCGGACGCGTTGTACCTGCGGATGGACGAGTTCCCCGCCCGCCTGGTGATCCTGCCCGGTGAGCAGGACCGGCTGCTCGCCTCGGGCTGGGAGGTGCCGGGGGAGCCCAGCCTCGCCGAGGTCGGCCGGGCGCTGGACGAGGCCGGGGTCGCGGTGAAGACGGGCACGCCGGCCGAGCTCGCCGACCGCCGGGTCGGGCAGATGCTGCGGTTCGACGACCCGTCGGGCAACGCGCTCGAGGTCTTCAGCGGCGCGGCCCTCGAGCACCGCCCGGTGGTCAGCAAGTACGCGAACCGCTTCGTGACCGGCACCATGGGCATGGGCCACGTGGTGCTGCCGGTGTCCGACGGCGACGCCGCGCTGCGGTTCTACACCGACGTCCTCGGGTTCCGGCTGCGGGACTCGATGCGGATGGCGCCGGAACTGTTCGGCAGGCCGGCAGGCGGGCCGCCGCTGTGGATGCGCTTCCTCGGCTGCAACCCGCGGCACCACTCGCTCGCGCTGGCGCCGTTCCCGGTGCCCGCCGGGATCGTGCACCTGATGGTCGAGGTCGCCTCGCTGGACGACGTCGGCGCCGCCATGGACCGGTGTGCCCGCCGCGGCGCGACGATGAGCGCGACGCTGGGCAGGCACGCCAACGACCTGATGGTGTCGTTCTACGTGGCCACCCCCGGCGGGTTCGACATCGAGTACGGCACCGACGGCAGGGTCGTCGACGACGCGACGTGGATCGCCAGGGAAACCACCGCGGTCAGCCTGTGGGGACACCGGTTCGCCCAGGGCGCCGGCGGACATTAGGCGCCGTCATGGTGGCCGAAACGGCGGGCACGGGGCGGGGTGCGCTGACCGCGGACCCACGCCTGACGCAGGCCGGGTTCGCGCCGGAACCGCGGCGGTTCCGGCAGGTGCTTGGCCACTTCTGCACCGGCGTCACGGTGATCACGGCCATGGCGGACGAGCGTGAGCCGGTAGGGTTCGCGTGCCAGTCCTTCGCCGCGGTGTCGCTGGAGCCGCCGCTGGTGCTGTTCTGCCCAAGCCGCGGGTCGGTCACCTGGCCGCGGATCCAGCGGGCCGGCCACTTCTGCGCCAATGTGCTCACCGACGGGCAGCGCGAACTCTCGCGTATCTTCGCGGTCAGCGCGGCCAGCGGCGCGGACAAGTTCGCCGGGCTGCGCTGGTCGCGGTGCTCGTCCGGGGCGCCGATCCTGGAGGGCGCGCTGACCTGGATCGGGTGCGCGGTCGAGGCCGTGCACGAGGCCGGCGACCACTACGTGGTGATCGGCCGGGTAGCCGAACTCGGCGAGTGCGGCGCGAACCAGAACCCGCTGCTGTTCTACCGTGGCCGCTACGCCGTCACGGCAGCCGCATCCCCCGCGGAGGGCCCCCCCGAGGTAGTAGACACCCTCCTGGCCTGGCCCCGCCACGCCGACTGGATGTAACCGGGCCGGTCCGCGACCCCCGCCAGTACGCAACCCCAGCCCGGACGCGGCCCCCGCCAATTCCCGTGATCATTTCAACTCTTCACGGGTTCGGTGACCGCAAAACGGTTGAAAGAGGGGCACCCGAGTGACCGAATCCGTGAGAAGTTGCGATGATCAAGGAATGGCGGGGGAAGGGAGAGCGGCCGGGGAGGCGGGGGTGGTGGTTTTGTGGGCGCGGCACGGGGAGAATGTCGCGAACCTGACGCGTACGTTGTCGCACCGGGTGTTCGACGGTGAGCTGACGATCGTCGGCCAGCGGCAGGCGCTCGAACTGGCCGGGCGGCTGGCGGCTTCGGGCGAAGACCGGATCGGGCTGCTGGCCTGCTCGCCGCTGCGGAGGGCCAGGCAGACCGCCGACATCGTCGGGCACCGGCTGGGGCTGCCGGTGGCCATGGAACTCGACGACCTGCGTGAGGTCAACGTGGGCGACCTGGACGGTCGCAGCGACGACCGGGCATGGAAGATCTACGCCGGCGTCCTCGCGGCGTGGCGGGCCGGTGACACCGGGGCCAGGTTCCCTGGCGGCGAGGATCGCGGTGAGCTGTGCACCCGGCTGCGTCGCGCGCTGACGGCGGTGGCGGCGGCGGCGATCGGCCTCCGGGCGCGGCGCTGCATCGTGGTGGCGCACGGCGCGAGCCTGCGCGCGGCTCTGCCCTGCCTGGCGGGCCAGCCCGACCCCGGCGCCGACCTGCCGACCGGCGGGGTGGCCACGCTCCGGGTCGTCCCAGACAGCCCGCCGTATCCGCTGACCCGGCTGGTGAGCTGGCCGGCGGCCGGTGAACGGGGGCGGAAGCGCTCCTGAATGGACGCCAAGATGGCGCGCTGGGCGCTGGCTAAGGGCCTTGCCCGACCGTGAGATAGCGGCTTAACTTTCTCATAACTGCCGTATTTTCGCGTTCGATCAGCAAAGACTAGGAATGGTATGGCTGGCCACATCCTTGATCGGCGGCGGCGCGTCTTAACCGATCATGCGCGTCACCGATCTCCAGGAGGAGGACGCACATGAAAGCGAAGAGACCGCGAGTTGCCGCGATCATGACCGGCGCGGTCGCCGCCCTCGCCATGGCGGCCGCCGGCGTGGCCGCGGTGGGCCTCGCCACCCAAAGCGGCCACTCGGCACGGCCGGCACACGTCGTCACCGTGAGCAAGGCTGAACTGTCGGCGAAGGCGCGGATCGCGCTGACCCGGCTGCTGCGCGAGGGATACAAGCCGGGCGCCGAGCTGGTACGGCCGGGCGGAGCGAACCTGAAGGCAGGGGCGAGCGGCACGACGTCGGTGGGCAGCTACAACTGGTCCGGGTACGCGGACACCTCCACCACCCCGGGCACCTTCACCGGCGTCTCGGCGACCTGGCGGCAGCCGGCCACGCGGTGCACCCCGGAACAGGAACTGACCGCCTACTGGGTCGGCCTCGACGGGTACAGCACCCAGACCGTCGAGCAGGACGGCACGCTGGCCTACTGCTTCGAGGGCGTGGCGTACTACTACTCCTGGTGGGAGATGTATCCCGGAGCCTCGGTCACGGTCGGCTCCACGGTGCAGCCCGGTGACGTGATCTCCGCTTCGGTGAAGCGTTCCGGCACCTCCTACAAGCTGTCGCTGACCGACTTCAACAACCCGGCGAACAGCTTTTCCACCGTCCAGTCGTGCACCAGCTGCGAGAACGAGAGCGCGGAGTGGATCGCCGAGCGCCCGGCGTTCCCGATCGGCATCACGCCGCTGACGTTCTTCCGCACCTGGAACCCGGTAGCCGCCGTGGAGACGTCGGACGGTGCCAGGGGGACGATCGGGACCGGCCCGAGCCCCGCCCAGATCACGATGTTCGACGCCACGGCCACGTACCCGCTCGACAACGTGTCCGGGCTGTTCGCAGGCGGCTCCAGCTTCGTGGCGCACTGGCTGAACAGTTACTGACAGATCGGCAAGCGCACGACCGCCACGTGCTATTGCCAGATGGCGACCGGGGTGCCCGGCACGTAGACGTAGCCGCCCGCGCCCTTGGCCGCGTTCGGGTCCGCGCTGAGGTGGGTGTAGTCGATCTCGAACTGGTACTCCGTCTCCGGTGCCACCCGGTGCCAGGCCGGGTTGGGCGGCTGGACCACGCCGTGGTCGACGAACGACCCATCGCTGAAATAGAACTGGGCCGGGTTGACGACGAACCCGTCGGCGCCACCGATGATCACCCAGGCGATGATCGCGCCACCGCTGTTGTCGCCCTGCGTGTCCACCATCGCGATCCGGGAGCCCTCGGGCGTGGTGTACCAGGACAGCGCGCTCGGATCGGTGTTGTCGGTGGCCTTGAGCATCGCCTCCGGCGGCGTGATCCCCTCCACGGCGTCCAGGCGGGCGGTGCTCTCGTCGAGCAGGCACGCGGCGACGTCGGTCCCGTCGATCGTGCCGCCGCCCTGGTACGCCTTGGCGCACACCGGCTGGCGCGCGGCGAGCCAGGCGCTGTCGTCGGCCAGGATCGTCGCGCGCTGCGACGCCGACGCGCTCTGGTAGGCCGCGAGCTGCACGGAGTCGATTTCCGCGTCCGTGTTCTCGGTCTTGGCGTCGTAGCACCGCTCGATCGCGGCGGTCGTGCTCTGTCCGCCGCAGCTGGCCGGGGCCGCGCCGGCCCTGGCCGGGTGACCGGGGTCGAACGGCTCGACGATGGGCACGAAGCCGGACGCGGCCGGGGCCGTGGTGCCACGCGACGCCGTCGCGGCGGGGGTGGCCGTCGTCGTGGCCCCGGGCGTCGAGCCGGAGCTGGCCCCCGTGCCGGAACTCCCGCATCCGGCGAGGGCGCCAGCCAGGGCAAGGGCGCCAGCCAGTGCGACCGGCATCGCCGCAACACCTCGGCTTGGCACGCTCACGGATCTGCGCGCACCCGGAATCGGGCACGCCTTTAGTCTTCGGCCCATCGGGCCACCTCCCCGGTCCCGTATCTCCCGCTTTACCCGAGGTGATCGTAGCGGGCTGAGTGCCCGGCCAGCGGTGCATGAGCGCCGTGGCGATCCCGGCATCGTGCTTGGTAGCGTGAGCCCCGGTTTGGCTCCCGGCGCGCGGGGTGATGACGACCGTAGAACCCGCCCCACGGCTAACTGAAAAGGAGAAGCGCGATGGCACGCTCGCCCGAGGAAGTCTTCGCACATCACGCCGAAGCGCTCGGCGCCGGCGACCTGGAGGAGATCGTCGCCGACTACGCCGACGACGCGGTCTTCATCACGCCCGCCGGCGTGCTGCGCGGCAAGGACGGCATCCGGACGGCGTTCGCGCGACTGCTCGAGGACGTGCCGAACGCGGCCTGGCAGCTGAGGACGCAGATCTACGAGGGCGACGTGCTGTTTCTCGAGTGGGCGGCCGATGCGGAGAAGACCATGGTCGACGACGGCATCGACACGTTCATCTTCCGCGACGGGCAGATCCGGCTGCAGACGGTCCGGTACTCGCTGCAGCACAAGATCTGAGCACACTCAAGGTGACGCGGCCGGGATCGGGGTCACCCCAGGTGGCGCGGTGACCTGCACCGTCTCCCCCCACCGGCTGAACGCCGTGGTGACCTCGGTCGAGCGGTAGACCTCCTGGCAGCTGACCGGCAGCGGTTCGCCGGTCGCCGCGACGTAGAGCGTCTCGGTCGCGCCAGGGGCCGCGCCGGTCCCGGGCGGCACCTTGCCGCGCACGCCCACGACCAGCCTGCCGTCGACCGTCCTGGTCGCCGTCTTGGTCAGCGGGCCGGCCGGCGTGAACGCGCCAAGGACCGAGCCGGTCGTCATCTCGAACGAGAGCCCTTTCCATAGCTGCTGGTAGCCAGCGGTGCTGGAGCGGACGGAGATCCAGCGGCCGGCGATCCGCGAGGCCGTCGCGTCCGGAAGCAGGAAGTACCCGGTCAGCGCGACCAGGTTGGCCCGCAGGTAGGCGACGTCGCCGGTGACGAGCACGGTGGCCTGCCCGCCGTCGCTGAGCGTCATCACGTCACGGCCCACGCTGGACGCGGCGTCCGCGACGTTCAGGCCGGTCTCCTGGGTTGTCCTGCCGGTCTGCACGAAGTGCACCGAGCCCGCCGTTTCGGCCGCGGCGCGGGCCTCGGCGAGGATCAGGTTCGGCGGCATGCTGGCCACCCCGCCCCGGGCGGCCGGCCGGCTGCCGGCGCACCCGGCGAGTAACGCCAGCCCGCTCAGCGCGGCCAGGACAGCAGCCAGACCGCTCGCGGCGCGTGCCTTACCCATCGGCTTCCCGCTCACTCCGGGGATGTGCGCCCGACGATATCAGCCATCCCGGTACTTTCCGCCCGGGCCGCGAGCGTGCAGGATCGGAGGTGGCGCCAACCCCGTGACGGTGGCGACCAGAGAGGAACAGCCATGCCCGATGCCACGGCCTGGCCCGCCGACCGGCGGATCACGATCACGGACCTGCAGGCAGCCACCGACCGGCGGGAGCGCTGGTCGATGCTCACCAGCTACGACACGCTCACCGCCGGGATCTTCGAGCGGGCGGGGGTCCGCGCGCTGCTCGTCGGCGACACCAGCGCCGAGATGGTGCTCGGCTACCCGGACACGCTGCCGGTGACCATGGACCAGCTCGTGCCGATGGTTCAGGCCGTCGTGCGCGGCACCCGGACCGCGCTGGTCGTCGCGGACCTGCCGTTCGGCAGCTACCAGGCCGGCCCGGAGGCGGCGCTGGCGAACGCGGTCCGCCACCTGAAGGAGGGCGGCGCGCAGGCGGTGAAGCTGGAGGGCGGCCGGCGTGTCCTGCCGCAGGTGGCGGCGCTGACCGCGGCGGGCATCCCGGTGATGGGTCACCTCGGGCTGACCCCGCAGAGCGTGAACGTGCTCGGCGGGATGCGCCGGGTCCAGGGCCGGGGCGACGCCGGCCAGGAACTGCTCGCCGACGCCACCGCGCTGGAGCGCGCGGGAGCGTTCGCGGTCGTGCTCGAATCGGTCCCGGCCGATCTGGGCCGGCGGGTATCCGCGGCGCTGCGGATCCCCACCGTCGGCATCGGCGCGGGCCCGCACTGCGACGCCCAGATCCTGGTCTGGCAGGACATGGCCGGGCTCACGACCGGCAGGCTGCCACGGTTCGTCAAGCAGTACGCCGACACCGCCGGCGGGCTGCTGGACGCCGCCAGCCGGTACGCCGCCGACGTGGCCGCCGGCACGTACCCAGATCAGGCACACAGCTATGCGTAACGGCCCGTTGTACGACACCATCGGCCGGGACTACCCGGTGACGCGGCGCACGGAGCCGCGGATCGCGGCGCGGATCTGGGCCGCGCTCGGTGACGCCCGCACGGTGCTGAACGTCGGCGCGGGCACCGGGTCCTACGAGCCGCCGGACCGCGACGTCACCGCGGTTGAGCCGTCGGCGGTCATGCGCGCGCAGCGGCCGGAGGGCGCGGCGCCGTGCCTGGACGCCAGCGCGGAGCGCCTGCCGTTCGCCGACAACGCGTTCGACGCCGCGATGGCCGTGCTGTCCGACCATCACTGGGCCGATCCGGTCGCGGGGCTGCGCGAGATGCGCCGGGTCGCCCGCCGGGTGGTGGTGTTCCAGTTCGACGTCGCCGACGCCGACCTGTTCTGGCTCACCCGCGACTACCTGCCGGAGTTCGCGCGGCTGCGGGCCGGCGGCCCCACGCTCGCCGAGCGGGCCCGCGCGATCGGCGCCCGGATGGAACCGGTGCCGATCCCCTGGGACTGCGCGGACGGTTTCTTCCACGCCTACTGGCGCCGCCCCTGGGCCTACCTGCGCCCCGAGGTCCGGCGCGGCACGTCGGTCTGGGCCAAGGTCGGTCCCGAGGCCGAGCACCGGGCGGTGTCGAACCTGCGCGCCGATCTCCACTCCGGGTACTGGCCTGAACGCAACGCCGACATCCTGGCCAGCCACAGCGCTGAACTCGGCGCCCGGCTGCTCGTCGGCTGAGATGGCACGCGGACTCGCCCAGCCGGACGAGCTTGAGGCCGTTGTCCGCGTCGCGTTCGGGCCCGGCCGTGGGCTGGCCGGTGTGCGGCGCCTGCCCGGCGGCAGCAAGAAGGGCGTCTACCGGCTGTTGCTGGACGACGGCGGCACGGTGATCGGCTACATCTGGTCAGCCGCGGAGAATTACTGGCCAGCGGTGCGGAACGCCGACGCCGGGCCGTTCGCCGAGGCGTCCGGGGCCGGCCCGTTCGAGGCCGCGAGCGCGCGGCTGGCGGCCCTGGGCGTGCGCACGCCGCGGGTGTTCCTGCTCGACCGCTCGCTGGCCGTCTACCCGGCCGAGATCGCCCTGGTCGAGGACGTGCGCGGCGGAACCCTCGAGCAGTGGCTGGAACGCGGCGACCCCGGCGCGCCTCAGGTCCTGGCCCGCCT
>JASHOI010000662.1 GCA_030041195.1 Streptosporangiaceae bacterium | reverse complement strand
GCCGGGAACGCCGGCCCGCTCGGCCCGCCGCTGCAGCTGGGCCGCGAGCTCCAGCGCCGGCTGCCCGAACGGCACGCCGTCCAGCGCCGAGCCGGGACCGCCCGACTTGGCCTGGCGCTCGGCCGCCTTGATCGCGTCCCAGTTCAGCTTGACCTCGTCTGCGCCGGAGACGCTGACGTCGCTGAACACGTGCGGGTGCCTGCGGATCAGCTTGGCCGCGATCCCGTTGGCGACGTCGTCGATCGTGTACCCGGTGCCGTCGGTGCGCTCGGACGCGACCTCGGCGTGGAAGTACACCTGCAGCAGGACGTCGCCGAGTTCCTCGCGCACGGCATCGGGATCACCGCTCTGCAGCGCGTCGATCGCCTCGTACGTCTCCTCGAGCAGGTGCGGCGCCAGGGACTGGTGCGTCTGCTGGGCGTCCCACGGGCACTCCCGCCGGAGCCGGGCCATGACCGCCATCAGCTCGAGCAGCCCGGCACCCGGCGTGGCAGCCGCCGCCTCCTCGCCGGGCCCGCCCTGCGACGGCCGGCCGCCGTCCTCCCGCGTCACCCGCGCCTCCTGGCCCGTGGAACCGTCATCACCACCGGCAGCCCTAGCAGGGCGGGGTCAGCGTCACCTTGGAGGTGGATGAGGACGACTGGGTCTTGGAGAGCGCCGAGGGGGCGAGCACCACGGAGAAGTCGCTGTAGTTCAGCTCGCCGAACTGCGGGTTGATCTGGATGTCCAGGCTCTTGGCCGCGAGGCACTGGGACCGGTTGAACTGGTCCTCCAGCTTGTCCTGGGCCGAGGTGGCCGAGGGCAGTTTCCCGCCGTCCAGCTTGTCCAGCACCTTGGTCTCGATCGCCTGGTACTGGTACAGGTCGCCGAGCAAGTCCGGCGGCAGGCCGTTGGCCACGGCGACCTCCGGCAGCGGCGCGCTCTCCCCGTCCTCCTTGAGCGAGGCCTCGATCTCGGACTTTGCCTGCTGGCTGTCGGTCGGCGTCACCGTGATGCCTTCCCGCTGGGCCAGCCGGTCGCGGACCCGGAACCTGACGATCCAGCCCAGCACCTGCTGCGGCATCTGGGACGCCGGGAACTGCAGCGAGACCTCCCGCTTGTACTGCTGGTAACCGGCGTTGAGGTTGGCGACCTGGGCGGACAGGTTGCTGGACGAGACGCGCTGACTGCCGACGATCGCGGCGGCACCCATCCTCACCGTCCCGCACGCGGCCACCGCCAGGCCGCAGACACCCACGGCAATGGCCGGCTTTATCCAGGTGCGCAGCACGCTCCACTCCTCACGCTTGCTGTCCGGCCGGGGCGGCACCGCCGAGCACCGCCTCGATCAGCTCCTCGCACCAGGCGAGCAGTTCCTGATCGCGCAGTGGCGGGGCGCCAAGGGACACCGACCGCGCCGGGGCCGACCGCCCGGGCTGAGCCCGTGCGCCGTCCGCCTTCGGCGCCGGTACGAGCATGGTACGCACCGCCCGCTTGAGCAGCGTCCTTGGGTACAGCCGCTGCACCCGCACCTCGCGCGACTCGGGCAGTTCCACCGGCGAGAACCGGATGTGGTTGCCCTGCTGTGCGATGTCGGTGAGGCCGGCCCGCCGGGCCGATGCGCGCAGCCGGGCCACCGAGAGCAGGTTGAGCACCGGCTGCGGCGGCGGCCCGTACCGGTCGGTCAGCTCGTCGCGGACCGCCGTGATGTCATCGACGGAATCGATCGCGGCGATCCGCGTGTAGGCCTCGAGCCGCAGCCGCTCGCCGGGCACGTAGTCGTGCGGGATGTGCGCGTCGACCGGCAGCTCCACCCTGACCTCGGGACGCTCCGCCGGGCCCTCGCCGCGCAGCTCGGTGACGGCCTCGCCGATCATGCGCACGTACAGGTCGAACCCGACGCCCGCGATGTGCCCGGACTGCTCACCGCCGAGCAGATTGCCGGCCCCGCGGATCTCCAGGTCCTTGAGCGCCACGTACATCCCGGCGCCGGTGCCGCTGTGCTGCTGGATCGTGGCCAGCCGCTCGTGCGCGGTCTCGGTCAGCGGCTTCTCCGGCGGGAACGTGAAGTAGCAGTAGCCGCGCTCGCGCCCCCGGCCGACCCGGCCGCGCAGCTGGTGCAGCTGCGGCAGGCCGTAGGCGTCGGCGCGGTCCACGATCAGCGTGTTCGCGTTCGGGATGTCGAGCCCGGACTCCACGATCGTGGTCGACACCAGCACGTCGCAGTTGCGGTCGAGGAACTGGCTCATCACGTCCTCGAGCACGTGCTCGTTCATCTGCCCGTGCGCCACCGCCACCCTGGCCTCGGGCACCAGCTCGGCGATCCGCGCGGCCACCCTGCTGATCGAGGACACCCGGTTGTGCACGAAGAACGTCTGGCCGTCGCGCAGCAGCTCACGCCGGATCGCGGCGGCGATCTGCTTCTCGTCGTACGGGCCGACGAACGTCAGCACCGGGTGCCGTTCCTCGGGCGGGGTCTGGATCGTGGACATCTCCCGGATCCCGGCCACGCCCATCTCCAGCGTGCGCGGGATCGGCGTGGCGGACATCGCGAGCACGTCCACCTCGGTGCGCAGCTGCTTGAAGTACTCCTTGTGCTCGACCCCGAACCGCTGCTCCTCGTCGATGATCAGCAGGCCCAGCCGGGCGAACCTGACCTCGGGCGACAGCAGCCGGTGCGTGCCGATCACGACGTCGACCTTGCCCTCGGCCAGCCCGGCCAGCGTGTCGGCGACCTCGGCGTCGCTCTGGAACCGCGACATCGGCCGGATCTCCACCGGGAACGGCGCGTACCGCTCGCTGAACGTGGCCAGGTGCTGCTGCGCCAGCAGCGTGGTCGGCACCAGCACGGCCACCTGCATGCCGTCCTGCACCGCCTTGAACGCCGCCCGCACCGCGATCTCGGTCTTGCCGTAGCCGACGTCGCCGCAGATCAGCCGGTCCATCGGCACCGGTCGTTCCATGTCCCGCTTGACCTCGTCGATCGCCGCAACCTGGTCCGGCGTCTCGGCGTAAGGGAACGCGTCCTCGAGCTCGCGCTGCCACGGCGTGTCCGGGCCGAAGGCGTGGCCGGGCGACGCGGTCCGCGCCGAGTACAGCCGGATCAGCTCGGCGGCGATCTCCCGGACCGCGCGCCGTGCGCGGCCCTTGGTCTTGGCCCAGTCGGCGCCGCCGAGCCGGTGCAGGCTCGGCGCCTCGCCGCCGGAGTACCTGGTGACCTCGTCCAGCTGGTCGGTGGGCAGGTACAGCCGGTCCGGCGGCTGGCCGCGCCTGCTCGGCGCGTACTCGATGACCAGGTACTCCCTGGTGGCACCGGCCACGGTCCGGCTGGTCATCTCCAGGTACCGGCCGACGCCGTGCTGCTCGTGCACGATGTAGTCGCCGGGAACGAGCTGCAGCGGGTCGATGCCGCCGCGCCGCCTGCTCGGCATCCGCTCGTGCCCGGCCGCCCCGGTGCGCTGGCCGGCCATGTCGGCCTCGGACAGCACCGCGAGCCGCACCGACGGCCAGGTGAAGCCGTTGGCGATCATCCCGGTCGCCACGTGCACGACGTCCGGCTCGGGGAGCACGCCCGGATCGCCCACGTCGTTGAGCCGGGCGCCGAGGTTCTCGCTGCGCAGCAGCTCGGCCAGCCGCTGCGCCGGGCCGTGCCCCTCGGTGACCAGCACCACGCGCCACCGGTCCGCGACCCAGCGCCGGATGTCGGCAACCACGCGCGCGGTATCGCCACGGTATGCCTGCGCCGGGCTCGCATCCGCCTGGAACGTTACGCGTCCGGCCTGGTCGGGCTCACGGCCGTTCTCCGGCCCGGTTCCGGACCCCGCGCCGGGGTCCACGGGTATCGCGGTACCCGGAATCATCGCCGGGCCGGCCGCCGGTTCGGCCCCCACCCACCTCCCGGGCCCTCTCGCATCCGGGCCAGCGACGAACGGCGTGACGGTCCACCAGGGCAGCCCCGCCGCCTCGGCCACGTCCCTGATCTCGGTGATCGGCCGGAACGCCGCCGCGCCGAGGTCGATCGGGACCTCGCCGCCCGCCGCCGCGTTCACCCAGGACGCCTCGAGGAACTCCTGGCTGGTCCTGACCAGCTCGGTGGCGCGGGTCCGGATCCGCTCCGGGTCGCAGGCGACCACGAACCCGCCCGCCGGCACGTAGTCGAGCAGCAGTTCCATCCGGTCGGCCAGCACCGGCGCGAACGCCTCCATGCCCTCGACCGTGATGCCGTCGGCGATCCTGCCGAGCACGTCGGACAGTCCGGGCCACTCGGAGGCGAGCTCCCTGGCCCGGCCCCGCACGGCCCGGGTCAGCAGCAGCTCGCGGCATGGCGGCGCCCACAGCCCGGCCGGGGCGGGGTAAAGGCTGCGCTGGTCGGCCACCCGGAAGAACCGGATCTCCTCGACGGTGTCGCCGAAGAACTCGATCCGCACCGGGTGCTCCTCGGTGGGCGGGAACACGTCGAGGATGCCGCCGCGCACGGCCAGGTCGCCGCGCTTCTCCACCAGCTCGGTCCGCGCGTACCCGATGTCCACCAGCCGGGTGACCAGGTCGTCGAGATCCGCGGTCTGATCCTGGCGGAGCCGGACCGGCTCGAGCTCGCCGAGCCCGCCGACCATGGGCTGAAGCAGGCAGCGCACCGGGGTGGCGACGACCGTGAGCGGGCCGGACCTCGGGTCGGCCGGGTCGGGGTGGGCGAGCCTGCGCAGCACGGCGAGCCGCTGCCCCGAGGTGTCGGAGCGCGGCGACAGCCGCTCATGGGGGAGGGTCTCCCACGGCGGGAAGTAGGCGGCCGCGCCCTCCGGCAGCA
>JASHOI010000661.1 GCA_030041195.1 Streptosporangiaceae bacterium | reverse complement strand
TGCAGTTCGTCCAAGTCGCTGGCGCCCGCGTAGGTGCAGGCGCTGCGCAGGCCGGCCGTGATCGAGTCGATCAGGTCCTCGACGCCGGGGCGCTGCGGGTCCAGGTACATCCGCGAGCTGGAGATGCCCTCCTCGAACAGTTCCTTGCGCGCCCGCTCGAACGGTGAGTCGGCGGCCGCGCGCAGCCGCACCGCCCGGGCCGAGGCCATGCCGAAGCTCTCCTTGTACAGGCGGCCGTCCGCGTCGCGGAACACGTCGCCGGGCGACTCGCAGGTGCCGGCGAACCACGAGCCGATCATGACGTTGGACGCGCCGGCCGCCAGCGCGAGCGCGACGTCCCTCGGGTAGCGCACGCCGCCGTCGGCCCACACGTGGGCGCCGAGCTGCCGGGCCTCGGCCGCGCACTCCAGCACGGCGCTGAACTGGGGCCGGCCGACCCCGGTCATCATCCGGGTGGTGCACATCGCGCCCGGGCCCACGCCGACCTTGACGATGTCGGCGCCGGCTTCGACCAGGTCGGCGACGCCGGCCGCGGTCACGACGTTGCCGGCGATGACCGGCACCGCCGGGGAGATGTCCCGCACCGCGCGCAGCGCGTGGATCATCTTGTCCTGGTGACCGTGGGCGGTGTCGACCACCAGCAGGTCGGCGCCGGCGTCCAGCAGCAGCTTGGCCTTGCCCGCGACGTCGCCGTTGATGCCGATCGCCGCCCCGATCCGCAGCCGCCCGCGCCGGTCGGTGGCCGGCTGGTAGAGGGTCGCGCGCAGCGCACCGGTGCGGGTCAGGATGCCGACGCACCGGCCGGCGCCGTCCACCACCGGGGCGAGCCGGTGCCTGCCCTCGTGCAGCAGCCCGAACGCGTGCTCCGGGTCGGTCCCGGCGGGCAGCGTGAACAGATCGGTGGACATGACCTGGCGCAGCTGGGTGAACCGGTCCACGCCGTTGCAGTCGGACTCGGTGACCACGCCGACGGGGCGCCCGTCCTCGACCACGACCACGGCGCCGTGCGCGCGCTTGGGCAGCAGGCTGAGCGCGTGCCCGGTGGTGGCCTCGGGGCCCAGCGTCAGCGGGGTGTCGTGCACCAGGTCGCGGCTCTTCACCCACGACACCACCTCGGCGACCACGTCGACGGGGATGTCCTGCGGGAGCACGGCCAGGCCGCCGCGGCGGGCCACGGTCTCGGCCATCCTGCGCCCGGCGACCGCGGTCATGTTGGCCACGATCACCGGGATCGTGGTGCCGCTGCCGTCGCTGCTGGCGAGGCTCACGTCGAGCCTGGAGGACACCGCCGAACGGCTCGGCACGAGGAACACGTCGCTATAGGCGAGGTCGTGAAACGGTAGTTGCTCGGTAAGGAATCGCACGTCAACGATTCTGCCCCTGGTCCGGGAGTGCCGAACCCAGGTTGGGCCCGCGCCACGCCCCGCTCCCGGGGTTCAGGACAGGTGGAAGGCCGCGTAGATGATGGCGCTGAGCCGCTCGATCATCTCGTCCTTCGGCAGCCCGACCTCCACGCTCAGCAGATAGTTGATCCGCTCCAGCATCATCAGGCAGGCGACGGCGGTCAGTTCGGCGTGCTCGGGCACGGCGGACGCCTCGTCGCCGGCGATGCGGGCGGCCGACACGGCCGCGGTCATGCCCTGCGTCATGGCCTCGGCGACGCGGAACATCACCTGCAGCCCCTCGCCGTAGACCTCCTCGTTGACGTCGTCGGCCGAAGTCAGGATCCGCAGCACCGGGCCGTGCGCCGCATAGGTGTCGAAGAACTGCCGTACCCAGGCGCGCAGCGCCTCGCGCCCAGAATCGTTCCTGGTCACGACCGGGAAATCGCCGGTCATGATCTCCATGTCCCGCAGCGCGTCCCGCAGCAGCGTCCGGAACAGGTCGTCCTTGCTCGAGAAATACAGGTAGAAGGTGCCGTGTGAGGTCTTGGCCCGGCGTACCACATCGTCGACGCGCACCGCCTGGAAACCGCGCTCGTTGAACTCGGCCATGCCGGCGTCGAGCAGTTTCTTCACGGTCTGCCGGCCCTGTGGCCCGAGCTCGCGTTCCTGCGCCGGCGCGCCGCCGCCCAGCGAAGGCCGTACCCGACTTGATCCGCTCATACCGCCCGCTCCGCTTGGTTTGCCGCCCGCGGAGCCCACAGCCGACGCTGTCTCGCCCTCCACTAGCGCGGCCCGCCCGGCGTGCCATTCCTGCGCGGCTCCATCAACGGTGCTTCCTTCCCGCGCCGCCCCTCAAGCGCGCTTCCTCCGACAGATCATGTCGGCTTTCCCCGGCGGTCACGGGCCCAGCACCTGAGTCAGGTAAGGGTTGCCGAACCGGCGCTCGGGATCGAGTTTGCCGCGCAGCGCGACAAAGTCCCCGTGCTTAGGGTACGCCTGACGAAGGTACTCCGCGCTTCTGGTATGCATCTTGCCCCAGTGCGGCCGCCCGGCGACGGCTGTCATCAGGGCCTCCACGTCGCGGAAGTACTCCTCGTGCGGCGAAGAATGGAAGACGTGGATCGCGATGTAGGCGCTGTCGCGGCCGAAGGCGGTTGACAGCCAGGGATCGTCGCCTGGAGTGACCCTGACCTCGATCGGGAAGCTGATCCGCCAGTCCCGGCGGGCGAACAGGGCCCTGATCTCGGCGAGCACGCCGGCCAGGGACTCGCGCGGGATCGCGTACTCCTCCTCCTTGAACCGGACCCGCCGCGGGCTGGTGAACACCCGGTACGCGGCGTCGACGTAAGTGCGCGAGCCGAGAGCCTTCCCGGCCGCGCCGTTAACCGTCTTGATCACCCCGGGAACGGCGTGGCCGAGCCTGCAGGTGGCCCCGAACACCGTGTTCGACAGGAACTCGTCATCGAGCAGGTACCGCCACCTGGGCAGCGGCCGCGGCGGCCCGGGCGACCGGTTGTTGCGCTTGGTCAGGCAGCCCTCGGTGTGCGGGAACCAGTAGAACTCGAAGTGCTCGTTCTCTGAGGTCAGCTCGTCCAGCCGGGAAATCACCTCGGACCACCGCATCGGTTCCTCCCTGGCCTCAAGGAGAAATGCCGGAACTACCCGGAACGTGACGGCGGTCACCACCCCGAGTGCGCCAAGCCCGACCCGCGCGGCGTCGAACAGGCCGTCGGCGGGCGAGTCGGCGGTGCACGACGTGATGGTTCCGTCCGCCAGGACCAGTTCCAGGCCGGCCACCTGGGCCGCCATGCCGCCGATGTCGCGGCCGGTACCGTGGGTCCCGGTCTGGATCGCGCCGGCCACGGTCTGCACCTGGATGTCACCCATGTTCGCCAGCGAAAGGCCCCGGGCGAGCAGCGCGGCGTTGAGCACGCGCAGCGGGCAGCCGGCCTCGACCGTGACCAGGCCCGCGGCCGTGTCCACCGATCTGATGCTGGTCATCCCGCCCGGGTACAGCAGCACGCCGTCGGTGGCCGCGGCCGGCGTGAACGAATGCCCGGTGCCGGCCATCCGGAGGGTCAGCCCGTCGGCGGCCGCCTTGCGGACCTCGTCGGCCACCTCTTCCGACGAGCGCGGCAGGGCGGA
Organism: Streptosporangiaceae bacterium; assembly: GCA_030041195.1. The sequence goes on along the minus strand of JASHOI010000661.1, from coordinate 11,972 downwards.
CCTGCGCGGCCGCGCCGACTGGTTGCCCGCCCAGTTCCGCCACATCACCGGCGGCGGGTCATTACTCCGCATCGGCCCATTGTGCCGGTTCCGCGTGCACCGGCACCACGCGCAGCCTGCGCAGGCCCAGCAGGCACGCTATCGCGGCCGTCGCACCGCACCCGGCGGCGAACACGTAGCCCCAGCGGGCCCCGGCCGCGTCGATGATCTGGCCGGCGATCGACGAGCCGGCGGCGACGCCGACCGAGATCGCCGACGTGAGCCACGCCATCCCCTCGGTGCGCCGGCTGGCCGGCGCCTGCTGGTCGATCAGGCTGAAGCCGGAAATGAACGTCGGCGAGATGCCCAGCCCGGAGCAGAAGATAACGACCGCGAGAACGACCAGGCTGGGCATGGCCCAGAAGGTCGCCGTTCCGGCGGTGACCAGGCACAGTGTGATCGCGAACCTGCGGTGCACAGGCCCCGGCCAGGACCTGGACCCGTAGCAGAGGCCGCCGACGGCGCTGCCGAGCGCGTACGCGCCGAGGATGAACCCGGCCAGCGGCTTGTGCCCGTGCTCCTGGGCGAAATCCACGGTCGACAGGTCGATCGTGGCGAACATCGCGCCCATGCAGAAGTAGACCGGCGCCAGCGTGACCAGGCCCGGCGCGGGGAGGGCGAATCCGCCATGGCTGCGCGGCACGGTGCTGGTCACCGGGGGCTCGGTGCGGCGCTGCGCGGCGAACAGCAGCGTCCCGCCGACGCAGGCCACCATGGCCACGGCCACCCCGGCGGCGGGATATACCTCGGTCGCGAGCAGCGTGACCACAGCCGGGCCGATCACGAAGATCGTCTCGTCGGCGACCGACTCGAGCGAGAACGCGGTGTGCAGCAGCGGCGAGTCACCGAGCAGCGCGCTCCACCGGGCCCTGACCATGGAGCCGAGGGACGGCATCGAGGCCCCGGCGAGACCGCCGCTGATCAGCAGCGCCCACAGCGGGGCGTGCAACTCGGCGCAGCCGATGAGCGCCAGCGTGCAGACGGCGAAGAACGCGGCGAGCGGCACCAGCACCCGGCGCTGCCCGAACCGGTCGGCCAGCCTGGCGGCCTGCGGCGCGCAGACCGCGTAGCCGACCGAGCCTGCCGCGGCCACGATCCCGGCCTGCCCGTAGCTGCCGGTCACCGAGGCGACCAGCAGCACCGTGCCGAGGCCAAACATGGACATCGGCATCCGGCCAATCGCGCCCGCGGCCGAAAATCGCCACGCGCCCGGCCTGGCGAGGACTTCAAGGAACGGGTTCCCGCGCCGCTCGCCCCGCTCCCTGACCTGCAGCATTCCTTCGCCAACCTCCGTGATGAACCGTATCTCAGGCTTATGACGTTCCGTCAGCGGCGGCTATGCCGCGGACCGGCAATTCGGTACTGTCCATTTCGGAGCGGCTATGCGCCGGGTTAGGGTGTAACGCGATGATGGGACGGCTGATCGAGGGCCTCGGGCGACGTGCCACCATTTCCAGACCCTTCATGCTCCGCGGCGTGGCGGGGTGCGGTGCGCTCGTCCTGGTCGGCGTCGGCGCCTACGCCGGGATCATCCAGCCCGCCTCGGGGGAATCGGGCAAAGTACCCATAGCGCCGGCGGCGGCAGCACCAGCCTCTCCGCACGCCGCAGCGGCCTCGTTCCGGCAGATCATCCTGCCGGACCTGCTGATCGTCTCGCGAACCGGGCTTTCCAGCCAGCAGCTGGCCAGGCTGAACAAGATCAGCGGGGTGCGGAACCTGATCGCGTTCGACGGCGCGGAGATCAAGGCGGGCGGGCGGCCGGTCAGCGTCATCGGCGTGAACCCGGCGCAGTTCCGGTCCTGGGTACCCCTGCAGACCGCCTCGGACCAGCCCTTCTGGACGGCCCTGGCCGGTGGGGAGTTCGTCGCCGCCGACACCGCGCGCGCCAGCCTCGGCCTGCGCACCGGAGCCAGCTATCAGCTCGCCGGCGCGACCACGCGGACGGTCCGGTTCGGCGCCGCTGCCTCGCTGGGCATCGAGGGAGTCGACCTGCTCGTCGACACTCAGCTTTCCGCCCAGCTCGGCCTCGTGCACCGCGTGGCCGCGCTGATCAGCGCGCCGGGCGTCAGCCTGACCAAGCTGATCGCGGAGGTCAAGACCGTGCTCGGGCCCTCGGGCGAGATCGTCAGCCTGCGGCAGCAGCAGCTCCCGGTGACGAAGCCAAGCTCCAGCCAGCTGCCGACGACGTACCTGCAGTTGTTCCAGGACTCGGCCGCCGATTACTGTCCCGGGCTGTCCTGGACCGTGCTGGCCGCCATCGGCCAGATCGAGAGCGCGGACGGGACCAACGACGGCCCGTCGTCGGCGGGCGCGCTCGGGCCGATGCAGTTCCTGCCCTCCACGTGGGCCATCTGGGGCATCGACGGGTTCGGCCAGACCGGTGCGCCGAACATCATGAACCCCTATGACGCGGTGCCGTCGGCCGCGAGGATGCTGTGCGCCGACGGGGCCGCGGCCGGGGGCGCCTCGCTGTCCGCCGCCATCTTCGACTACAACCACGCGGACTGGTACGTCAGCGAGGTGCTCGCGCTCGCCGCCGAGTACGCCCAGGACTATTCCTGACCTGGCACTGCCGGCGTCCTCACGAGGCAGTCCGCCAGGCCTGGTTGGATGGTTCCATGCCCCGCTATGACTCGTTCCTGCTTGTCTCGTTCGGCGGCCCCGAGGGACGGGACGACGTGGTGCCGTTCCTGGAGAACGTCACCCGCGGCCGCGGCGTGCCGCGGGAGCGGCTGGAGCACGTCGCCGAGCACTACTACCGGTTCGGCGGGGTCAGCCCGATCAACCAGCAGTGCCGTGACCTGCTCGCCGCGGTCGAGAAGGACTTCGCGGCCAGCGGCGTCGACCTGCCCGTCTACTGGGGAAACCGGAACTGGGATCCGCTGCTCACCGACACGGTGGCGGCCATGGCCGCCGACGGCAGGCGGCACGCGATAGCGTTCGTCACGTCCGCTTACAGCTGCTATTCGAGTTGCAGGCAGTACCTGGAGGACATCGAGCGGGCCAGGGCGGCGGTGCCGGGCGCCCCGCGGATCGACAAGCTGCGGCAGTTCTTCAACCACCCGGGTTTCATCGAGCCGTTTGCCGACGCCGCGCGCAGCGCAGCCGAGTCGCTGCCGCTACCCGTTCAGGGCACTTATGATCTTGTCTTCACTGCGCACAGCATCCCCGAAACGATGGCCGCGGCCAGCGGTCCGGCCGGGGGTGCGTACTCCAGGCAGCTGGCCGAGGCGTCACGCCTGGTGGCCGAGCGGCTCGGCCGCGCTGATTCGTGGCGGCTGGTCTACCAGAGCCGCAGCGGCCCGCCGTCGGTGCCCTGGCTCAGCCCTGACATCGGGGACTGCCTCACCGGGCTGGCCGAGTCGGGGTCCAGCGCGGTCGTGGTGGTCCCGATCGGCTTCGTCTCCGATCACATGGAGGTCGTCTTCGACCTCGACGTGGAGGCGGTGCGGCAGGCCGAGCGGCTCGGCCTGCCGCTGGCGCGCGCGGCGACACCGAGCACCGATCCCCGGTTCGTCGCCATGATCACCGAGCTGGTGGCCGAACGGCAGGACGGGCTGCCGCCGCGGGCCCTCGGCGGCCTGGGGCCGACGGTCGGCGTGTGCGGCAGCGGCTGCTGCGGTGCGGGCGCGGCCCGGCCGCGGGCCGCGGAATGAGCGAGCGGGGTGACCGGATGACCGCGGCGGAGACCGAGAGCACGGCCGGCCTGCTGGACCTGGCGTGCAAGGTGGCGGTGGACGCCGGCCGGCTGCTGATCGGCAGCGGCGGCCGTCCGGAGGTGGTGGCCACCAAGTCCAGCCCCACCGACGTGGTGACCGAGGCCGACCGGTCGGCTGAGGCACTGATCAGGGGCCTGATCGCCGAGGAGCGGCCCGGCGACCGGATCCTCGGCGAGGAGGGCGGCGAGACCGGCCCCCGGGACGGGCAGGGGCCTGGGGGGACGGGCGGGAAGGGGGGGACGGGCGGGCCGGGGGGGACGGGCGGGAAAATCACGGCCGTCCGCTGGATCGTGGACCCGCTGGACGGCAGCGTCAACTACCTGTACGGGCTTCCGGACTGGGCGGTCAGCATCGCCGCCGAGGTGGACGGCACCGTCGTGGCTGGGGCGGTGTTCGTCCCGCGGCGGGACGAGCTGTATAGCGCGGGGCTGGGCACCGGCGCGTGGCTGAGCTCGGGCGCCCTGGACTGGCGCGGCGAGGACACCGGATCCCCGACCAGGCTGGCCTGCAACCGTGACGTGCCGCTCGCCCAGGCGCTGGTGGCGACGGGCTTCGGGTACGAGGCCGGGCGCCGGCAGGTCCAGGGCGAGGTGCTGGCGGCGGTGCTGCCCCGGGTGCGCGACATCCGGCGCGGCGGGTCGGCAGCCGTGGACCTGTGCTCGGTGGCCTCGGGAACCGTGGACGCCTACTACGAGCGGGGCGTCAACCTCTGGGACATCGCGGCGGGCGGGCTGATCGCGGCCGAGGCCGGCGCCAAGGTCACCGGGCTGCACGGCAGGTCGCCGAGCCCGTCGATGACGGTCGCGGCCGCGCCGCCGCTGTTCGGCGAGCTGATCGGCCTGCTGGAGAGCACGGACCCGGAGCGGGACGCCTGACCGGTTCTACGTGGTCTTTGTCAGCATCCCCGTGGCCGCGGGCGCGCCCTTGCCCTTGAAGCTGAACTGCAGGGTGCTCGACGAGGTCGGGATCAGCGTGACCGTTCCGCGCTGGCACGGGCCCTTGACGACTACCTGGCCCATCTTGAGCGAGCTGAACACATCCGACACCAGGCTGAGGTTATCGCTGCAGGTGAACCCCGGGCCCGAGTAGTGGACCGACCCCTCGGTGGCGCCGGAGGTCAGGGTCACGTCGACGGTGACGCTGAACGTGCCGGACGAGCTGTTCTGGATGACCTGGCCGGACCAGGTGCCCGCCAGCGACGCGGGGATCGTGGCGGGGTGCGCCGGACTGGCTGAGTGCGACGCGTTCGGGTGCGGGCTCGCCGTCCTGGTCGGGCTCGGGGCGGGCTGGCCGCTCTTGTTCTGCGCGATGTGGATGACCAGTGCGATGGCCACGATGCAGACCGCCACGCCGGTTGCCCACCACAGCGTCACCGCTCTGCGGCCCCGGCCCCGGCCCCGGCGCGGTGGTTCCTGGCTGGGCTCCACGACCGGCGGCAGCCCGGCTGGGGCCGCCCGCCTCGCCCCTTCCGCGAGAACCCCGGCTGGCGGCTCGCTGTCGCCGAGCAGTTCCATCACGACCGAACGCGCCGTCGGCTGGTCACCGGGGCCCCCGGACAGGCACTCGGTCGCCAGCGTGCGCAGCGGCTCGGGCAGCAGCTCCAGGTCTTCATAGGCGGGCTCTTGGCGTCCGCCGGCGGCCGCGACCAGCAGGGTCTGCGCCCAGGCGCGCATGTCGGCGGCGGGGGTTGCCGAACCGTAAGGTGGGGTGATCCCGAACTCGATGACCCGCGGGCCGTCCGTGCCCAGCACGACGTGGTCGGGGCCAAAGTCCCCGTGTACCAGCCCGGCCTGGTGGATCGCTGCCAGCCCGGTGGCGGTCCCGATGGCCAGCGCCTCGAGGTCTCGGCCTTCCCAGGGCCCCTCCTCGGTGAGGTACTCGCGCAGCGAGGGGCCCGGGACGTACTCGCTGACGAGGAACGCCTGCTTGCCCTCGAATCCGGCCCCCAGGATCCGTGCCGCGCAGAACGGCGCGACCCTTGAGGCGGCGTTCGCCTCCGCGGTGAACCGGTCCCGTTCGGCAGGGTCGGACGTCCAGTCGCCGTCCAGCAGCGTGATTGTCACCTCGCTGCCGTCGGCGGTCCTGGCAAGGTAGGCCGGGCCGGCGCCTGGCATCCCCGCGATCCGCCCACTCAGCCGGTAGCGGCCCACGTGACTGGGGTCGTCGGCATGTAGCGGCTGGACGTGGGGCATAAACCGTCTCCGCGGGGTCGTGCAGGCGATCGAGATGGACGGTTCGCACCGTACGCACCTTTGTGCCTGCTAGGGGCGCTGATCGAGTAGATGGAGCAAGTTATCACCCGAGATTTTAGATGGAATGCGAGGTCTACGGCGGTGCTCCGGCGCAGGACCCGTTGCGACACGAACCGCCGGGGAGGCGTGGTACGTGTACCAGGCGCCGGGACGTGACAGAATTCCCCGCCGGATTCGGGCACAACCGAGGCTTCCTGAGCGTTACACCCGCGCGATAGGTGAAGAAGATGGAGGGGTTAGGGCCACATGGCTACCGACTACGACAGCCCGAGGAAGACAGACGACGAGCTCACCGAGGACAGTCTGCAAGAGCTCCAGGCACGCCGGATGGACAAGTCATCGACCGCGATCGACGTCGACCCGGACGATGTTGCTGAGTCGCTGGAACTGCCCGGAGCGGACCTGTCCAACGAGGAGCTGTCATTCCACGTGATCCCGCGCCGGGCCGACGAGTTCACGTGCTCGAGTTGCTTCCTCGTGCACCACAGGAGCCAGCTTGCCGAAACCCGCGGCGGGCAGCTCGTGTGCCGGGAGTGTGCGGCCTAGGCCGGTCTGGTACTGCGATGCCAGGTCCGCGAGGCCGCGGGACGTGCACGGCGGCGCCGTGCACGCTTGGCACCATGCCCTGTCAAGGGGCGTGGTGCCACTAGCGCCGCGCGGCGCTCTGAATCCCTTCACCAGGATCATCACGGGGTAGTTGTCAGCGACGGCGCGTCATCCGCGGTCAGCCGACCTCCACAGAGTTGAGGTAGGCGCGCAGGTTCGCCACCAGGATCGAGATCTCCGGCTCCCTGCCGCGGCGGGCATCCGGCCATTCGTCCACGGCATCCCACCAGTACTCGCGCGGCGTGCCGGGGTACCTCGGCATCAGGTGGATATGCAGGTGCTGCATGCCGTCGCCGATGACGGCCGCGTAGACGTGCTCGGCCCGCGCCACCTCACGCAGCGCCCGGCTGGCGCGGGAGCACCACAGGCCCACGGCCCTGGCCTCCGGGTCGGTGAGATCCTCAAGCCCCGGCGCGTGCCGTTTGGGCTCCACCAGCAGATGTCCCAGGTAGGCCGGGGCGCCGGAGCGCCCCGGCGCCTCCGGCGACAAGTGGGAGACCACGACCAGGTCGTCCTCGGCGACCGGACCGCCCGGCAGCAGCGGTCCCTGCTCCCAGTGCTTGCGGCAGACAAAGCAGTCTGCTGCGGCATCCACATGCGCCATGAGTGCAATCCTCGCATCTCCGCTCATCTTTGATGGATCGTGGCGGCAATCGCCCGGCCTGGGCCGCGGCGCCCGGCAGAGTCGGCCGCGCGAAGTTGCGCCATGATGGGACGGCCGTGGCGGCAGGGAACCGCGGCGCGGCGGTGAGAGGAGAGCGCATGGGCGCGCAGGCGGACGTGGTGTTCACCGGCGGAGCGGTCTATACCGCGGATCCGGCCGATCCCGGCCGGCGCCGGGTCGCCCCGGCCGGGACGGGGCCGCAGGCGGTCGCGGTGCGCGGCGACCGGATCGTGGCCACCGGCGGCGCGAGCGACCCCGGCATCGGCGAGCTGATCGGCCCGCGCACCGAGGTGGTGGACCTGCGCGGCCGGGCGCTGCTGCCCGGGTTCCAGGACGCGCACGTCCATCCGGCGTGGGCCGGGGTGACCATGATCGGGTGCAACCTGATCGGGTCCGCCAGCCTGGACGACGCGCTCGCCAGGATCAGCGCCTACGCGGCGTCACACACCGACCGGGAATGGATCGCGGGCAGCGGCTGGCGGATGGAGTGGTTCGAGCGCGGAACGCCGAGCCGCGAGCTGCTCGACCAGGTGGCCGGCGGCCGGCCCGTGTACCTGACCAACCGTGACGGCCACGGCGCGTGGGTCAGTTCCCGCGCGCTGGAGATCGCCGGCGTCGACGCCGGGACGCCGGACCCGCCGGACGGCAGGATCGAGCGCGCCGCCGACGGCTCGCCGCAGGGCACCCTGCACGAGGGAGCCGCCACCCTGGTGGGCCGCCACCTGCCCGCGCTGACGCTGGACGACCGGGTCAGCGGGCTGCTCCAGGCCCAGGAGCACCTGCACGCGCGCGGGATCACGGCCTGGCAGGACGCGATCATCGGCGACTACCTCGGGTCCGGGGACTCACTGCCGGTCTACCTGGCGGCGGCCGAGGCGGGCACGCTGACCGCCCGGGTCCAGGGGGCCTTGTGGTGGGACCGCACCCGGGACGGCGAGCAGCTGCCCGAGATCCTGGCCCGGCGCGAGCAGGGCCAGGCCGGCCGGTTCCGCGCGAACACCGTGAAGATCATGCAGGACGGGGTGGCGGAAAGCTTCACTGCCGGGATGATCGAGCCTTACCTTGACGTCTGCGGCTGCCAGACCGCGAACCGCGGCCTGTCCCACGTGGACGCGGCCGCCCTGCGGGAGTACGTGACGCTGCTGGACGCGCACGGGTTCCAGGTGCACCTGCACGCGATCGGCGACCGCGCGGTCCGGGAATCGCTGGACGCCATCGAGGCCGCGCGCGCCGCCAACGGCGCCAACGACAACCGGCATCACATCGCCCACCTTCAGGTGATGCACCCCGACGACATCCCGAGGTTCGCGGCGCTCGGCGTGACCGCGAACGTGCAGGCGCTCTGGGCCGCGCACGAGCCGCAGATGGACAACCTGACGATCCCTTTCATCGGGCCAGAACGGGCCGCGCGCCAGTATCTGTTCGGCGACCTGCTCCGCTCCGGCGCCCGCCTCGCGGCCGGCAGTGACTGGGCGGTCAGCAGCGCGAACCCGCTGCGCGCCATTCAGGTCGCGGTGACCAGGACGCTGCCGGGGACCGGCGCCGAGCCGCTGCTGCCCGGCCAGAGCCTCAGCCTGGGCGAGGCGCTGGCCGCGTACACGGCCGGTTCCGCATACGTGAACCATCTGGACGAGACCGGGGTCGTCGAGGTCGGTAAGCTCGCTGATCTGATCGTTCTCGACCGGGACCCGTTCCAGGGCCCGCCAGACGAGATCGCCAGCGCATCGGTCGACCTCACGTACGTCGGCGGGGAGCGCGTCTATGCGGGAAAGCGTTAGCCGGCTAATATCACGCCGGTAGGCTGGGCCCGCTATTGATGGAGGAGCCGATGGAGATGGTCCCGCTTGGCAGCGGAGGACCTCAGGTGTCAAGGGTCGGCCTCGGGCTGCTGGGCATGTCTGGCATCTACGGGCGGGCCGATGAGAACGAAAACGTCGCCACCATCCGGGCGGCGCTGGACGCGGGGATCACGCTGCTGGACACCGCTGACTTCTACGGCTCCGGCCACAACGAGATGCTGCTGCGCGACGCCCTGCGCGGTGTGCCCCGCGACAGCGTGTTCATCCAGGTCAAGTTCGGCGGTCAGCGCGATCCCCGTGGCGCGTTCATCGGGCACGACACCAGCCCGGTCATGGCCAAGAACTCGCTCGCCTACTCGCTGCAGCGGCTCGGCACCGACTACGTCGATCTGTACCAGCCGTCCCGGCTCGACCCGCGGGTCCCGATCGAGGACACGGTCGGCGCGATCGCGGAGATGATCCAGGCCGGCTTTGTCCGGTACCTCGGCCTGTCCGAGGTGGGTGCCGCGACCATCCGGCGGGCCCACGCTGTCTACCCGGTCTCCGCGCTGCAGATCGAGTACTCCCTGATGAGCCGCGGGATCGAGGCGCAGATCCTGCCCACGGTCCGTGAGCTGGGCATCGGGGTCACCGCGTACGGGGTGCTGTCTCGGGGACTGCTGTCCACCGCCAGCGCGCGCGAGATCGGGCCGGGCGACCCGCGGGCCAGGTTCCCCAGGTTCCAGGGCGAGAACCTGGAGCGCAACCTGGCCCTGCTCGCCGAGCTGGAGAAGATCGCGCAGTCTCATGGCGTGACAACCGCCCAGCTGGCCATCGCCTGGGTCCTGTCTCGCGGCAGGGACATCGTCCCGCTGATCGGCACCAAGCGGCGGGACCGGCTGGCCGAGGCCCTCGGCGCCCTGGAGCTGAACCTGGATCCCGCCGAACTCGCCGCCCTCGAGACAGCGGTACCCGCTGGCGAGGTCGCCGGTGATCGCTACGATCCCGGTCAGATGGCCGCGCTGGACAGCGAACGGACATAGGCCCTAACGCGACGCCCATGCTTGCTCGGTTCCTCGGGGCGGCGCTAGTGATCACAAGTTCGGACTCTGGAGCAACTGCAGCGGGCTGGGTGCGGCGAACTCGATCAGCAGCTCGGACCTTGTGCCTCGCGGAATGAGCTTCATGTGCGCGGGGTGCAGCGAGCCCAGCGACAAGCGCAAGGACGAAAGGACCGAACTCAAGTTTGTTGCGCTGCCGGTAAGAGTCACCGAACGGAGCGGCATGCCAGCGGTGGCGCCCGGTCCAGAGTCGCCGAATGCCGCAATGTCGAGCCGACTCTGGGTGGCCAGCAAAGAGAGCAGGAGCATCAGCCGCGAGTCGACCTGCCCAGAGTCCAGCTGAGTCTGGGCTGTTACGGAAGTCGCGAAGCGTCCAGTCGTCACGAGTGCGGTGCCGGCTTTTTCCCTTTGTTGCTGATCGGCTCTGAGCTCGGACATGTATGCGGCAGCTCCGTTTGGTGCTACCACCCGGACGTCGATACGCGCCTTCCCAGAGCCAAAGCTCGCGATCACCGCGGGCGCATACACAGAGGTCAGGCGCCTGCCGAACTGCTTCCGGATGGCTGCCGTTGCCACGACGACCTGCGAGCCAGTGGGGGCAGCGGCGCCAGCCTCGAGCACGCGCAGGTCGTGCGCGGGGACGCCGTGCGCCTTGAGCGCCCGGCACATCAGGGGATCGCAGGACATGACCGCTGTGGGGTTGACTTGCTGTGCGATCCAAGCTGCAGCCTGGTTGCGCGTCGCCGCACTGATCTGGACTGGCGTCAGGGGAGTGTGCGCCGAGGTATGCATGGACCTCGCGACGAGCACGGACCCGGAACCTAGGAGAACTACCGCTGCGGCGATAGCGGCAGGCGCACGATGGCGTCTAAAGCTCGTCCGCTGGCCAAGCTCGGGCTGGGCCAGCCGGCGCGGTGGAGTGAGCACGGCGGCAGCGACCCGGCGCTCTGCTGGTTTGTCTGCACGTTCGGGACTCGCGGCCGGTTTGGCGGCGCGTTCTGGGCTAGCCGTATGTTCAGGACCTGCAGCAGGGCTTGCCACACGGTCAGGCCTCGCAGGCTGTTTAGGGCTGGCCTCCTGGCGTTCCCGGTCCTGGCGGGCGCGTGTTTCGGCCTGCTCGCGTTCCCGGTCCTGGCGGGCGCGTGTTTCGGCCTGCTCGCGTTCCCGGTCCTCGCGGGCGCGTGTTTCGGTCTGCTCGCGTTCCCGGTCCTCGCGGGCGCGTTTCTCGGTCTGCTCGCGTTGCTGCTCGAGGCGGGCGCGGGCTTCCGCCTCCCCGCGTTGCTGCTCAAGACGAGCACGTCGCCGCTCCGCCCATTGCCAGTCCTCGAGCTGCTGCTCTAGGCGGATGCGCTCTTCGGCAGCGCGTTCTTCCTCTTGGCGCGCGCGTTCCTGCGCGAGTTGTGCCATTCGCTCCTGTTCTTCGCGGGCGCGTTCTTGCAACGCACGCGCCAGCTCCTGCCGCGCGGCGCGCTTCGCCACGGCTACACGCACGCGCTCAGCGGCGCGATCATGGCGGGTGGTACGCTTTTGTTCTCGCTTGACCACACGTTCTTGCTGCTGCCGGGCGCGTTCCTGCGCGGCCCGCTCGCGTTCTAGCTGTGCGGCGCGTTCTCGTTCTTGTTTGGCCTGTTCTTGGGCGGCGCGCTGCAGCTCTTGGCGGCCTCGCTCTTCGGCGGCGGCGCGTTCGAGTTCGGCTTGGGTGGCGCGCTCCTGCTCTTGCCTGGCACGTTCTTGCGTGGATCGCTCTTCTGGAGCGCGTTCTTCCTCTTGGCGGGTCCGTTGCTGTGCCGCGGCGCGTTCGCGTTCCTCGCGAGAGACCTGCTTCGGCCGGGCTGGGTGCTTATGCTGCGCTC